>CANPWO010000005.1 GCA_947584535.1 uncultured Clostridia bacterium
CCAGATATATTACAAAGAATGATTGATAATAAAGTATATTATCTAGCTTTAGAGAAAAATAAAAATACTGGCAAGAAGTTTATACTTCATGATGGGCCACCATATGCAAATGGTGATATTCATACAGGTCACGCACTTGATAAAATATTAAAGGATATTATAATTAGATATAAAACAATGAATGGGTATTATAGCCCTTATGTTCCTGGTTGGGATACACATGGATTACCAATTGAAAAGAAAGTACAACAAGAACTTAAAGTAGAAAAGTCAGATGTAGGAGTAGCAAAATTTAGAGAGATATGTAAAGATTTTGCTTTAAAAGCAGTTGAAAAAACAGCAAGACAATTTGAACGTTTAGGTGGACTTGGAGACTATAGAGATGAAAGCAAGAGATATTTAACACTTCATAAGAATTTTGAAGCTACACAAATTGGTGTATTTGGTGAAATGTATAAAAAAGGATACATTTATAGAGATTTAAAACCTGTATATTGGTGTAGTGATTGTGAAACAGCTCTTGCAGAGGCTGAAATTGAGTATAAAGATGAAACTTCTACTTCTATATATGTAAAATTTAGAGTACAAGATGATAAGGGCTTATTTTCAAAATATGGAGATTTAAAAGATACATATATTGTAATTTGGACTACAACTCCTTGGACACTTCCTGGTAACCAAGCTATTACATTAAATCCAGATTTTGACTATGCAGTTGTATCAGCAAATGATGTAAGGTTTGTTATGGCTAAAGAATTAGTAGATGAAGTAATGAAGCTTGGAGGCTATGAAGAATATAGTATAGTTGCTGAATTTAAAGGAAGTGAGCTTGAAAATATTATATGCTTAAATCCAGTAATTGAAAATAAAACTTCAAGAGTAATACTTGGTTCAGATAAGGATTTATATGTAAGTTTAGATGCAGGTACAGGCTGTGTACATACTGCACCAGGACATGGACATGAGGACTACCTATGTTGCAAAAAGTATAAAGATATAGAAATCATAGTACCTGTTGATAAGCATGGGCATATGACAGAAGAAGCAGGAAGATTTGCTGGTATGTTCTATAAAAAAGCAAATAAAGAGATAGTAAAATATTTAGAGGAGACAGGAGATTTATTTGCTGCTAAAGAATTAACTCACTCATATCCTCATTGTTGGAGATGTAAAAAACCAGTAATATATAGAGCAACTACACAATGGTTTGCATCAATTGACGGCTTTAGAGATAAAGCTCTAAAAGAAATTGAAAATGTAAAATGGTATCCTGACTGGGGCGTTGAAAGAATGACTAATATGATTAAAGATAGAAGTGATTGGTGTATTTCACGTCAACGTTCATGGGGAGTGCCAATTCCAATATTTTACTGTGAAGAATGTGGAAAAGAATATATTAACGAAGAGACAATAAAAATTGTAAAAGATTTATTTGAAAAAGAAGGTTCTAATGCATGGTTTGAAAAAACACCTGAAGAAATACTTGGAAGAATTCCTACTTGTAGTTGTGGTGCAAATAAACTTGTAAAAGAAACAGATATTATGGATGTTTGGTTTGATTCAGGTTCATCACATGCAGCAGTATTAAACGAAAAATACGGCTTACCTGAAGGTAAAGCAGATGTATATATGGAAGGAAACGACCAATATAGAGGATGGTTCCAATCATCACTTTTAACATCAGTTGCAACAAAAGGTGAAGCACCATATAAAGAAGTAGTAACACACGGTATGGTAGTTGACGGTCAAGGAAAAAAGATGTCAAAATCTCTTGGAAATGGTATTGCGCCACTTGATATTGTAGATGAATATGGTGCTGATATACTTAGAATGTGGGTTACATCATCTGATTATCATAGTGAAATTAGACTTTCAAAAGAAATTCTAAAACAAGTATCAGAAAATTACAAGAAAATTAGAAATACAGTAAGATTCTTAATTGGTAATACAGTTGATTTTAATCCTGATACAGATTACGTTGAGTATCAAAATAGAGATGGACTTGATAAATACATTATGTATAAGTTAAATAAACTTGTTGAATATGTAAATGAGGCATACTCAAATTATGACTATCATCTTGTATATAGTGAAATACATAGATTTTGTACTATTGAACTTTCAGCTAAATACTTAGATGTTATAAAAGATAGACTATATACATTTAATGTAAATCATCCGTTAAGACGTAGTAGTCAATCATCAATGTACGATATACTATATTCGTTTGTAAGAATAATATCTCCAATACTTGCGTTTACTTCTGAAGAAATATATTCATATATGAATGTAAAAGATAAGAAAGTAAGTGTGCTTCTTGAAGATTTCCCAACTGAAGATAGTAGATATATGGATGATCAGATAATAGAAAGATTTGATAGAATATTTGAAATAAAAGAGAAAATGGCAAAACCAATAGAAAATGCTAGAGCAGAGAAGTTAATTGGTAGTGCACTTGATGCACAAGTAACAATATATGCAAAAGGAGAAGAATATAACTTTATAAAAGAGAATTTAAAAGATATTGAACTTGTTGCAATTATATCTGAACTAAATGTAGAAGAAACAGACGGAGAGTTTGAAGTAAAAGTAGAAAAATCTACAGGGGTAAAATGTCCTAGATGTTGGACATATTCTCATGAATTTGCAGATGAAGGTATTTGTATGAAATGTCATAACAATATGTAGCAGAAAAAATCGTGTCAATTTATAGACACGATTTTTTAAGCTTATTTATACATGTTTTTTTACATATTATATTTTATAGCATTTTTAGCATATTTTCTTAGTTTTTCTTGTACTAAATAATTTATACTATCTTTTTCATAATTTCCTGCTTCATCTTTAACTCCAGCATTTACACCAGTTAGTATTTCAATTCCTTCATCGATAGTAGAAACTGGATATATATGGAACATACCATTTTTAACTGCTTCTACAACTTCATCGTTAAGAGTAAGATTTTTAACATTTTGTACAGGTATTAGTACGCCATTTTCTTTTGTTAGTCCTTTTTGTTTACACACTTTGAAGAACCCTTCAATTTTATCTGTTACGCCACCTATTGGTTGTATTTCACCTTTTTGATTAACAGAACCTGTAACAGCTAAATTTTGCTTTATAGGAACACCAGATAAACTCGAAAGAATAGCATATAGTTCGGTAGAAGAAGCACTATCGCCATCAACTCCGTTATATAGTTGCTCAAAGCATATACTAGCTGTAAGTGATAGAGGAGCATCTTGTGCATACTTTTCTCCAATATATGCAGATAAAATATATACACCTTTTGAATGAGATGAACCACTTAAAGCTACTTCTCTTTCAATATTTACAACACCACTTTTACCAATAAATGTATTGGCAGTAATTCTTACTGGTCTACCAAAAGTGCAATCACCTGTCATTGAAATTGTAAGTCCATTAATTTGACCAATTTCTTTACCATCAGTTGAAATTATTATATCGCCGTCTGAAACAAGCTCACTCATTGCATCTTCATATTTAGAAAATCTTTCAACTTTAGTACTAAGTGCTTTTAAAACTTCGTTTCCTGAAATAACTTTCTTTTTAGAAGATTTAGCAATAAAATTCGATTCAATTACTAAATCTGCAATATCATTTTTAACTGCAGTTAACTTGTTTTTGTTATTTGCTAAACGAGATGAATATTCAATTATTTCTTTAATACCTGATTTATTTACAGGTAGTAAATTATTTGTTTTGCAAGTATATGAAATATATTCTATTAATTTTTGTGTATTTACTTTATTTCTATCAACAGTATCATCAAAATCAGCTTTCATTTTAAATAGCTTTTTAAAGTCAACATCCATATTACAAAGTTGTTGGTAATGATATTCAGATCCAATTAGTATTACTTGCATCTTTATAGGGATTGGTTCTGGTTTTAAAGATACTACAGTAACTGGTTGAGCAATATCTCTAGAACTATCTATTGAAAGTTCTCTGTTTATAAGGACTCTTTTAAATGCTTCCCATGTTGGAGCACTTGAAAGTAAGTCTTTTACATTTACGATTAGATAGCCTCCATTAGCTTTATGTATTAGACCAGGTTTTAACATTTTGTAATTTGTCTTCACACCTTGTGGACCTGTTTCAAACTCTAGTTTACCAAATAAATCAAAGTAATTTGGATTTTTGCATATTACAACAGGAGCATGATATAACCTATCATTATCAATTAGTACATTTACTTTGTAATTTTCCCATGGCTTTTGGTCTTTTCTCATCGCGTTTGCCATCATCATAGCTTGCATAGATTGATTAGAATTTTTAGGAATACGCTGACTGTCTTCATATTGCTTAAATTGCTCAATTTTATTAATAACATCACTTTGAATGCTATACAAGAAATTCTGAATTTTTAGGTTTTTCTTGTATTTTATTTTTAATTCACTCATACATTGAGTAACGGCAAATGTCGCTACATTTTCTTGCCATTCATTTATGACTTTTTCAGCTTGTTTATCTAAATCGTCTAAGTCTTTTAAAACTTTCATTGTTTGTTCTTGTATTTGTGGACTCTTTTCTTCAAAGTATTTTTTTGTTTTATCATCTAATATGTTAAAATCTTTTTCACTTAATATAACACCATTGTGAACAGGTGAGAAATATATTCCTTCTTCAGTATTCCTAACTTTAAAACCTTGCTCAAATGTTGATTTATCAAATTCTTTCATTAAATCTTCTTTAGCTCTTTTAAATCTATCGAGTATTGTTCTTTTTTCTTTTTCGTATACATCTCCACTTAAATCTTTAGAAAGCCTTTTAAGTAAATTAGATACAAATCTATTCATATCTTGTTTAAATTCGTTTCCTTGTCCTGCTTCAAGTTCTATAGCTATTGGACTATTTGGTTCGTCAAAGTTATGAATATAACAATAATCATTTGGCACTGGTTCTTTTTGACTAAGAGCGTTTACAATAGATAAAGCATATGCAGTTTTACCAATTCCAATACTACCAGATATATATAAATTATATCCTTTTTGAGTAATTTGCATTGATGTTTTAATAGCTTCTAAAGCTCTTTCTTGTCCCATTACTGAGTTTAAAGGCTCAATGTCTTTTGTTGTTTCAAAGTCTAAGTCATCTGTATTAAAAGATTTCCTTAAATCAGTATATTTAAGTTCCTTAGTTTTTTTCATATGTTAATCCTCCAATAAATTATAATTTTACATATATATTTTATTATAAATAAAGAAAATAGTAAATTAAAAAAAGATAAAAAAATAAAAAGTAATAGTAATGAAATATATATGTAATTTATATGAAACAAACTTGATTATAAGCATAAATCTTAAAAATACATTGACATAAAGCAAATACTGTTGTATAATATAGATACATTTTTTTAGTAAATTCTAAGTTTAATAAGGAGGAAATTATCATGAAAAAAATTAAGAATATTGTGATAATATTAATAATGGTTGATTTAGCTATCATTACAATTTTGTTAATTCGTAATGATTTTATGCAAAAAGTGAATGTACAATACAGATTTAATGAAGACAATCATGTACTTTGCAAAGGAGAGTATTTAACAACTGAAGAACGGAAAGCTTTAAACGATATATTATCGTCTAATCATGAAGTTTTATTACTCTTTGCAGATGAAAACAGTTTAACAGATGACAATGATATATCAGATATTATATCTAATTATACGAAAAAAGATAATGTACCATATGTTATTTTTAAGTATTCAAATAATACTAGAACTCTTAGTTCTATATCATCGGAAAATGTAGAGTTTAATGATATATATTTAAAAAATGTTGATTATAGTTATGTGTATAAGTACATACCTTTAGCTAAGTCTTTAAATTTAACATCATATGCAAAATTTAATTTCGTTGAAACAGGAGTTGTTATATTTTGTATAGTATTTATACTATTAAGTATTTTTATTTTTGTAGGAAATTTTTATGAATTAATTAAATGGCATAAGGATTGGGGTCTATTATATAAACTATCTTTTAAGGAAGATAAACTTATAATAAAAATAGATGAAAATGATAAAGAATTTATAGTAAAAAAAGTAGAATATAACTCAGAGATTGAGCAGGATAATGACTACATTATGATTAATTTACGCGATATTATAAGGGTAACGTATAATGATGGTTCATCTATTAACTTAAAATATAATCAATATTGGTATAGAGATTTTGGTAGATTAGATTGGTCATATTATTGTTTAGATGATTTAACATTTGATAGGTGCTTAGATAGAAAATAGTTTAAAAAGTGAGGCAAAGAATTTTTGCCCCACTTTTGTTCGTTATAATGATAATGAGTAAATGTATGCATCTTCCAAATTATCACTATAATATTTATTTCTTGTATTAATATGTTTAAAATTAAATTTTTTATATAGATTTTGAGCAGGTGTATTTGACTTTCTAACTTCAAGGAAAATTTTAGTTATATTCTTTTCTTTTGCAATATTTATAACTTTATCTAGCATATATGAAGCAATACCCTTTTGTTTAAAATCTTTTTTTACTACAATAGAGTTAAGTTCCATAGTATCTAAAACAGTTGAAAAATTTACATATCCAATAATTTCATTTTCAAATTTACATACGTAATAAAAAGAAGTAGTGCTATTAAGTTCATTTTTTATACTTTCTTTAGATAGTATAGAAATATTTTGTTCAATTTCAATATTTTTTATATTATCTACTTCTTTTTCTTCCATTTTTTCAAAAGTTAAGTTATTTTTTAAAATGTTCATTTTTTAACCTTTCTGCTTGTGACGGCCTTACATATTCAGCATCAAGTGTATAGGTATCAAATATATAATTTTGCAAGTTGTTTATTTTATTATATGCTAGAATAATCTCTCTAATATTTGGGTAAGTCTTAATATAATCCTCATTTTTGAAATATTTTTTAACAACATTACTATCCATATTTCCAGCAACTGAAACTGTAGCATTATTTGGTAATGAGTTATGTATTATTTCAGGTAAGTTTTCTATTAAATCATTTTCGGGTTTTATAACACTTTTAATATCAATTTTGTTCTTTACTTTACTAACCTTATATAGCCCGTAATAACATCTGTTATTTTTAGCGTCAATTAGAGATAATATGTATTTTTCAGTATCAGTTTTAAGATTTACAAATACTGAAAATGCAATAGCTTCAAGTGATGAAATAGCAAATATTTTTTTGTTATTTACCATTGCAAATGCTTTAACTGTTGCAAGCCCTATACGAACACCAGTAAATGAACCTGGGCCATTTATTACTGCATATAAATCAATATCTTCTATTTTTAAATTTTCCTCTGATAAAGCCATATCTACTAAAGGTAATAGCTTTTCAGAATGAGTAATATCATTATCTTCTGTTATATCAAATAAAACAATATCGTTTGTTAAAGCAACAGATGCTTTTTTTGTTGTTGTGTCAATAGCAAGTATATTCATTAGTTCCTCCTTAATATATGAATGTATCTAGTATCGTATTCTTGTTCGTCTTTTTGTATATCGATATAAATAGTATTTTTAGGTAGTAGGTTTTGTATAATGTTTCCCCATTCAATGAAACAAATACCATTTTCAAAATAATCTGTACCAATTTGTTCACTAAACTCGATTTCATCTTCTATTCTATAAACATCAAAATGATAAATATTTAAATTATCATTTGTTAAATATTCATTTACGATAGTAAATGTTGGACTTGTTATCTGATCTTCAATATTAAAGTATTTAGCAACTCCTTGCATAAATGCAGTTTTGCCACTTCCAAGTTCTCCATTAAGTACGACTATATCATTTTTCTTTAAATATTTTGAAAGTGCATAAGCAAGTTCTTTTGTATCTGTTTCACTTTTAGATATATAGTCTATATCAAATTCATTTTTTGATATAACTTTGGGTAAAATGTTATTAATATCTTTTAAACTAAATTGCACAATATCACCTAATTAATATTATATCACTAACTATGAGAAATAGCAATTAATAAGATTTGAAAAAAAAGGAATAATAATACTGAAAATGCTTGAAAAAAATATCTAAACATTATACAATATATAAAGGTGATAGATTTATGAAAAACTATATGGGATTTAAACAGGAAAAAAATGGTATAACAATGGTTACATTAATTATAACAATTATAGTTGCACTCATACTTATTTCTGCAGGAATTGTTACTGTAAGTAACTCTATTTCTAATGCACATCTTGCATCATTTGCAGAAGATTTAAGTCAAATAGAAGATCAGGTTGATATGTATTATTTACAACATAACAGTTTCCCAACTGCAAGTGAAAATGAAGAAGCTTTATCTCAAGGTGATATATTAACACTTGCATCAGAAAGATATGAATTAGAAAAAGAACTTGATTTAAATGGTGAATTAGAAAAAAATGACGATATGGGCGCATTCTATAAAATAGATTTGTCAAAAATAAACGTAGATAGAACAACAAGAGGTACACAAGCAGATGATGATGAGGCAGATGTGTATGTGGTATCTGCAGTGACTATGGATGTGTACTATGTAAAAGGATATGAAGTAAATTTTGAAGTATATTATTCATTAACATCTAAATTAGTTAAATATCAAAAGACAACTAAAAATACAAATAATGTTAGTGGAATTTCAACTTCTGTACAAACTGTAGGTAGTTTATCAGTTAAAAAATTAAATAAGACTTGGACAAATAAAATGGGAATTAATTTAACAGCTTATTTAAATGCAGGTGAAAGTTTAGCATTAAGTATACCGGGCGCAAATGGCCAAAGAGCCTTTAAATCAGATTATATAAAAACAGGTAATAATGTATTTAATATTAATTCTTTAAATGATATAAAAGATATGGTTACACCAGCTTTAACAGATACAGAAATTAGTAGTTTTAATAATATAGTTGGAGAAGGTAAAAGTATAAGTGTTATTAAGCAAAAAGGTATTCTTGCAATAGATACTTTAAAAATAGACTTATCTAATTACGATATAGTTCCACCTTCACAATTGCAAGATTTTACATTTGCAGAAACAGAACAAGAAAATATAGTTAGATTTAAAGTAACAGATTCAGAAAGTCAAGTTAAAGAGATTAGATATGACTTCTTAAAAAAATATAATGAAAATGGTGTTTTGGAACAATACTATACAGGAGTTGATTCACTTGAAGAAGCGTATATTAAAGCAAGAGGTAAAAAGGCAAGTGTAGCTCAAGATGGTACTGTTGAACTAAAGATACCTAAAAATATAGAGGGATTAGATATTTTAGTACTTGATAAAGCAGATAACTGGACAAAGATTACAAAATCTGTAGCTACATCTTTCTATGTTGGTGCATCTCTTAATGCAATTAATAATACAGGTGCTAGCTTTAAAGTTGCATTTAACAATGCAAATGGTATTCATGATTATACTGTGCAAGTTAGTACTGATGGAACAAATTATACAAAAGAAATTGTAAAAACACCAAATACAAATAATAAAACATATTCTGAAAATATAGATGAATATAAAGAAGGACTAAATATACAAGATTATTTATATATTAAAGTTACAGCAAGAGAGAATACAGATGAAAGAAAAAGTAAGACAAGTGTATTAAAATATTCAAAAGATGATGCAACAAGTAGTTTCGTAGGCGAAAGTGTTGTAGATATGATAAGTGGTGTGCCAATTCCAAAAGGGTTCGTAGCATCACAGGCAACAGGCGAAAATGTAAAAAGTAACGGTTTTGTAATTTATGAAGGTACAGAGCCAGTTAATGATTCTAATGTACAAACAGCAAGAACTACAAGAAATCAATTTGTATGGGTACCAGTAGATGATTTAACAAGTTTCCAAAGAGAAGATGGAATTACATCAAATCAAGTGCAAAATTATGTAGCAAGTGGTAAAGCAACAGAAATATTTGATTATAACTCAAATGTAGCAAGTCAAACTGAAATAAATGAATATAATAATATGTTAGATAGTGTAAAAAAATATGGTGGTTTCTATATTGCAAGATATGAAGCTAGTAATAATAATGGTACAGCTCAAAGTGTTAAATATATGACTCCTTGGACAGATATTAAATGGGCAGATAGCATGACAAATTTATCAGGTGGAGCTGTTGAAAAATCAAGAGGACTATATAACTCAAATAATTCTAAATATGGAACAGTATCAACACTAATTTATGGTGTACAATGGGATGCTACATTAAGATGGTTACAAGGAAATTATCCAAATATTAAATTTGATAGTACAGGACTTGGAAATTATAAAAATGAAACAGTTGATTATACTTTAGCAAACGGTAATGCTTTAACAAAAGCAAGTGGAAATTCTGCTATGATTTTAACTGGTAGTAGTGAGCATTGTAAAACAAATAATATTTATGATTTATGTGGTAACGTGTCTGAGTGGACAATGGAAGCTTATGAAGAAAATATGAGAATTGTTAGAGGAAATAGTTACTTAAATGATTCTGGTATTAATAATACTCCTTCAATAAGAGAAGCAAATTCTATTTCTAGTACATCTTCTAGAGGATTTCGTATTGCAATGTATATAAAATAAATAATATTTGATATATGAAAAAGAAAGGAGATATTGATATAATTTATATATCAGTAAGTAAATAGATGATAAGTAAAGATAGGAAAAAGGGTATAAGCTTAGTTATTCTTGTGATAACTATTGTAATAGCATTAATACTTGTCGCAACTATTGGAACTGCATTTGGAAAATATATAGAGACTTCAAGACTTAGTAAACTTGCAAATGAAGTATCACAAATTCAAGATATGGTCACTGCCTATTACATAGAAAATGATACTTTACCAGTTACAGGAGATGCTAAAACAATGGATGATATGTTAGAGCTTGCTGGTGATGATGGTAAGTATGATATGGAAAAAGAATTAGATGCTAATGGTGACGATTTTGATTTTACTCAATTTTATACTGTAGATTTGAATTTAATTGAAACTGAAGGAAATGTTGAAGGTAAGACATATATTTGTTCATATCCAAATATTAATGTTTATGATATGGATGGAATGGAAGTAAATTATAATATATATTATTCAATAAGTCCAAGATTGAGTGACGTAGTTAAAATTAATAAAAATAAAGAACCTATTAATGATTCAACTACTTTAGTTACTAAAGGTTCAACTCTTAAAGTAACAAATAATACTTTAGGTTCAACAAATAAAATGGGAGTAAATGTTAACTCTGTAAGAGCTACTTCAACAAAAATGTATCTTAATTTTTCTGGAATTTCTGATTTAAAGGAAGTTAGAAATACAATATCAAAGTTTAATTTTGATACTTTAGAAGACTTAAATAACAAAGATATTTTAACTATTGCTTTAACACAAAACGAAATAAATAGTTTTAATAATTCATTAAATAAAACAATTGATGTAATTATAAAAGATGCTGCAAATGAAGAAATAGCAAGAGAAACTGTAGATGTATCAAATTATGATACAAGCATACCAACAATAAGGATTATAAGTAATAGAGTATATAATGAAATGAGAGTGGTAAGAGTTGAGCCACAAGATGCAGGGCATAATATAAAAGAAATTAGATATGATTATCTAAAAAAGATGGATGCAAGTGGTAATGTATCAGATTATTATTCAGGAATAAGTAGCTTTGATAATAATTATATACTAACAAAGGCAAAAACAATTAGTGCTAAAGATTTTGTAGATGGAGTAGTAGATATTAAAATTCCTACTGATGTTGGAGTATTATGTGTTGCAGGTGTTGATAGCTCAGGTAATGTATCAAACATTATTCCAATATCTTATGCAAATGGTATAGCATGTAATATTACTACTTCAGCAATAGGTAATATAAATACTGCTAATACTACATATACACTTGTATTTAGTGAAGATGTTATTGGACTTACTTCAACAGATTTTACTGTAGTTAATGGTACAATATCAAGTGTAAATGGTAGTGGAAACATATATCAAGTAGTAGTTCAAAATCCTGTAAATAGTAGTGTAAAACAAAAAATAACATTAAATAATCAAATGTGCTCAAATGCAAATAGTACTAAATATAATTTTGAAGCAAGTTTGCAAGTGGATGTTGATACAACAAGGAATATTATAGCGCCACAAGGAATATCATTAAATAAAAAGAATATAAATTTAAAAGTAGGCGCAACTGATACATTGCTTGATACAATAGCACCAGCAAATGTATATGATAATACTTTAAAATGGGAAAGTGATAATGAGGAAGTAGTTAGCGTAAATGAAAAAGGAGAATTAGCTGCTAAAGATATAGGAATTGCTACAATTACAGTAAAAACAGTAAATAATAAAACAGCTACTTGTAAAGTTAATGTAACTAATTAGATAATAATAAAGGATAAGGTGAAAAAATATAACCTTATCCTTTTTGTACTATTTTTTGGTGCTCCTGACCTTTTTTAATTTCTTAAAAGAGTTGAAATAATAACGATTTGTGATTTTTTTAATGCAATTTTAATGCAACTGAGACATATAGTCTAAGTATTTTTTTATCTCATCATCTTTAAATTTATTAAATACTGTAGTATAAGTATTAAGTGTTGTTTCAATATCTGCATGTCCTAATAACTTTGATAAAACTACTGCACTCATTCCACTCTCAATACATCTAGTAGCATAAGTGTGTCTTAACATATGAGTATTAACTTTACTTGATTTTAAATTAATAGATTTTTCATCTGTTTTATATCTTTTTTTTGAAGTAATTGTAACTCTAATGCCGTGCATTTTTACATATTCGTTTAAAATGAGAATTTATTGTACTAGGTGTTATTATTTTACCATTATAAGTAAAAATCAATTCATTTCTTGTATTAGACACTTTTAACAATATATTTAATATTAAATTAGTTATTGGAATTTCTCTTCTTCCTGCATATGTTTTTGTTGAGTTCCCAATTATATATTTATCTTCTTTGTTTTGAGTTAGTGTTTTGTTTATGTGTATTAAATTATTTTTAAAATCAATATCTTCTGAAGATAATGCAAGTATTTCTCCAATTCTCATACCAGTATAGATTGCTAAATAAAATATGTTTGTATATTCATCATAACCTTTATTTAATTCTTTAATGAATAATTGTTGTTCTTCAATTGTTAAAGAATCTACCTTTTTATCTTCTTTTTTACTTTTAGGAATATTAATTAATCCTTTAATATTAAATGGATTATTATTAACAATATTTAGAATTAATGCTTTGTCAAATGCATTTCTAATCATTTGTGTAACTTTTTTTATTACTGAATTGGAATAGTCTGTTAATAATAATAAATCTTTATTTATATTTGTAGAAGTAATTTTTTGTATTTGGCTTGTTGATATGGATAATTTTTCTATTATTTTTTTTGTATTTAATTTTCGTTTGTAGGTAGTTTCTGAAATTAGATTACTGTTAAATTGTTCTTCAATATTCATATTTATTATATCAATTAATGTGTAATATGATCTATCTACATATTTATTATCAACAATATTAACTAATGCTTTATTTAATTTATCTTTTACTTCTGTACGAGTTTTACCATATAATGATTTTCTTTTTCCATTATATGTGTATTGTCCAATCCATCTCTTTAATTTTTCAGAGTAATAAATACTACCTTCTCCATTGCCTCTTTTTCCCATAAAGTTTCTCCTTTCAAAACAAATGTTTCTTGAAAAGAGCATAAATATACTTTATAATATAAATATAAGCACTTTTCAAGTGTGTTGTGTTAGATAATGTACAAGTCTTGGCGGAGGAGTACATTATCTTTTTATTGTTTATTCTCTTCTGAATTTTGATAATATGGTGTTGATTGAAAAATTTTATCTATTTTTTCAAGAGTTTTTTCTTCAGTAATATCAATTAAACATTTTTCATTTGTTAATTCGATATAATATGTATTACCATCTTTATCAATAATGCTATTTTTTTTATTAATGTTTATTTCTTGATTTTCAAAATTTATACAATTATTTATAGTATAATCATTAGGAAATTTAGAGTTCATAGAAGGTAAAAAGATTTTATTTATATAATAAGTTCTATAATAATTATATATAATATCATAATTTAAATCTTTTTCATCAACATTCAAAACACATTCTATTTCAGCAGGCAATTTTTTACAATTTATATAATTAGAATCATCATATAGATAAATATAGTATTTTGTAACGTATTCATTTTTTTCGTAGAAACTACCGATAGTAGGTTGACTATACCAAGTGTCTAAAACAAAATTAAATATTCCTAAAATAATTATAATACTAAAAATAATTTTTTTAAAATTTGTATTAAATATAAAAAATTTAAATTTATATTTTTCCTTTTTTATATATTTTTTTATAATAAGTTTAAAAACTTCAATAATGATATATAGTATATATATTAAAGAAGCGAAAGAAAATATATTCAAAAGAATGTGTAATAATTTTACCATATAATCACCTATTAATAATATTTTTTTCTTACTTCCATTAGTTTACCAGCTATAGTAATTGGGATTTCTTTTATTTCTTTATTTGTATAATGTGTAGGTTTAAAACCATCTTTGTTATTTAAATTATCAGGTATAAGAGTTATACCAGTTTCATCTTTATATATCCTTTTTAATGTTGCTTCATTGTCGCCATTAAAGATAATAGCACCTATTTCACCACTATTAACATCAGGTTGAACAAGTAATATAGCAATGTCGCCATTTTTAATATCAGGCTCCATACTATCTCCTTTTACTTTTAATGCAAAAAATTTACCTTTTCTTGATAGTTCTTCAGGTATTTCTTCATAGTCTATAATATCTTCAATTGCTTCAATTGGAATACCAGCTTTTATATAACCTAAAACTGGTACTTTAACTCCTTTTGGCTTAAATTGTTCTTTATATTTTTCTTCATTTAATATTATTTCTTGGTCTGCATTTAACATTTTTAGTAAATTATCTATATCAATATTAATAGCTTCAGATATTAGTTTTAATGTTTCTAAACTTGGATTTATTGGTTTACCAGTAGAAGGATTATAATTCTTTTCTATCATTGAAATATAACTTTTACTACTATGTATCAAATCTGCAAAACTTTGCATCGACATATTATGTTCACTTCTATATTGCTTAATTATATCACCTAAAAGCATTTTATTACCTCCTTGTAAATATATTGTACAATAAATTAAACAAAAAGTCAAACTTTTTTTAAAAATTTTGTTTAATTTACTTGACAAGATAAAAAATATAGATTATAATGTGTTTAGTAAATAGAACAAGGAGGCGAAACATGAAAACAAAAATAAAATATTATAGAGAACTTAATAACATGACACAAGAAGAATTATCACAAAAATCAGATGTATCTAGAACAATAATATCAGGTCTTGAAAATGGTACTCTTGAGGTTACTACTAATACTACTATGGAAAAAATTTCAAAAGCTCTTGGAGTAGGAATAGTAGAACTTTTTTACAACTAAAATGTTTAGTAAATAGAACGAAAGAGAGGTGAGTAGATGAAAATAGAATGTACAGTAGATGAATTAAAAGAACTATTAATGTTAAAAAAGACACCAGTTGCTTTAACAACTGATGAATTGCCACAACATCTTTTTTGTAATGTTCCACCTAGTAAATCATAAAATTTCTATAACTTTTATAGGTGGAATTATAAGTAGTTCCTTAATTGGATTAGTGGATATTTCTTTATTCCAATATTTATAGCAGTATTCTAAAATTTTTGCTATCGACTTTGGAGAAAAATTATAATTATTATTAATATTAGGTAATTTTGGAGGATTTGTCATCCAACGAGCATCAAACTCAAATGATTTAGAAAATTCTATTTTACATATGTTAATGTTTGTAGTTGTCATACTTGAAATATATCCTTTCCAAAATAAAGCTTCTTCAAAGGAGTTAACTCCAAAGAACGATTGCAATCGCGATGGATAATTTGGAAAATGTTTTAAACGTATAAATTCTAAACATAATTCCCATATTGCACTATCTGAATATTGGTTTAGATAGTTTAGTCCATGATTAGAAAAAGAATTATTATAATCATCAAATATATTATTTATTTTTACATCTTTAAATAAATCTATTATTTGGTTAGGTTGTAGAGTACCAGACCTATCCACATGATATGCAATCATTATAATCACCTCACTTTTAAGTTATTATATCATAGATAAGATGTAAAAGAAAGAAGGTGAAAAAAGTGAAAGAACTAATAGAAAAATTAAGAGAAAGAAAAAAACATTTACAAAAAGAATGTTGGAGTAACAAAATAAGAATTGATGAAATAAATAGGGTTATAGATATATCAAAAAATATATTAGGAGGTGAAAAAAGTGAATAATGAAATGATCGTAATAAATAAAGCAGATATAAGTGAATTAATAAATCAATTTAAAATATTTAATGAAAATATATCTAAATTAGAATTAAGAGAAAAGTCAGATAAGCAATTTTTTACAAGAGATGAAGCTCAAGAATTTTACAAATTTAGCAAAAGAGAAGTAGACAAAATTTACAATACTTTATTGAGAGATAAAGTTGTAAATATTGGAAAACATCAAAGGTTAGCGAAGGTTCATATTGATAATTTGCTAACTGAAGGATGCAAAATGAAATATGTTTAATTATAAAAAGGAGGTGAAATATATGACACTAGGTCAAGAAATAATACTTTATTTTGAAATAATACCTATTATATTATTTTTAGTTTATACAGTAGTAAAAGGTTACATTGAAGAAAAAAAGCATTTTAAAAAGCAAATTAAATCTTTAAGAAAAGCATATAGGCAACAAAATGAAGAATTTGAAAAAAATGACTTTTATAGAAGTTTAGGTTGGAGGTAAATATGATTACAAAGGAAACAAGAAAAGAAAGCCTAAATGCGACTGATAAGACAAAAAGATATGCTGAAATTAAAGAGGTATTAAGTAGAGAAAAAGATGGATTAACGGCAAGAGAAATAGCAAATAGGCTTGGAAGTAATGAAAGAAATTATACGGCTCCAAGATGCACAGAACTTGTTGATATGGGACAATTGGAAGTGATAGGAAAAAGATATGATGCAATTACAAATAGAAATGTAGCAGTATATAAATTAAAAAGTCAAAAAATAGATGTTGGAATATTAATGAGATGTGAAAATTGTGAGCATGGTTATTTAAAAAAAGAAAATGGTAAATTAAAAGAAATATATTGTAGGAAAACAAATGCAAATATGTCAATAAGTTATTATAAAAAATTAAGAACTTGTAATTTATTTGAAAGGAGAAATTTATATGTTTAATAAAAAAATAAAAGAATTAAAACAAAGAATAACTGAATTAGAAAAAACTTGTGATGATTTAGAAATGACAATAGATTTCAAAAATGATGTTATAAAAAATTTAGTTAAGAAAGATGCTGAGAATAATTATAGAATTGCTTTACTTGAAAAGGAAAAGAGTGAATTAAATAATGTTATAAGTAATCTTATGGAAGAAAAAAATAAATCAGAAGTAAAAAAAATAGCAAAAAAGAGAAGTGTCAGACCTGCAAATCGAAACACTTCAAAGTAATCAAATAAATTACTAATATTATTCTAACATAAAAAATTAAAAAATGCAAGTAAGAAAAGAGGGCTGATATGGAAGGATGGATTAGCTTATATAGAAAATTCCTAAATTGGCAATGGTATAAAGATAAAAATACCAAAATAGTATTTATTCATCTTTTATTAAAAGCCAATTATGAAGATAAATTGTGGAAAAAAATAGTTATAAAAAGAGGACAACTTGTAACAACTATCGCAGAATTATCAGATGAATTACAACTAACAAATCAACAAACAAGAAGTTGTTTAGATAAGTTAAAATCAACAAACGAAATAACAATTAAATCAACAAACAAATATAGTCTTATAACTATATTAAAATACAATGATTTTCAAAATACTATTGCTTTATATAACAAACAAAATATAAATCAAAATAACAAACAAATAACAAACGAGCAACAAACAAATCAACAAGCAAACCAACAACAACATAATAATATAAATAATAAACAATATAATAATATATTAAATAATAATAGTATGTATGTAGATTATGGCTCAAATTTGAAAAAAAGTGTTATGAAAATCTGTAATCAATATAATATTCCAACAAAAATTAATGAAGGAGAGAAAAATGATGAAATTTAAAGTTAAAATGGATAATGAAGAAATGGTATATAGTGCTAATGACTGTATTGATAGTATTAGAGTAGCTATAGATGGAATTGATGGAATAGAAGAATATAAAGAAGTATTTGATATATTAAATGAGGCAATAAAAACTTTAGAAGATTTAAAAGAACCTTATGAAGAAGCATATGAAAGAGAATGCGAAGAAGAAAGTAAATATGAAAATATTGAATATATGAGGAGTGTGTTATAGATGTTAAAAAGTTATAATGATTTAAGAAAAATTGATGTTAGTAAGTGGACAGAAAAAAGAGATGATGCAGATTATTTAAATTGGGCAAAAGTAGTTGACTTATTACACGAAAATGGAGCTGAAAAGGTATATTTTGAACCTGTTGTAAATTCATTAACAGGAAGTAGCCTTTATATGACTGAGCAAGTATTTACAGATAAAAGTGGTATGACAAACAGGGTTTATGAAACGGCAGTTAAAATAGTTATAGATGATATGGAATTTATTCAAAGAGGCCCAGTAACGAATGGTAGTAATCCTGTAAAAGATAATAGTATGACACAACAAAGATTATGGAATTGTCAAACAAGGTTATTTGTTAAAGGTGTAGCAATAAGAACAGGGTTAGGTTTTGATTTATGGCTTAAAGAAGAATTTAAAAGTGAGAAAGATAATTGGGAAGATAATTTAAATAAACACAATATATTTAAAATTAAAGAAAGATTACAAGAAATTTATACTCAAAAGATAAAGAATGGTTTGCAACCTTCTGAAATAGCTAATAAATTAAATAAAACTGAAGATGAAATAAAAGCATATTTTACTTATTTTGATATATTAAATAATTTTGAAAGAGAATTGAGTAATTTATGATAGAGAGTAAAGATAGAAGTTTTTATTTTGGAGCAAGTGATACAAGTTATATTGTAGGAAATTGGCAAACAAAAAGTTTTGAAAAATGGTGGCTTATAAAGTTAGGCATTGCAAGAAATACATTTGTTAATGAAAGTATGATTGCAGGAACTATATATGAACACAAAATACTAGATGCTTTAGAAATCAAAGACTTAAAATATGATAGTCAAATAATTATTGATAGGTTAAGAGTTAATTTAGATGGAAATACAGATACTTGTATTTATGAAGTAAAAACTTATAATTATGAAAAAGAATTTAAAGTATCAAAGCAATATTGGAGACAAGCTCAAGTAGAAATGTATGCTAGTAAAATATTTAGTTTATATATAATTGCTTATGGACTTAATCAAAATGACAAGAAAAATTTTTTTAATAAAATTGATAAAGATAGAATAAAAAAAATAAAAATAGAGTATGACGAAGATTTTATAATAAATGAATATTTACCAAAGTTAAATTATTTAACAAATTGTTTAAAAAAAGGAGAATATCCAAAAGAAATTAAATAAAGAGGCACTTTTATACAAACAGGATGGTATAGAAGTGCCTGTATTTAAATTAGAAGAGGTATAAAAAATGAAATTAACAGGTAAATTAATAGATACTAGTATCGATTTTTCGACAAGAAAGCCTAAATTAACATTTTTAATAAATAATAATATAACAAGTATGGAAGAAATAGAAAATGTTGATTTACTTGATATAGAGGCTAAAAAACATAGAGAAAAAAGAGGACTAAATGCCAACAATTATGCTTGGGAAATAATTACTCAAATAGGTAATGTATTAGGTAAAAGTAAAGAAGAAGTATATTTAGAAATGTTAAAAAAATATGGGCAATCGCAAATGATAAGTGTTTATGATTATATAGATGTAAGTAAGTTTTTAAAGTATTATGAAGAAGCTGGTGAGAGTTTGCTAAATGGCAAGTTATTTAAGCATTATAAAGTATATACAGGTACAAGTGAGTATGACACGAAAGAAATGAGTATATTTATTGATGGAGTTGTTGAAGATGCAAAAGAGTTAGGTATATCAACAGATACACCTGAACAAATTGCAAGATATAAGGAGGCCTGGAAGTAATGAAGAATATATCAGATAGTAAAAGATATTCAATATTAACAGATGATTTAGAGCATTGCATTATATGTGGTAGAGATAATGTAAATAAGCATGAAATATTTTTTGGTACAGCTAATAGACAATTGAGTAAAAACTACGGACTTGTTATACCTTTATGCCAAAAATATCATCATAATCAATATCAAAGTAAAGGAATACATTTTGATAGTAAATTGTGTGAAGAATGGCAAAAAATAGGGCAAAGAGCTTTTATGGAAAAATACGATAAAACAAAAGAAGATTTTATAAAGATATTTGGAAAGAATTATTTATAGAAAAAGGGGAAGATGAAATGAAATACAAAGTTGAAATACCTATGAAATTACCAAGTTTAAACGAATATATAAACGAGTGCAGGTCTAATAGATTTGCAGGTGCAAAAATGAAAAAAAGTATTGAAAATGATATAGCAGTTTTTATAAATAAACTGCCAGTATTTAAAAATCCTATACACATTACTTTTAATTGGATAGAGAAAGATAGAAAAAGAGATTTAGATAATATAGCTTTTGCTAAAAAGTTTATACTGGATGCATTAGTAAAATGTGGAAAAATGAAAGACGATAATAGAAATTATGTATTAGGTTTTGTTGATGAGTTTTTCTATGGTAGCGAAAGTAAAGTGGTTCTAAAAATAGAGGAGATATAAAATGATATGTCTATAGTATTACCAAACCTATAAAAAGAAGAGGAGATGAAAATTTTGGATATAAAGCAATTAGACAAACAACAAATATATATTGCAAATAGTAATAGTTTATATAATAGAGGAACACATTGTGAAGAATCTTATAAATCCTATGTTGATGAAGTTATCAGTTGGAAAATATCTGATACAAAAAAACAAAAAATATTAGATAAATTATATGAAAAATATTCGAAAATATTAAGTTATGAGGCTAAACATGTTTCAGTAATGGTAGCAGGACCAGCTAATTACAATGCAAAAAAATTAGATAAGAGCGACCAAATAATGCAAGCATCTCATGAATTTTCAGAATGGTTTGATGATTTACGAAAACAAATCGAAGAATCTAAAAAAGAAGATTCAAAAGAAACAAAGACTAAATATATAATTCAGGGAATAAAAAGGCTTGTAGAATTAAAGTTAGATCCTACAAAAGAAATTATGAGTTTAGCAACAATAAATAATGAAAAGTTTATAGAGATATATGAGCAATATTATCCTATTTTTAAATGGAGAAAAAATAGTAATATTTTCAAACTTTATTCTGCTTCACTTAATGGAGAAGTACAGGAAATAAAAAAAGAAGTTTTTTTTGAAGACGAAAATTTAACTGCATATATAAAGGGAGATAGAGCTTACATACAATTTATAATGAGACCACAAAGACAGCTGATTTATGCACTAAAAAGTAGAAAATGGTGGTGGAACACTTATGAAAAAGCATGGAGTACATATTTAAACAAATTAGATAAAGAATGGATCTCAACAATAAGTGAAAGATATTCAAAATATTTATAAATTAGATAGGAGAGATAAGATGAGTGTTAAAACAAAAGTAAAAAGATGTAATAAGGAAATTAGAAGATTAGAAGATGAATTACAAACAGAGAGATTATCCAATAGAAGATTAAGAATAAAGTTAGATGAGCAAAATCATAGCAAAATATATATAGAACAATTAGAGAATATAGTTAAGTTTGCATTAACTAATCATATTGGTAATTTAAAAGGTGGAATGAGAATAGAAAGTTATGGATTAGAAAAAATGAAAAATTTAAACTTATTTATTGAGTTTGAGCCACAATTTAACAGTTATATTATTAGAGTAACTTATTAGGAGGAAATATGAGAGAAATTGAGTTTAGAGGTAAAAGGAAAGATAATGGCGAGTGGGTGTATGGTAGTTTATTGGTAGATGAAATACAAAATAGTTATTTAATTATAGATAACAAAGAGGGAGTAGGTAAAGAAGTAATACCTGAAACAATAGGACAATATACAGGACTAAAAGATAAAAACGGAAAGAATATATATGAGGGAGATATTTTTTCATTAGGAAGTAAAAAAATATTGTATATTGTTGAATGGTTAGACAATGGATTTCAAGGTAGACAAAATGGAAATAAGAGTACAGTAGGACTTACATATTGGAATAGTGATATAGAAGTAATAGGCAATATATATGATAATTCTGAATTATTGGAGGTAGAAGATGAGTAAGGCAGATGAAATGTTTGATGAAATAAAGTATAGAAAAATACATGATAATAAAAGACATATAGTTTATAGCAATGGATTAACAAAAATAGAGTTTAAAATAAAATATAAATGGATAAATGTTGATTTAAATATGGATATGCAAGAACTACAAGCCATAAATGAAAAATGTAAAGAATTGGGGTGGTTATAATGATAATAGTTAGTCAAGATAAAACAGATTTAATAAATTTTGATAATATAAGTTGGTTATATATTGAACCAAATGATTTTACAATTAATATTGCTTTAAAATATGGAGATAGTATATCAATAGCAAAATATAAAACACAAGAAAGAGCAAAGGAAGTATTGCAAGAAATAGTACAAGCAATAGTAGATAATAGAAAATTAGATGATGCAAAAGATTTATTTGGTTATTCTATAATACCAAGTAATACATTATATGTAATGCCAAAGGAGTGATTATATGGAATTAGAAGATGCAAAAAAAATATTTAAATATTTATTGGAAGATAGACAAATAGGACTTGCTGAAATAACTGATATATTTTATGAAGCTATAGAAACAGTATTACAAGCATTGAAAGATAAAGAAAAAGAAATTGAAAAGTTATATACCATAAGAAATGAAATAGATTATGGTTATGAAAATACACATATTATTACAAAAAATAGAATTGTAACAATTGAAAAAAATAAATATTTAATTGAAATAGAAGATGGTAATTTTATAGATATAAAAGAATTATATGAAAAATATGAAAATTCAATACCAAAAAAGAAAATAGAAGAAAAAATAGAAGAATATACAGATGATGAACTTTATAAGTTAGATGAGCCATTGCGTGCAGTGGTACAAGAATTATTGGAGGAAAAATAATATGGAATTAGAAGAAATATTTTATTATTTAGATACATACTATTTGAATTTATACTATGAAAACAATCCAATTTATTTATATAGTGTGAGATAGGAGTGATTATATGGAATTAGAAGAAGCAGTAAAAACTTTGCAAATAATTGCAAATAAATCAGACCAACCTTTTAAATTTGCTATAGAAACAGTATTAGACTATATAAATATATTAGAAAGAGCAACTGACAACAAATATTGCTATGTAAAAGGTGGAAGAACATTATATAGTAGATTAAAAGAACTAGAAAAAGAATATTTAATAAAAGCATATTTGAGATTACGAAACGAAGTAAATAAGTATATTAAAGAAAATTTAATACCAAAAAAGAAAATAAAAGATAAAATAAAAGAATTAAAAGAAGAACATAAAAAACAACTTACTATTGAAACAATGCCTAGTCATACATTTAGTTTAAGACAAGAAGAAGATGGAATATTTGGTGATGTTTTGAAAGTTTTACAAGAATTATTGGAGGAATAATATGGAAAATGAAAAAGATTATTTAGAAATTATGGACTACGCAAATAACAAAATCAAGACTACCATTGATTTGAATAGATTAGATGAAATACAAAGTATAATAATTACAATTATTTCAGGAGATGAAATTTGCGAAGTTCAATATAAAAATGGAAAAAGAGAAGAATTTGATAGTTCAAATGACAGATTACAAGACTTTTTTGATGGTAGTTATGTTTTATATGATGTTTTAGATAATACTAATTTTATTGAAGAATTTAAAAAAAGAAAAGATAGTTATGATATAAATTTTTAGATTAAGGAGACTAATATGGAAGATAAAATTGAAGTAGGAGAATATGTAAGAACTAAAAAAGGAATAGGAAAAATTTTAGATATAAAAATGTTTCAAACTAAAATGCACGGAAAAAATGATGTGGCTTATTTAATAGATATTTGCATTATAAAGTATATATCAAAAACAATATTTATCAAACATTCTAAAAACATAATAGACTTAATAGAAGTAGGAGATTATGTGAATGGTTATAAAATATTAAACATAACTGAAATAGACAATAATAAAGATAAAAAAGTATTTACAATATTTAAAAATGGTAAAACTGAATTTGTAGATATATGGGAAAATAAAGATATTAATTCAATAGTAACACACGAACAATTTGAAAATATAAATTATGAGGTGAAATGATATGGATAGGGAAGAAAGAATAATTAAAAGAGTTCAAGAACATTATGTTTATTTATTAAAAAAAGGATATGAAATAGTTTTTCTAGCTTTACAAGGTTCACAAAATTATGAATTAGATATATACGATAAAGATTATACATCTGATATTGATACAAAAGCAGTAATATTACCTTCTTTTAAAGATTTTGTATATAACAAAACACCAGTTAGTGAAACAATAGTATTAAAAAATAATGAGCATATAGATGTAAAAGATGTGAGAGTAATGTTTGACACATATAAAAAGCAAAATATAAATTTCATTGAAACTCTATTTAGTGATTTTAGAATTGTAAATGAAGAATACAAAGATATTGTGCAAACATTATTTGATAATGCGGAAGAAGTTGCACATATAAATATAAATCAGGCATTAAGATGTATGGCAGGAATGAGTATGGAAAAATTAAAAGCACTAAAACATCCATATCCTGCAATAATTGACAAAATAAAAAAATATGGATACGACCCAAAACAATTACATCATATTTTAAGAATGAATGAGTTTATCAAGAATTATTTTGCAGGTTTTCCATATAAACAATGTTTAAAATCTCAAAGGAAAGAGTTTCTAATACAAATAAAAAAAGGCATCTTATCTGAAGAAAGTGCTATAATTTTAGCACAAAAAACAGATTTAGATACAAAAGCTTTTATGCAAAGAAATGTAACAGAGAAGGATATAATAAATCAAAAGGGAGTAGATATACTTGATAAAGTTAAGTTTGATTTGTTGAAAAAAAATTTAAAAAAGATTTGGGAGTAAAATAATATGAATAAAAAAATGAAATTAGGTGATATTATAACATACATAGTATTTTTAATTATAATAGTTTTAATAGGTATATTAAGCAAATTAGAAAATACAGAAATTAAAAAAAGATATGATATAGTGCAACAAGAGAAAATGACTTTAATAAAAGAGTTAGATGAAAAAGATGAGGAGATAAAGACTTTAAAAAATGTTGTAGAAAGTTTTGGTATTCCTAACAATAGAGATACAAGAAATGAACGGAAAATGTGAACTTCAAAAAGAAAATGGAAAATAAGGAGGAAAATTATGAGTTTATATAATATTTTATTTGGAGAAAATCCTGAATCTGATTTACTTTTAGGAATGATAAAAGTTGATAGAGATTTTTTCGATAGATATAGGGATATAGATTTAATTGAAAATGGAACAAAAATAAGAGTATTTACAAGACTAGGTGGAGGAAATAGAGAGTATTATCAAGAAACCTGGGATAAAATACGAAGTCATGAATTATATATAAAAGATTATGATGATGATATTGATTGTACTTATGCATATATAGAATTTAATATCCCAGAAAAATTTAAAAATAAATGAATAGAAAGTGGAGGATAAGTAAATGTGTAAATATTGTGAAAAAGAAAAACGCATTGAAGAAGTAGAAAATGATAATATTTATTTTCAAATTTATTGCAAACACTTGCGAGTTATGGGAAAATTATTTAATTTTTCGCTTGGGCGAGATGTAATTATAAATTATTGTCCTATGTATCGGTAGAAAGTTAGGTGAATAAATGAATAAAGAAGAAAGAAAAGAAAGAATAAGTTATGCAAAGAGTAATTTTACAGATGGAATAGAAATATTTTTGGAAATAATAGAAAAATTAGAATTTGAGCTAGATATTACAAATAAAGTAATAGATGAAATGGCAGAAACAATATGTATATACAGAGGGTATGCAATTACTAAGTCAGAAGATATACAAACATTAAAAGATAGAGTTATACAAGAATATTTTAAGAATAAAGTGGAGGAAAAGTAAAATGGAAGAATATCACAAAATACAAACATTATTTAAAAGAGATGAGAAAACAAAGAAATTAATAGAGGGAGAATTTACAGATAAAGCAGTAGAATTTATAAAAGATTTAAAATGGCAATTTACTGAAAAAATAGATGGAACAAATATTAGGATTATGTGGGATGGACATAAGGTAACATTTGGTGGAAGAACAGATAAAGCACAGATACCAGTTGAGCTTACAAATAGACTTATAGAGTTATTCGGTGGAGAAGCAAATGAGCAACTATTTGAACAAAAATTTGGCGATACACAAGTAATGTTTGTTGGCGAGGGCTATGGAAATAAGATACAAAACGGTGATTTATATAGTCCAACACAAGAGTTTATATTATTTGATGTTAAAATAGCTGGAAACTGGCAATCAAGAGATAGTATAGAAGATATTGCAAGATACTTTAATATAGATGTAGTACCAATAGTATTAGAGGGAACAATACAAGAGGCAGTAGATTTTGTAAAAACAAATCCAAGTTCTAAAATTGGTACTGCAAAAGCTGAGGGAGTAGTAGGTAGACCTTGTGTAGAGATGCAAGATAGAGTAGGCAATAGACTTATTATAAAGATAAAATATAAAGATTTTGAATAAGGAGTGTTAAATAATGAAAGAAGAAAATAAAAAAATAGATAAGTTAGACTGGGAAGAAATAATAAATAATGTTGGTAAACCAGTATATGATAAAAAGAACAAAAAATGGCGTGTTATTGATGGATATGAACGCATAGGAAATTGTTTTGGTGTGAGTTTTACAGATAATGGGAATTTTATAAATTATAATGGATTAGAACTATATTTAGAAGAACAAGATTAAAAAATTCATAAATAAAGAGGAAGGACAAGTATATATGAAAGTAGGGGAAAGAGTAAATATTTTGGAAGATTATCTAGGAAACAAGAGATATGTTGAATATATTATAATACAAATTATACCAAAAAAGTACTATAATTTATATTTATGTAAGAGTGTAAAATACGGTTACAAAACTACATTTACTGATTTAGACATAGGAGATAAGGTAAGATTAAAAGATAAAATAAGGGGTGTTGATAGATGAAAGAAATGTTAGAAAACTATATGAACTACAAAGCAGAGATTAAAACCAAAGAATATAAAATAAAAGAATTGGAATTAGAAGAAATAAGTGTAGGAAGTTCTAACTTATCTGTAAATGGAGATATAAAGCCTAAAGGGTATATATTAACTGGAACAGAGAAGAAGATTATAAATAATGCTGACAAAATAGGCAAATTAAAAAAAGAGATAGAAGAATTACAAGCAAAAATAAACATGATAGATGGTTTATTAGATACATTAAACTCTTTTAATAAAAGGTTATTAGAATTAAGGTATAAGCATAATTTAAGTTTAGAATCAATTGCAGGTGAATGTGGTAGAAGTGTTAAGTCAATTCAAAGAACTTTAATGAACTGTATAAAAAAATTAGATAAGAAATGTGGAACAATTGGGGAATAAATGTGGGTTTTATTGTGATTTTAAGCATGTTATAATATAAAATAGCAAAGGGTATCGGAAATACTCTTTGAAGGAAATTAATAAGCAAGAACAAGGTACCAACTGACTTGCTTTCAGCTCTCTTTAAAACTTATTGTAGTGTGATACAATAGTTTCCTAGGTCAGAAGAGAGTTGCTAATTTATGAATGTAAGATTTTTCATATAGTAGACCTCTTAAAATAAAGCACTATCTATTATGGTAGTGCTTTAATATATTAAATTTCAATGACAAAATACATAATAATGCAATAATAACAAATAGAATATATATAGAATATGTATATTAAAAGATATAAAATTAAAAGTGAATACATAATAACGCAACAAAAAATGTAATAAATTTATAACATTTTGTTTGACTTTTTTTACATCATGTGGTACAATAATAGTACAGTAAGATTAGAATTTATGTGATCTTATTGTACCAGGGAATAATGTTTTATTTGACATTAATCCTCCTTTCTCTGAAGTTACGGAAAGGTTTATGAGAAAAAAATATAATTGTCGAGAAGATAGCTGGAACTGTCTTCTCCTTTTTTATGTATAAAATTTATTATATTTGCATAAAAATAATAATAGCACGGTCTGGAAACCGTGCTAGAAGTTACTTGCGTTTACGAATAGTTTTGCATAAGTTACAAAAAGCATTTATGCAATTTGCTATCGTATTCGCAATATTTATGAGAATACTCATACAATTATCACTCCTTTCTTAAGTTGCTCAAAACTATAGAAGTTTGGAGTCAAATTAATTATAACATTTTTTATTATTACAAGTCAATATAAAATAATACGAAGTAGTCTATAGAGACTACTTTTAAAATATTTAATAATATTCTTGACATGGATAATAAGGGAAGCTATAATATATAAAAGGAGGAAAATATGGAAGAACTAAAAAAGAAATAATGAAAAAATATGTTTTTGATTATTCTTATAAAAATTTTGGACATTCTCGTAATTTTTTTAATAAACAAAATTTAAGAGAGAGTTTAATAAAAGATTTTAACTTAAGCAATAATCAAATAGAATTTAAAAATGATAGTGTAATAATAAAAAATGAAAATGAATTTATTATTTTAGATTTATTAATAGATGGTGATGAATTTAGAATAAAAAGAACGCAAAATTAATTAAAATATATAGTAGTCCAATAGGGCTACTTTTTTAATGCCCATTTTTCTCCTTTCAAGTGAGTATTAAAAAGGTAGTCTAAAAAATAAATAGAAAGAAGTGAATATATGGCTAGAGGTAAAAAAACAAATATTGAAACAGTATATAAGATAATGCTATCTATGTTCAATACGGGAAATTTTAATGAAACATCAAGACAGTTAAATATACCTGTAAAAACAGTGGAAACAGTTTATAAAAAGAATATAGATAAGGAAGAATTTGCAAAACTACGCATAGAAAAAAATGATGAATTTGTAGAAAAAGCTACACGAATAATAAATAAAGCAACTACATTATTAGAAAAAAGAATAGATACTGCATTAGAAAGTCAAGAACAATTAGATAAGATATTAGATGATGTATTTGATTTAGAAGATAGAGATGCTAATTATAAAAGGAAAAAAGCATTAGCAAATAAGATAGAGTCAATACAGTTAAATAAACTTTCTGAATTAACTACTGCAGTTGGCACTATGTATGATAAAAGAGCATTAGCACAAGGAGAATCTACATCTAATAATACAGTTACTATAAATATGAGTAAAGAAGCAAAGGAGTTAGCTGAATAATGGAATTTAAAATACCAGAACTTTATCCAAAACAAAAGGAATTTTGTAAAAGTAAAGCAAAGTATATTTGCTATGGTGGTGCAAGAGGTGGGGGAAAAAGTTTTGTTTTAAGGGTAAAAGCTATATTGCTTGCTTTAAATTATCCAGGAGTACAAATATTACTTTTAAGAAGAACTTATAGTGAATTATCAGAAAATCACATTATACCTTTTCAGAAAATGCTTAAAAGCTATGAAAAAGATAAAAATAAGAGAATAGCAACATATAGTAGCCAAGATAAAGTTTTTACATTTCCAAATGGTAGTAGAATAAAGCTAGGTTATTGTGATAATGAAAATGATGTACTGCAATATCAAGGACAAGCCTATGAAGTTATATTTATGGAAGAAGCAACTCAATTTACAGAGTTCCAATTTCAATGTTTAACAGAGTCTAACAGATTAAGTGGACATTGTAAAAAAACAATAAAGACTAGAATGTATTTTACTTGTAATCCTGGTGGTGTAGGTCATACTTGGGTAAAAAGGTTATTTATTGATAAAGAATATAGAGCAACAGAAAACTCAGAAGAATATATATTTATACCTGCTTTAGTATTTGAAAATAAATATATAATGGAAAATGATCCTGATTATGTAAGAACACTTGAAAATCTACCAGAAGATAGAAAAAAAGCAATGTTGTATGGAGATTGGGATGTATTTGAAGGTCAATTCTTTACTGAATTTGATAGAAGTGTACATGTAATAGAACCATTTGCAATACCAAAAGATTGGTACATATATTTTACAATGGATTATGGATTTGATAAATTAGCTGGATATTGGATAGCAGTTGATTTTGATAATAATGCTTATGTATTTAGAGAGATATTTGAATCTAATTTAATTGTTTCAGAAGCAAGAGATAAAATTATAAGTTTAACAAATGAAAATATTTATCAGTATTTAGCCCCACCAGATATGTGGAATAGGCATAAAGAAACTGGTAAAAGTACAGCCGATATATTTGCTGAGGGAGGTATTGAATTAGATAAAACCAATAATGATAGAATACAAGGCTGGCAACAAGTAAAAGAATGGTTAAAGGTATTTTTAGATGAACAAGGTCATAAAAATAGTAAACTTAAAATATTTAGTACTTGTAAAAATTTAATTAGATGTATATCACAAATTCAATGTGATGAAAAGCGTATTGGAGATGTGGCAAAAGAACCACATGAACTTACTCATGCACCTGATGCAATAAGAGGATTTTGTGTATATTGGACTTGTGAGCCAATATTGGTAAAAGAAAAAGCTGAATTACCTTTTGAATTACAAGAAAATCAAACAGAAGAGGAAGAATATTGGTGGTAAAGGAGAATGAATATGATTATAATAATAGCTATTATAGTGGGATATGTTTTAGGCATAATCCCTTTTTTAATACCTAAACTAATTGATTCTATAAAAACAAATAAAGCTGTAACAAATAATGACATTGACACTATAATTGATGAATATCTAAATGGGAAAGATACATCAAGTAATCAAGATGACAAAAATCAAGAAATTAATAGTGGCAATTTATTAAATGAGTATTTAACAGGAATACCAGAGAAAGAGAGTTGATAAGAACAAATGGAAAGGGAAGAAAAAGCAAGATTAATATGGCAACAGTGGGAAAATATATTAAGTTACCAAAAGAAATTAAATCTAAAAGAAACTTGTGAAAAATGTACCGATTTTTTGGAAGGTAGGCAATGGGCTAGACCAACACAAAGAACAAAAAATTTACCACGACCTGTAATTAATATTGTTAAGTATATAGTTAATAATAAAAAGTCAAATGTTTTGTCTAGTAAAATAAAAATGATATATAAACCATTGATTTATGATGAACAAAATTCAGAACTAGCCACAAAAGGTGCTACACAATTTACTAACTTTGCTAGCCATATCAATAAACAAATAAAACAAGAAGATTTGAACGATAAAGCTATAAAAGATGCATTAATAAAAGGGACATATGTTTTTCATTATTTCTGGGATAAACAAAGTAAAAGTGGCATGGCAAGATTTGATGGTGGTTTAAATGGACAAATAATAGATCCTCTTAATATAGGTTTTGCTAATCCAAAGGAGAAAGATGAGCAAAAGCAAAAATGGATAATTATATGTGGTAGAGAAAATACAAAATCAATTAAAGAAATGTGTAAAAAAAATAAATTGCCTGAATCTCAAATAGATTTAATAACACCAGATGAAGATAGTGAAAAAAATTATGATGTTGAGGAACAAGATGGAGAAGAATATACAACAGTATTAACAAAGTATTATAGAAAAAATGGAGAAGTATATTATATAAAATCAACTAAAAATATAGTTATACAAGATGAAACACCATTAACACCTGATATTTCTAAAGTAACATTAGATATAGATGAAGAAGGAAAAACAAATGAAGATGATGAGGACATTAATCCTGATAAACCTGAAGCTGAGTTTTTTAAAATGAATTTATATCCAATAGTAGTCGGCCCTTGGGATGAAAGAGAAAAAAGTATATATGGAATAGGAGAAGTTGAACAAATTATTCCTACACAAAAAGCAGTAAACTTTAACTATGCTATGATGTTAATGGCTACTCAGAATATAGGATTTCCTAAAACAGTAGTAAGACCTAGAGCATTACAAGGAAAACAATTAACTAATCAACCAGGAGAAGTAGTTGTTGATTATTCTCCTAATTTTGATGGTATTCGATATTTACAACCACCATCAAGTAATATAGTACCTATAACTTTAACGGATAAAATGATTGAATTAACTAGAACAGTTACAGGTGCTACAGAAGTTACAAATGGAGAAGCAATAGGTGCTAATATGGCCGCAAGTGCTATTGTTGCATTACAAAGTCAAGCTAAAGTTCCTATTGAAGATATACAAAAAAGATTTTGGAGAACTCATGAAAAAATTGCAAGAATATGGGAACAATTTTTTAAGGCATATTATACATTTGATTCAGAATACTTAATTGAAGAAGATGGGAAAAATATACCACAAGTATTCAATGGAAGTGAATATTCAAATATTCAATTTGAATCTACGATTGATGTTGGTCCTGGAAGTGCTTATTCTGAAAGTATGAGTATATCTTTACTTGAAAATGCATTAAATAGAGGAGATATAGATTTTGATGAGTTTATAGAATTATATCCTGAAAGTGCAATGCCATTTAAAGCTAAATTAAAAGAATTAAGAAAGAATAAGCTATTACCAGCTGATGTAAGCCAATATATAGCTCAAAACCCTCAATTATATCAAGCAGTAATGGAGTTAGTTGGAGAAATGCAAGTACAGACAGAGCAAAATGGATTGATTAGTTAATAAGAACTTATTTTAAGTTTTTATATATATTCGCAGTGAATAGCGTAAAAATCCAGAAAGGAAAAAGTTATGGATAATAACGAAGTAAATGAAAGCGAAAACAATCTTGAAGTCGCTGATCAAGAAGATGTAGTTGAAAGTACTACTGAAACTGTTGAAGATGAAAATAATGAATCAACAGAAGTTGAAACTGAAGAATCAACAGAAGTTGACTCTGAATCTGAAACAACAGAAGATAAGCCTAAACAGAGCAAAGAGGATAACTCTGCGGCAAGAAAAGCTAGAATACAAGCAGAAAAAGAAGCTGAAAAATTAATTGAAAAAGCTAAAAAAGAGGCTTATCAAAAAGGATTACGCGAAGGAAAAATCAATACATACATAGGAAAAGTTAATCCTTACACTAATCGTCAAATTAAAGATGAAGTAGATGTACAAGAATACCTTGATATGTATGAAATTGATGAAAAAGGTGGAGATCCTTTAAAAGATTACAATGAAAAAATTAAAGAAAGAACAAGAGTAGAAATTAAACAACAAATGGAAAATGAAAGAAAAATTCAAGAAAAAGAATTTTTTGATAAAGATATAAAAAATTTTGTTGATAAAAATCCTGATATTGAACTTAACGAATTATTTAAAAATGAAAAATTCAAAAAGTTTTCCAAAGGAAAGTTAGGAAATCAACCTCTTGTTGAAATTTATGATGATTTTGTAGACATTGTAGGAGAATTTAAAAATGAGGCGATAAAAACTGCAAAAAAAATTGTCGCTAATAATCAAACTACACCAGGAGGAGTAGAAAACCAAGAAAGTCAAGAACTTAATTGGGAAAATATGTCAAAAGAAAAGTTTGAAAAATATGTTGAAAAAGCCAAAAATGGCGAATTAAGATAGTTGCATTAGGCATGTAACTATCTTTTTTGTAGGATAAGGAGTGATTTATATGCCTAATAAAGTACAAACAATAACAAATGTATCTTCTGAAAATCAATTAACTGTAGAGGATAAAAAGTTTTATGAAAGAACATTACTAGAAAGATTATTACCTGAATTACATTTATATAAAGATGCAAAAAAGAAAAGATTACCTAAAAATCAAGGTACAACAATCAACTTTAGAAAATTTAATTCTTTACCTTCTAATACTGTACCTTTAGAGGAAGGTAAAACACCTGATGGACAAAATTTAGATGTTACTGCAATTGAAGCAGTTGTTAAACAATATGGTGATTATGTTACAATATCTGACCTTATACAAATGACTGGTATTGATCCAATTGTTACTGAAACATCTGAATTATGTGGAGAACAAGGTGCAGAAACTGTAGAAAAAGTTATTTATAGTGTATTAACAAGTGGAGTAAATGTATTCTATGCTGGTGGAAAAACTCAAAGAGATGCACTTGCTGATGAGGATATATTTAATGGTGATGAAGTAAAAAAAGCTGTAAGAGTTCTAAAAAATAAAAATGCAAGAAGATTCTCAGATGGATATTTCCATGCATATATTGATCCTGATATAGCTTATGATTTAATGTCTAGTAAAGAATGGGAAGATGTTGCAAAATATGCTAAACCAGAGAATATGTTAAAAGGAGAAATTGGTAAAATGCATGGTGTTAGATTTATGGAAAGCACTATGCTTGAAACAGAAGAGAGCACTACAACAGTTCATAAAGCTTTAATATATGGTAAAGATGCTTATGGTGCAGTTGACCTTGAAAATGGTGGTGGAAAGCCATCAATAATTGTAAAACCTAATGGAAGTGCTGGAACAGCAGATCCACTAGATCAAAGAGCATCTGTTGGTTGGAAATCAGCATTTACAAGTGTTATTTTGCAACCTGATGCATTATTAAGAGTAGAATGTGCAGTAAGTAAATAGAGTAGGGGCTATAGAAAGCCCCTATTAATTATTATAAGGAGGGTAAAATTATGTCTAAAAATAATAATGAAATAGTAAAGGAAACCAAAGAGATAAAAGAAAATAAAGAGGTAAAAGAAAATAAAAAATCAAAAATTAAGGTACAATTGCCTATTGATCCATTAAATCCAAAAGATACAAAAATTAAAGTTTCTATAAATGGAAAAGATACAGAAATAGAAAGAGGAAAAATGGTAGAAATTGAAGAAAATGTATATAAAGTGCTAATAAATGCTGGAATTATTAAAGAATAAGGGATATTTTTCCCTTATGTATCACAATAAAAGAGACAAACAGGTGCAATTCCTGAAATTGTGAAAGGAGAGTTAATATGAAATGGGGAGAAATACAAATAATAGCATTACAAAAAATGTTTGTAAATGATGAAACTATTGATATTAATTCATTAAATGAATTAAGAAATAATGATGATTATAAGTTATTCTTAAATAGTATGCCAGCAGTTGCTAATGAAGGTATAAGAAGAATATATAAGTATGCTTATCCAAAATATGAAAAACAAAATGATGGAACATATAAAAAGATAGAACCTGAAGTAATAACAGCAGATACAGATCCACAATATGAGTTAAAAATGATAGAGGAAGCATGTGTAATACTTCCTCTTTATATAGCTAGTGAATTATATAAAGATGATGATATTACATTAGCAACAGTTTATAGAAATGAGTTTGAAAATGAATTATCAGAACTAGCTATGAATATAGAAACTAATGATATTGATATAGTTTTTAGAATGTAGGTGAAAATATGGCAAACTTTAACGTACCAAGTGCACCAGCTTTAAATAGTTTAAAAATAGAAAATTTTTTAGGAGTAGATTTTACAACTGAAATAAGTGATGTTGATTTAAGAAGAAGTCCAGATGCTTTAAATATGATAAATGAAGAAGGTTATTTAGAGAAAAGAAAAGGAATTAAAAAGTTATTATCATTAGAAGGGCAAATAAATGGAATTTGGAACATGGACACATCTAAAGAAGAAGTTTTAATTGTTCATGCTGGAACTAATTTATATGAAGTATCAAATGACTTTAAAATATCAATAGTAATAAAAACAGATTTAAATAATAAAAAATCAAGTGGATTAGTTTTTAAAAGTAAATTATTTATATTTGATGGTAAAAGAGTAGTAGTATATGGTAAATTTGGTGATAGTTATGAAGCTAAGTATTTAGATGAAGTAGGATATATTCCTACTACAGTTATATCAAGATTGCCAAGTGGTGGTGGTGTAACATATGAAGAAGTAAATATGATACAACCTAAAAGAATAAACTCTTTTCTTGGAGATAATTCTAGTTTAGATTATATATTAGATGCTGAAAATATTGATAACAGTGAGGTTACAGTTGAAGTATTAAATGATAGAGCAGAATATGATAATTTAATTGAAAATCAAGATTTTACTGTTGATAGAGAAAAAGGAATAGTACATTTTAATACTCAGCCTGGTGAAAGTCCAGTAGAAGGTCGAGATAATATAACGATAAGATTTTCTAAGAAAAATGATGAATATTTTGAACAAGTTAATGAATGTACAATATTTACAACTTTTGGATATAATGGAAATAACAATAGAGTTTTTATATCAGGAAATCCCAAATATCCTAATATTGACTGGTATTCAAAAGTTGATGATGCTACATATTTCCCTGATGTAAATTTTACTGCAATAGGTATGGAAACTTCTCCAATCATTTCATATGCTCGAGTAAATGATGGTAGACTAGCAATACTAAAAAATGTATCTGATACAGATTGTACTATATACTATAGAACTAGTGCTATATTTAATAATAATGAAGTATTCCCATTACAAAGTGGTGTAAAAGGAATAGGATGTATATCAAGTAATGCAAATGCTATAGTTCAGAATGAATCATTCTTTTTATCAAATCAAGGGGTATTTTCAATTAGTTTTTCTTCTAATAACGATCAAAGTTACTTTAATTTAAGGAGCTATTATATTAATGGAAAACTATTAAATGAAAAGAACTTAAAAAATGCTATTGGTGTGGAATTAAATGGTAAATATTATTTAGCAATAAATGGAAACGTATATGTATGTGATACAAGGTATAAAAGCCATGAAAAAGATTCTAAAACAAGTGGATATCAATATGAATGGTATTTTTGGAATAATATTCCAGCTATTGTTTGGTTTGTATGGAATGATGAACTTTATTTTGGAACAAAAGATGGGGAAATATGCAAATTCAAGACAAATAATGATACTAATATTTATGTAGATGAGGATAAAAATGTGGAAGCATATTGGAAAACACCTATGCTTTATTTTGGTACTTTAACTAATTCAAAGACAATTAGAAGAATTGTAGTATCTCATAATCCTAAAGTAGATTCAGAAATAGATATGTATTATTATTTAAAAAAAGGACAAAAAGATATTGTGTCAAGAACTTTTAATACAAAAGGGTTTACATTTCCAAAAGTATTGCAAGTAAAAAAGAAAGCTAAAAAGTTTATGTTTGTTCAATTAGAATTGCAAAGTAAAAATCCTGTTAATATGTCATTTATACAAATAATAATTCAATATTTAATAGGAGGCAAATATAGAGGTGAATAATCAAAGAACTGAGCCTAAATATGATGAAGATTTTGTAAATTTAGGCTATTTAAATAGAATATTAAATAATACAGTAGAGGAAAAAGTAAAATCTTTTACTACTAAAAATTACAATATGCAACCTACACCACCATATTATGTTGGAGATACTTGGACACAAGGTGTAGATGGAAATATATATAGATGTATTAAACAAAGGTTAGTTGGAGAATTTAATCAAGATGATTGGGAGTTAGCTAGTGGAAATATAACAAAAGAAGATTATAGTCAGTTGTTGGAGAAATTGGAACTTATTACAGAACAAGTAGATGAAAAGATACAAACATATTATCAATCTGAAAGTCCATCAAAAAATTGGGAGACTACAATTGAAAAAGAAAAACATATAGGTGATTTATGGTATGACACAAATGATAATATCTCTAAAGTATATTTAAAAGAAAATGATGAATATATATGGAAAATACAAGATGTTCCTCAAAGTTTATATGATAAAATTAATAGCAAAAAAACAATATATACTTCAAAGCCTAGTGAATATGAAAAAAACGATATGTGGATAGTATCTGCAACTGATACAAATATTCCTGAAGGATTTAGTGCAGGAGATATTTTGATAGCTAGTGAAACAAGTAATATATATAATCCATCTCATTGGAGTAAAAAAGATAATTATACTACAAAAGATTATGTAGATGAAAAAAATAACGAAATAATAGAAGAGATAGAAAAGACATATAAACCATCTATTTTAGATACAGCAAAAGCAAACGCGAAAGAACTAATAGATACCTTTAATAATGGAGAAGTAATAAAAAAAGATGGTAAGTACTATGTAATAGATTCAGATAGTTTAGAGACTGCAACTAATGTAATAGTTATTGGAGCAGGTGGAATTGCTTTTTCTAATAACGGAGTTAATGGTGAATATAGAGTTGCCATTACAATTGATGGAAAAATAAATGCTGATATGATATTGACAGGTTCATTACTAGCAAGTCTTATAAAAGGTGGAACCTTAACTTTAGGAGGACTAGATAATAAGAACGGAAACTTTAAGTTATTAGATAGTGATTCTAATACATTAATAGAAATGAATAATGATGGTATCATTTTAAGTAATGGTGCAAAATTGATAGGTGGAAATGGAGTATTAAGTAATTTTACATTTTCAACTGGAAATTATGATTTTTTGGGATTTTCCAATTATGATGGTAGTAAAAGATTTTTGGAATTAACTGCATATATACCAGATAATTTAGTTATAGTCGAGGCTTATATATTATTAGAACATGCACCAGTATATTGGAGAGGAAGTGAAGATTTCCAAGTAAGTAATTTTTGGGGATATGCGAGAGATATAGAATTATATAAAATTTCTAATTCTGATAAATATTATAGGTATGGAATTACATCTGGTGGATATGAAGATAGTGATTATTTAGAACTATCAAAAATATCTGATGCGTTTGGCAAAGAAGGATTTACAGGAACAGCTCCTAAAGAATCACCAAGTGCTAATATGTCAAATACGATTTCTAAAGCAACTAGCATCAATATTAAAAATTATTTAACAGTTGGAAAATATAATAATTTTAGAATACAGACTAATTTACCAAACATGGTACCTGTTCATGACTTAATAGAAAAAGATATCAATGAAAAAACAGGAATAGCCAAAGCAACATTGTGCGTTATTGCTTATATAAAGTAAAGGAGAATGATTATGAAAACTCTAAAATTAATAGTAAATAAGAATGAAATAAGGCAAGATGGAAACGAGTATTTAACATCAGGAGGATATAAAGATATTGAATGTGATTTTCAATTTTCAGAGGAATGGGAAAATTTGAATAAAACAGCTATTTTTATATTTAATGGTGTAGTTTATAATGAGGTACTGGTAAATAATAAATGTTATATACCTCATAAAGCAATCGAGCAAAAAGGGAATTTGTTATTAGGAGTATTTGGTACTGAAATAAAAGATAATGAACTTGAAAAAAGATATACAACAGGTTTGTTAAGTGTACAATTATACGAAGGTAGTTATTTGGAAGGTACTGAAGAAGTAAAGCCTAGTCCTGAAACTTGGGAATTATATTTAGAAGAAATAAATAAATTATTAAAAGATGCTACTAGTATAGTAGAAAATTTTAGTGCTGAAGATGTTGTTTTTGAAGATGGGGAAACATTCCAAGAAAAATATGATGAAGGTAAATTTATCGGCCCAAAAGGTGAACGAGGAGAGCAAGGTATTCAAGGCACGCAAGGACCTAAAGGAGATAATGGAGCTACATTTATTCCAAGTGTAAGTGACGATGGAGAGTTGTCGTGGGATAATGATAAGGGATTAAAAAATCCAACATCAATAAATATAAGAGGTCCACAAGGTATTCAAGGAGAAAAAGGAAATATAGGCCCTCAAGGAGTAATTGGTCCTCAAGGTATAGAAGGAAAGTCTGCATATCAAACTTGGTTAGATCAAGGAAACGATGGTTCAGAAATTGAATTTTTGAATAGTTTAAAAGGCGAAAAAGGAGAAAAAGGCGAGCAAGGTAAAGAAGGATTAATTGGACCTATGGGACCTGAAGGCCCTCAAGGAGAACAAGGACCAGAAGGAAAGCAAGGACCTAAAGGGGAAACTGGAGATATAGGTCCAAAGGGAGATAAAGGAGAGCCTTTTAAATATAGTGATTTTACTCCTGAACAATTAGAATTATTAAAGGGTCCAAAAGGCGATATAGGAAATACTGGTCCTCAAGGGGAACAAGGAGAAAAAGGAACTCCTTTTACTTATGGCGATTTTACTCCTGAACAATTGGAAGGTTTAAAAGGTCCACAAGGTGATAAAGGCGATAAGGGTGAAAAAGGTGATAAAGGAGAACAAGGAGAACAAGGTATTCAAGGAGTAAAAGGTGAACAAGGTATAAAAGGAGATACTGGAGAAGGATTTAGTATTTTTAAAACATATACAACTATTGAAGAAATGCAAAATGATAAAAATAATGTTGAAGAAGGTAAGTTTGTTATTATTGCAAGTGATGTTGAAACTGAAGATAATGCTAGACTATATGTAAAAACAACTGATGATTTTAAATTTTTAGTTGATATGTCAGGAGCAAAAGGTATAAGAGGTGAGAAAGGAGAACAGGGTATTCAAGGTCCACAAGGTGTACAAGGCGATACAGGCCCAAAAGGAGAGAAAGGAGATTCTTTTAAATATTCAGACTTTACTTCAGAGCAGTTAGAAGCTTTGAAAGGCCCAAAGGGTGATAAGGGTGATACAGGCCCAACTGGACCAATTGGCCCTCAAGGAATACCTGGTATAGAAAAATTAATAGGTACAGATGAAGCTCCTATTAATGCCAATGAGCAAACAAAATCAGGGATATTTTTAGTATCAGGAAATCATACTAATTTCTTCTTTGATAGCAGAGTTGAAGGATTTTTATTTTTTGTTTCAGCAGATAGTGGTAATAATGCTATTGTACAAGCTTTAATAACACAAAATGGACTCGTAACAAGACATGGAAGTTGCGAGATTATATCAGGCGATATATATTGGAGCTTTGGCGAGTGGATTGATACTGGTAGCGAGTTAAAATTAGTTGAAGTTGATGAATGGTAAAGGAGTGATAATTATGTTGAAGGAAAAATGGAAAATTGTACATGATTATCCTAATTATCAAGTTAGTAATTTAGGAAGAATAAGAAGTAATAAAAAAATTTTAAAACCTATTAAAACGAGAAATGGCTATTTACATATATTTTTATATAAAAATGGTGTTAAAAAACAGTTTTTACTTCATAGACTAATATGTGAAGCTTTTATAGAAAATATTAATAATTATAAAGAAGTAAATCATATTGATGGTAATAAAAGTAATAACAATATAAATAATTTAGAATGGTGTACACGAAAAGAAAATGTACATCATTTTTTGTTGTCAAATAAGTTAAATAATACAATAGCAAAAAAAGTTTCCCAATTTGATTTATTAGGAAATAAACTAAACTCATATAAAAGCATAAGGGAAGCTAGTAGACAATCTAATATTGATGCTCACAATATTATTTATTGTTGCAGAGGTCAGAAAAAAACAGCAGGAAATTATATTTGGCAATATGATGTTAGTTAGGAGTGAAAAATTATGAAAAGTAAAATAGTAAATTTGCTTGATAAACTATATATATATATATATATATATATCAGCAATTCTATATACAGGAAGGAGGAAGTTTATTTGTAAAACTTTCTTCTTTTTTAATGCAATCTTCAAGAAGGGAGGTTGCAATTTAAGCTTAGTAGGTGGTCTATATGGCTAACAAGGGAATTAGGTTTAAAGACAGAGAAGGTAATATAATTTATCCATGTCCTCGTTTTCCAATAGGTCATCTTTATTTGTCAACCGTAAAAATTACTGCAGATGAATTAACAGAATTATATGGTGGAGTTTGGCAACAGATAAAGGATGTATTTTTATTAATGTGTGGAGACATTTATGAAAATGGTCAAACAGGTGGAGAATTTGAACATAAATTAACTATTAAAGAAATGCCTAGTCATAGCCATAGTTTAAAAGTTGGAGCTAATAGGTCTGCTCAGACCTATTCTGGCGGTGGAGATGCAATATGGCCTTGGTATTTGGCTAATGAATCTACTTATAGTGGGGCAAATAATACTGGTGGAGACCAACCACATAATAATACGCCACCATTTTTAGCAATTTACGGTTATACAAGAATAGCTTAAATAAAAATATATGAATAATAAAAAGTTTGTAAGTTTTACAATAGATAGTTCAGGCATTTTACATGAAGGAGAGATTTTAAAAGAATTTTTAAATAACTTTAAAAAAGAAATATATAATGAAGAACATCCAATAGGTAGCGGTTTTATTGATTTTACTGAAACAGATTATTCAAATTATTTAGGGCTTAAATGGGAGAGAACCTTATTAGGTGTATTCCCAGTTGGATATAAGCCTAATGATAGTGATTTTGGAGAAATTGGAAAAACAGGTGGAGAGAAAACTCATATTATGACGGTGGCTGAAATGCCTAGTCATGAACACAATATGTATCATAGTGGTAGGTTAGTGTATTGGGATAGTAATTTAACTCAAATGGGAAAGATTACGACTGGCTCAGGCTCAGTACAATCTACTTATGATGCCAAAACAGCAAATACTGGTGGCGGTCAACCACATAATAATATTCCACCATATGAAGTCGTAGCTTATTGGAAAAGAGTAGCTTAAACTATCTAAAATAGACGAAGAATTATGAATAAAAGTAAAAAATTTGAACAATTTTTAATTGATAGCACAGGAGTTGTACATAATAAAAAATTATTAAGTAATATTTTAAATACTTTAAAAGAAGAAATAAAAAAAGAGATTCATAATGAAGAACATCCAATAGGATCGTTAGAATTTAATGCATCAGGAAAAAATCCAGCTACTTATATAGGTATTGGTACTTGGGTTGAATGGGGCAAAGGCAGAGTTCCAGTAGGTGTTGATACAAGTGATACTGATTTTAATGAAGTAGAGAAAACTGGTGGTGCTAAAACACAAGAATTAAGAGCTTTAATTGGAGCTTATGATGGAAATATATCAAGTATTGGATATGTTTTAGAAAAAGCTGTTCCAAACCAATCTACTTTTGATAGGTCTTATGGACTAACGGCGAATTTTAACCACGATAAAGTATCAAATTGGAACCATACTACACTTGTAACTGATGTTGAAGGGAATCACCCTGTTTCAATACAACAACAATACATTACTTGTTATATATGGAAAAGAACAGCTTAAATAAAAATGTATATTAAATAGATTAGGAGGTGATAAAATGGAAGCTTTGAAAAATGCTATAATATCAGGTGCAGGAAGTATAGTAGCAACATTAGCAGGTATAGATTGGTTTTTGATTTATCTATACTGCTTTTTTATGGTTTTAGACTTATTAACAGGATGGTATAAAGCAAAGAAAAATAAAACATTTGAAACTACTAAAATGAAACAAGGTCTAATTGGTAAAGTAATAGAATTAGTAATTGTCTTTGGGTTATTATTCTTACAGAAAGCATTTGCTGATTTTGGAATAGTATTAATAGCAAGTAATTTCATACTATTTGGTTTTGGTTTAAAAGAATTTTTATCAATAATGGAAAACTGGACTGAAGCAGGGCAAAAAATTCCAAGTTTTATTGAAAATTGGCTTAAAGTTGCACAAGAAAAATTAAATGAAAAAATAGGTGGCAAAAATGATGAAAATGTTGAAAAATAAGGTATAGTAACTACATTACTATGCTTTAAAAAATGCCTTAAAATCGATTCTAGGAGGTCGCTTTTTATGATGATTTCTGTTTTAAAAATATTTAAAAGATTTATTGATAAATATATAGTTGAAATACTAATTGTATATAATCAAGGAAAAGAAAAGACATTATTTTCTGAAAGTAGAAATTATTTATCAGATAATATTTATTATAAAACTCAACACTTGATAAGATTATTAAAAGAAAGGGGTAAATTAGATGGCTAATTATAATATACCTAAAGCTATAACAGATGTAACAAATAGAAGTTTAGAAGATTATGCAAGAGAAAGGACAGCAGGCATTAATGAATATAATGATAGATTGTTACAACAATATGAAGAAATGGCTCAAAGACAAAAGGATGCATTGAATCTTAATAAAGAGAATGCTGTTAATCAAATTAATAATCAAAGAGGAACAGTTAATCAAAATGCACTTAAAGAGGCAAAACAAGCATATATAAATAAAATGCTTGCACAGAGAGATATGGCTCAAACATTAAGTCAAACTGGTTTAACAACTTCAGGACAAAGTGGTACAGCATATCGGAAGTATAAATAATTCATATGGTGAAAACTTAAATAATATAACATTAAACAAAAATAATGCATTAAAAGATTTAGATGATCAATTAAATTCTACTAATTTAACTTTTGCTAGTAAAGAACAAGAATTATTAGGAGATATAGCCGCTAAAAGACTAGAATTAAGTCAAAATAATTCTGCAAGATACCAACAGGCATATCAACAAGCAGTAGATAATTATATGAAATTCAAAGATTATGAAGCTCAAATAACTAGTTTGTATCAAACTCAAGAACAAATTGAACAACAATATAAAAAGATGCAACAAGATTATGATTTAGCATTAAAGAACTATAATTTAGCATTAGAAAATGCTAGGAGAAGTAGTAACTCTGTAAATTATGAGAGTTTACTTAATAGTTTATTAAGTAGTAGTAATACAACAAAAAGTTCTGCACCTGCATATAATCCAAGAAGTTCAGATAAGGTGATTAATAATAAAAATACTGGTAGAAATCCACTAATTGGAGTTGGAATAAGAGATGCTGTAAATTTTAATAAAGCAATTGGTAAATGGTAAAAAAAGGAGTTGTCAATATGGCAAAATTACCTATTAAAGATATAAAGAAAATAAGTGAAATAGTTGAAAAACAAGGTGTAGAAGAAGCTAGAAAACAAATGATTGCAAATGGTTATATTACACAAGATGAGATAAATAACAATATTGCTAATCCTATAAAATATAATGAAACTTTTGATGAAAAAATGATGAGAACACTTGGCACTGGTTTTAAATTAATAGGTGATTTAGGTGTAGGTGCTTTAAAAGGAACTGAGAATATAGCTGATGCTATATCTACAGCAATTGGATATGGTGCTAGTGGTGTTCAAAGTTTATGGGATAAAGAAGGCGCTAAGGAAACAAAAGATTTTTGGCAAGATGTAACAGAAAAAAATATTGTAGATGATTATATAGCAAAACCTGTAGATGAAGTATATGGTGAAAATTCATATATAGGTAGAGGAAATAATACACTCGATACTATAGATAGTTTAATTAAAGGAACTGGTGAAATATTACCTTCATTAGCATTAGGAAGTTCAATGGCTGGTACAGTAGGTAAAGCTGGCGAAGCACTAAATATAGGAAGTAAAGCCACTAATGTTGCCTCAAAAGTAGCCGAGACATTGCCTTTTGCTATACAAGCAACAGGTGGAAAAATAAACCAAGCGTTAGATGAAGGTGCTACATATGATGAAGCTACTAAGTATGGTATAGTTGGTGGTATTAATGAAAGTCTAATAGAAATGCTAAGTGGTGGAATAGGTGGGTTAGCGGGCAATAAAATATCAGAAAAATTAGCTAGAAACCCACAAATTGGTACTGCTATACAAAGACTTCTATCTAATAAAGGTGGAAAGACCTTAGCCAAAATAGGAGATACTGCAATTGATTTAGCAGGTGAAGGACTTGAGGAAGTAGCTTCAGGTTATATTGATCCATATCTTATTAGAGCAACTTATGATAAAACTAGAGAAAATGCTACATCAGATGAGTTAGCACAACAATTTTGGGGTGGTGTAGGAGGATCTGCTCTTTTAAAGGGAGGAAATGCATTAATAAATGCTAAAAGTATATTACCAAAAGCCTCAGATAAAAAAAGTGTAGATACTAATAATATTGAAAATATGACATTAGCTCCAATAGCTAGAAATAATACAACAAGTGAATATTTAAATAATCTAAATAATACGGTTAATAACATATTGCCAGAAAATAATCAATTAAATACCACTATTGAAAATTTACCTACTAATATAAATGGCAAATATAGTAGTAATAATATTACATTAAATGAAAATAATTTAAGCACACAATCTTATGGTCATGAATTAAATCATCATTTATCTCAAAGTAAAGGATATGAAGCTTACAGTGATTTTGTATTAACAGAGTTAGATAAGTCTAAAAAGTTAAATAAAATTAAGGAAGATATTATTAATACCTATCAGCCTATTTATGAACAAGAAGGAAGGAAATTAACTGAAAGTGATATTGAACAAGAGGTTGTTTCAAGATACACAGAAAGTTTATTTAAAGATGAAAAAGCAGTAAATAATCTTTTAAAGTCTGATAAAAATGTGTTCAAAAAAATATATAATTGGGTAGTAGATAAAACAAATTATTATAAAAATGTTTCCTCAATGACAAGTGAAGAAAAGGAAGAATATGATAATTTAAGAAAATCACAAAAACTATTTAAAAAAGCTTTAGAAAGTGAAACAATGCCTAAAATTGCTAATGATTTTCAAAAAAATGTGGAAAATGTTGCAATCGCTAATGAAAATGTATTAGATACATTTAATAGTAGTAAGAAAAAGCAAAATTTGATTGATTTAATTAATTCTTCAAAAAATATAAGTAGTGATTACAAGAATAATACCATAGAGGCTATAAAAAAAATTAATAATTTAGATGAAAATACATACAATTCTTTTGTAACACAAATTAAGGAATTAGATAGTGAGTATAAAAACTTTGTTGAAAGTAAAAATTCTAATAAAGTTGAAAATACTTCTATGTTTGAATATAATCGTACTTTAGTTGATGATGCTATTAAATTAGTACCTGCTAATAATCAAGGTAAACGAACAAAACAAGAATGGTTAAAAGTTGCACAACAAATAGGAAATAGTGTAGAAAATAAATCACAGTTACTAGAATATGCAGAACAATCTTGGAAAAATTTGCATCCTAATATAGCTGATAATTTAAATAGGCAAGGACAAAAGTATGTAAAATTTACTAAAGAAGAATGGATAAATGCTGTTAAAAACAATAACAATGATAAATATTCAGTTCAAATAGATAAAAATAATAATAAATATGTTGAAATTGATACTGATCAAGATATATTTGAAGGAAAAACAAAAAAAGAACAAATAAAAATAGCTCATGACTATATATTAGATAAGTTTAGAGAAAAAGGATTAACAAAAGATAATACAAATATAAAAGTAACAGGAAAAACGGCAGGTGAATATACACATCCAAAAAAATCATTGAATAATGAAATATATTCTTCTAAATTAAAAGCTTCAACAGAATTAGATAATCTTCTTGAAATTTCAAAATATATAAAAAGCGAAAATGATGATGGTAGACATATTTTTGCTAAAAATGGTTGGGACTATTATGAAACTATATTTAAAGTTGGAAATAAAAAATATTCAGGAATATTAAATATTGCTAATGGAGATAATGGAAAATTATTATACGATATTACAAACATAAAAGAAAGAGCTAGCAATTACAGTGTAGAAACTGTATCCGTTGCTAACTCTTTAACTAATAATAGTATAACAAATTTAAATCAAAATGTCAATACTACTAATAATAATTCTATGCAAGAAGATTCAAAATATTCTTTAGAAAGAGGGCAAAGGAAACATTATGATACTATAAAGAATAGTAATATGGTTGATGAAAAGACAAAAAATATTGCTTCTAAATTATTGCAAAATGATAGATATGTACCTTCAAGTAACAAGGATCTAATAGATGAAGCCCAAAAGAGATTACAAAAAAATGGTGTTAAACATGAATTTGATGAAATAGTTAATTCTTTACAAGAAGCACATTTAAAAGTTAAAGATTTAAAAGAATTAGTAGCAAGAGGTGAAAATTTATTAAAACAATCAGAAAATTTTGGGTTTTCTGATAGTCAAATAGAGGATTTATCTTCAAGTTTAGCTGTGCTGTCAACTGATTCAGGACAAATTCTTCAATTATATAGTATTATAAACAAATTTTCGCCACAAGGTAGGATAAATCTTATAGAAAAATGTATTGAAAGAGAAAAAGTATTAAATAAAAAAGCAAAAGATATAACTTTATCAGAAGAAGCAAAGAATAATATAAGAAATTCAAAAAGTCAAGAAGAATTAGAAGAAAATATTTCAAAAGCTGTTATTGAAGTAGCAGAGCAAATACCAGTATCAGTAAATGAAGAAATTAGAAACTGGCGTTATCTTGCTATGCTTGGAAATCCAAGAACTCATATAAGAAATATTGCTTCCAATATTGGTATGAAGGGAACAATAACTATTAAGGATAAAATTGCAGGTGCGTTAGAGGATATAATAAATCCTATTGAAAGAACAAAAACTTTAAAAAGACCAACAAAAGAAGTAATAGAATTTGCCAAAAAAGATGCACAATTAATGAAAGAAAGAATTTCTAATGGAAATAAATATAATCCTACTAATATGTTAAATCAATATAAAAAAAACAGTAATAGTAAGATACTTGATTTTATAGAAAAAAAATCATCAGATTTTTTAGAAAAAGAAGACTGGTATAGTTCCTATGTAGCATATAAATCTGCTCTTTCAAATTATATGACTGCTAATAATTTAACTCCAGCATACTTAGAAAGTGGAAGCAAACAATCAAATGTGGTTTTAGAGAAAGCAAGACAATATGCTATTAAACAAGCACAAGAAGCAACTTTTAGACAAGAAAGTGATTTGGCTAATAAATTGAGTGCTTTAGAAAATAAAAATCTTCTTTCTAAAATAGTTGTAGGTGGAGCTCTACCATTTAAGAAAACACCTATTAATATTGCTAAAGCAGGATTTGAATATAATATTACAGGAATGATAAAAAATGTAACTTATGATGTATATCAATTAAAAAAAGGTAAAATTACTACAGCACAATATATAGATAATCTTTCAAAAGGTTTTACAGGAACTGGTATTGCTTGTATAGGCTATATATTAACAAAAATGGGTGTTTTATCTGCAAGTGGGGCAGATGATGAAAAGGAAGATAAGTATAATGAAAATTTAGGTCAACAAGATTATTCTATAAAAATTGGAAATAGTACATATACAATTGATTGGATGTCACCAGCTGCTATACCTTTATTAACTGGAGCCAAAATATTTGAAAATAATGAAAATAGCAATAAGGATAGTAAGGATAAGAGTTTAGTATCAGATGTTTGGGGGAAAATTAATGGTGTATATGATAGTATTTTAAGCTCTCTCGATCCAATGGTTGAAATGAGTTTTTTGCAAAGTTTAACTAAAACAATAAGATCTTTTAGTTCTGGTAATGCTGATTCGATAGGAGACATGGCATATAATGCAGTTGAGTCATATATCGGTCAATTTGTGCCAACTTTATTAGCACAAATTGCAAGAACAATTGATGATACAGAAAGAGATACATATTATACGGGAGATGCAGAAGGATTAGAAAAGTCCCTAAAAAGAACAAAAAATTCTATAATATCTAAACTGCCAATAGTTTCAAAATCTTTACAGCCTAAAACAGATATATGGGGAAATGAAGTTAAAAGAAACAATAACTTATTAATTAGAGGTTTTGAAAATGCAGTAGCTCCTTATTATAGGAACGAAATTAAAACTTCTAAAGTGGATAAAGAAATTCAAAGAGTATATAAAAATACTGGAGAAGGGATATTACCAACTGTTCCAAATAGTAAATTGACACTTAATAAACAAGAATATAAATTAACACCAGAAGATTATACAAAATATAAAGAACAATATGGAACTAATGCAAAATATTTGTTAAATAAGGTTATATCTACAAAAGAATATAAACAGCTTGAGGATGAAGAAAAAGCTAAAGTTATCAATTCTATATATGATGATGTTTTAAATGATAGTAAAGAAAGTTATGCAAATAATAAGAATATAGAATATAAAAAATCTAACACTGAACAAAAAATAGATGATTTAGTTGGTGATGGTTTATCTCTTGTTAATAGTTATATATATAGAGGTGAAATATCTAAAATAGAAGGAACAAAAAATTCTAATGGTAAAAATATTGGTGGATCAACTCAAGGTAATAAGGCAAAATATATTATGAATATGAATACATCTAATGAACAAAAAGATAAACTATTATCATTATTAAATGACAGTGAAAAAGCAAAAAATGTAACAGTTTCAGACTTAAATAAAATAGATAAATCAAGTTATAACACATTCTTTGATTTAAGTACAACAGAAGATAAACAAGGAAATAGTCAAAGAGATAAGTATTTAATGTTAAGGGATTTAGATATAGAATGTAGTGAACTAGATAAATATATGACTCAAATAGGAAAGATTACTGGTGAAAAAGATGATGAAGGTAAGACTATACCAAATAGCAAATTATTAAAAGTATATAATCTAATAGATAGTTTAAATTTAGAGCCATTACAAAAAGTAACATTGTTAATTAAATCTGGATATAAAAGTGGTACAGAAAATATAATGCTAAAATATATGACAGCATTAGGTTTAGATACCAAAAGACAACTTTCAATAATGTCTATGTTATATGATTAAAAGAGAAGTCAATTAAGGCTTCTCTTTTTATATAAGAAAAGGAGTGATTTAATATGGATGAAGAAATTGTTTTAACTGAAGAAATGGAAAAAGAGTTTTCTAATGGAAGGGGCGATATTGATGAGTAATTCAAGTTTAGTAAATATTAAAGTACCTGCTAGTACAAGTAATTACACAGTAGGTAGAAGTGGTAGAAAAATTGAAATGATAACAATACATCATATGGCTGGAATTTTAACTGCAAAACAATGTGGTGGTATCTTTCAAAATGCTGGAAGAGGGGCTTCTGCTCATTATGGTATAGGAAATGATGTACAAGTAGGTCAGTATGTAGATGAAGCTAATACAGCTTGGGCTAATGCAAATTGGGATAGCAATTGTAAAGCTGTAACTATTGAAACATCTAATTCACAAGTTGGTGGTAATTGGGCAGTATCTGATGCTGTATTAAATAAATTAATACAATTAGTTGCTGATATAGCAAAAAGAAATGGCTTAGGTACTCTTGTGAAAGGCAAAAACCTTACATGGCATAGTATGTATTGTACAACAAGTTGTCCAGGAGCTTACTTATTATCAAAAATAGATTATATTATATCAGAAGCAAATAAAATAAATGGACATGCTGGAAATACTTTTTCAAATAATAAAAAATCAAATGAAGAAATTGCAAATGAAGTAATTGCAGGTAAATGGGGCAATGGAGATGCAAGAAAAAATGCTTTAACAAAAGCAGGATATAATGCAAGTGCTATACAAGCAATTGTAAATCAAAAGTTGCTTGGTAAATCAAGTACTCAAAATAAGAAATCAAATGACCAAATAGCAAATGAGGTTATAAAAGGATTATGGGGCAATGGTCAAGACAGAAAAAATAGATTAAAAAATGCAGGATATGATCCTACTGTAATTCAAAATTTAGCTAATAAAAAAATGGGATTATAATAAAGGGAGCTTAAATGCTCCCTGAATAATTATAAAATTTTAATGCAATTTTAATGCAACTACATAAAGAATGTATGAAATTTGATAGATATTGAATGAAGTCGTAATTATAAAAAAACATTGAAAAATAGCCTTATAATGCAAAAATGAGACTTTATAAAAAATGTATAAAATCTCATCTATTGGTGCTCCTGAGACGAATCGAACGTCCGACCAACGACTTAGGAGGTCGCTGCTCTATCCACTGAGCTACAGAAGCATATTATAATGTTATTATAGCATAGATTAAAAGCTAAATCAAGAAAATATATTGTATAAAATAATAGTCTAGCAATTTAATTGCTAGACTATTATTTTATATATAAATATTATTCTTTATCTTTTGAAGAAGCAATAAAGTTATAACAAAGTGAAGCAAGAGCACCACCAACAATTGGAGCAACTATAAATACCCAAACTTGTGCAATTGGTAGTGTAGTACCTGTAAATAGTAATACAAGTGCTGGTCCAAAGCTTCTAGCAGGATTTACAGATGTACCTGTAAATGGTATTCCAAGAATATGTACTAATGTAAGTGTTAGCCCTATAACTAAACCTGATACTGCTCCATGTTCTTTTTTTGAAGTAACTCCAATAATTGTAAATACAAATACAAAAGATAAAATAAATTCTATTAATAATGCTTGCCACATATTTATTCCAAGTGCACTAGCAGTTCCAAAACCGTTTTGTCCAAGCCCATTTTCAGTTCCAAGAAGTAGAACTAAAACTAAAGCACCAACAATTCCACCAAGAAATTGTGAGATTATATATCCAATATAATCTTTAACACTAATTTTCTTTGAAATTAGCATGCCTGTTGAAACAGCAGGATTTATATGGCAACCAGAAACATTGCCAATTGAATAAGCCATAGCTATTATTACTAGTCCAAAAGCAAATGCAATTAGTAAAGTAGATAGTGCTAAAGGAGAGCCCATTGCAGTAACTTGTGTATTTGTTATTAAAGCATTTGCTGCAACTGCACTTCCACAGCCAAAAATAACTAAAACAGCTGTGCCAATAAACTCAGCTAAGTATTTTCTCATAACAATTCCCCCATCATTATACAGTGATTATATCATTTAATAATATGAAATGCAATATGAATATATGACTTAAATCTACATTTTATTTAAATAAATTTTGAAAATTGTAGAATTATAAATAAAAATGGATATTTATGAATAAATATATATACTAGCATATTAATTTTATGTGTTATACTAATATATCTTAGCTAATTAGTTGAAATTTTATAGATTTTATGTTATTATATATAATCAGAAAGGTAGAAATAATATAGTTTAGTATATATAATATGAGGAGGAAAAATGCTAGAGCTAAAAAACATAAAAAAAGTATATATAACTGGTGATGAGAGAGTTGATGCTTTAAAAGGTATTTCACTAAAATTTAGAGAGTCAGAATTTGTTTCTATACTTGGACAAAGTGGATGTGGAAAGACTACTTTGCTTAATATCATTGGTGGACTTGATAGATATACTTCAGGTGATTTAGTTATTAACGGTAAATCTACAAAGAAATTTAAAGATAGGGACTGGGATGCATATAGAAACTACAAAGTAGGTTTTATTTTTCAAAGTTATAACTTAATTGGGCATCAAACGGTTTTGTCAAATGTAGAACTTGCTTTAACAATAGGTGGAATATCTAAAAAAGAGCGTAAGCAAAGAGCAATAAAAGCATTAAAAGAAGTTGGACTTGAAAATCATATTCATAAAAAGCCAAATCAACTATCTGGTGGACAAATGCAAAGAGTAGCAATCGCTAGAGCTTTGGTAAATAACCCTGATATTATTCTAGCTGATGAGCCAACAGGTGCTTTAGATACAAAGACAAGTGTGCAAGTAATGGAAATACTTAAAAAAATATCAAAAGATAAATTGATAATAATGGTAACACATAACCCAGAACTTGCTGAAAAATATTCAAGTAGAATAATAAGAATATTAGATGGTAATATTACAGAAGATTCAAATCCTGTTTCATCAAATGAAATTCAAGAAGAGCAAGATACTGCTAAAATTGGTAGAACATCTATGAAATTTTGGACTGCGTTTAGATTAAGTTTAAATAATTTACTTACCAAAAAGGGAAGAACTATTTTAGTAGCATTTGCAGGTTCAATAGGAATAATTGGAATAGCACTGGTACTTGCGGTTTCAAATGGATTCCAAGGATATGTTGATAGTATACAAGAAGATACATTAACATCATACCCGCTTACTATTATGCAAGAAACATCTGATATGACAAGTATGCTTCTTACTATGACAGCTCAAGAAGGGGAGAATAAAGAAGAGGGAAAAGTTAAAGAAGAACAGTATATTTCAAATATGTTATCTGCTTTAAGTACAAATGATTTAAAGAGCTTTAAAGAATATATGGAGAAAAACAAAAAAGATGTAGATAAAAACGTTTCATCAGTTGAATATTCATATAGTGTTGATCCATTAATATACACTGTTGATGCCACAAAGAATATTGCAAAAGTAAATCCAAGTAATTTATTTGATTCTTCGTATAGTTCAACTATAATGAGCTCGTTTACATCAATATATTCTCAAATGACAAATGATAAAGAGGCGATAAAAAACTCTTATGATATATTAGCAGGACATTTACCTGAAAAATATAATGAGATTATGATTGTTTTATCTGAGCCTGGTACTATTTCAGATTTACTTGTATATTCACTAGGTTTAAGAAATACAGAAGAATTATCAAATCTAGTAAATAAGATAATGCGTGGAGAAAAAGTAGATATACAAAATGAGCCACTTACACTTTCTTATGAGGACTTAATGAATATAGAACTTAAATTAATCTTGCCAACAGATAAATATAAATATAACGAAAAATATGATATATATGAAGATATGACTGAAAATGAAGATTATCTAAAACAACTATATGATAACGCTACTCCTTTAAAAATTGTAGGTGTAGTTTGTCCAAAAGAAGGAAGCTCATCTATGATGTTAAATCCTGGAGTTTCTTACACAAGCGATTTAATAGATTATATTATTGATAGTGCTTCAAATACAGATATTGTAAAAAAACAAAAGGAAAACAAAGATATAGATATATTTTCAGGTTCAAGATTTGATGAGAAAAAAGATGGACTAGGACTTGATTTTAAAGACTTTGTAAGTATTGATAATCAAGCACTTGAAAGTGCATTTAATATAAAAATAGATGAAAAAGACTTAGAGGCAAAAACACAAAAATATATGTTAGAAATAAATAATTCTATTACAACTGATACTACACCTGCTCAAAAATCTTTTTCAGATAGTCTAAATACTTTAGCAAATGGAATGTTTAATAGTATAGAGGGTGAAATTGACGAAAATAACATAGATAAAATTGTTAATAATTACTTAGATAAGTATGAAGCATCTAAAGTAATATCTTCACTTGAAAAAGATTATATAATTCCAAAAGCTACATTTAAAACTGCATTTTCAGGTATACTTAAAAGTTTATTACAAGTATATATAACTACATATAAAAATATGGCACAGTTATTGCCACAAGGAAGTACTCCTACTACTAATACGGTAGTAGAAAATGAAAATAAAAATGAAAGTGAAATAGAGACAAAAGAACAATCAGAAGAGATAAAAGATATTCCAATTATAGTAAATAAGGAATTAGTATCACAAATTATTTCTTCTTTTACAAGTAGTGCAGCGATAAAACAGACAGAAAGTACAATGGCAAGAGCAATGACGGAAGCAGTTGTAAAGAAATCAGTTTTAACTAAGGTTGGAGAACTTACAGCAAATCTTACTAACTCTTTTGCCTCTGCATTTAATGTCGACCAAGATAAAATTGCAGGTGCTTTTAAAATAAATATGACAGAAGAAGAAATTACAAGAATTGTAACATCTATGATGTCAGGCGAAGATAAAACTGCAAAATCAAATCTAGTTTCTCTTGGTTATCAAGAAAAAGATGAGCCTACATATATATCATTCTATTTTGATAGTTTTGATGGTAAAGAAAATTTTATTGATTTTTTAGATAACTATAACGATAATGTAGAAGAGGAAAAGGTTATTCATTATACTGATACTACTGGAATTCTTATGAGTTCTGTTAAAACAATAGTAAATGCAGTAACTTATGTCTTAATCGCATTTGTATCAATTTCGCTTATAGTTTCATCAATTATGATAGGAATTATTACATATATTTCTGTATATGAAAGAACAAAAGAAATAGGAATACTTAGAGCAATAGGAGCTTCAAAGAAAAACATTTCTTCAATATTTAATGCAGAGACATTTATAATAGGATTACTTTC
>CANPWO010000006.1 GCA_947584535.1 uncultured Clostridia bacterium
TAATAAAAGACTAAGAAAATTTTCTTAATCTTTTATTATATTTTAATTACTTGTTAAGCCAGTTGTCAACGTTTACAACGTCCATTTTGCTTTGACTTATAGTAGTCTGAGTTATATCATCCATTATTTGAATAAGTGCTTCACTACTATTTTCAGGATCATAAACAGAAGTAAAACCAAGTTCTTTAGGTATACTACCGTTTTCACCGCCAAAATCAATGAAAATCATTGTAATATCGTTTTCAAGTGCTTTTTTAACCGCATTTTTAACATCTTTAATATCGTAATATGATGGCTCATTATCCCAGCCTATACAATGTTCTCCATCTGAAAAATAAATGTTAAACATTGTAGGTGTGTATCCCTGTTCGATTAATGCCTGCTTTGTTTCAATTGCATTATTTACAGAATAAACAATTGCATCATAAAGATTAGTCCAACCGTTTGCATTATAATCTGTCGACATATTCTTTATATTAAGATATTTCATTTCACTATACCTACTTGTAAAATCAGCACGAGAAACAAATATCCGTGAGGCTTCATCTGAATCAGAAATTTGCTGTTTATAATTTTTTAAACATGTTCTCATTGTATCCTCATGAGTTTCCATTGAAGATGAACAATCAAATACTAATTTGTAAAAATGTCCGTCCATTGTATTAGGACACTCAAATAAAGTATCATTACCTTTAACGCTAAACTCCTTCATTCTTTTTAATGCCATAATTATTTCCCTCCATTTTTATCACTGGATTTAGTGTTATTATTTTTAGTTGAACTTTTTGTTGTAGAACTTTTAGTACTTGTCCTTCCATTTGCTGTTTTCTTTTGAGTTGATGAAGTATTTTTACTACCTGTTTGTGCTGTTTTTTTAACAGTTGACTTTCCAGATTTTGAAGTATTGCTTGATGTTAAAATCTTTAAAAGCTCATCAGACTTAGCTTTCAATTTATCTTTGTCTATGCTATTTACCGCAGATACAAGTAAATCTTCAATACTAAGCAAAACATCAAAAAATTCATCATTTTTCAAAAAAGTCTCTAAATTTGATATATTAATTGATTTTATCCTATTATATTTCTCTTTTAACTCGGCATAGTACTTAGATGATTTAAAACCTTCAATTTTCTTTCCTATTTGCTCTAAATCATTCATAAGTGGAACTAAATACTCAGATTTAAAATCCTTTTTATAGTCATATGTCAGGTTATGTTTAATAGAATAACGTATCGTACATTTTTGCAAAATATAAAATATATTTGCATATATATCACTTAGATTCTTTTTATTAATGAAGTCTGCAAAAGAATTGCTATGAAACGAATCATCACCCATTACTCTTGTAATAACTTCAGCTAACTTAGAGTTTGCTTGACTTATGCAATCTCTAAAACTACCTTTATATGTACCGTTTATATACTGATTATAATACTTAAGTATTTCAGTATATAATTTTGTAAACCGATTTGAAAGTAGTTTATACTGTGCTTCGTTACTTATAAAATCATCAATTTCAACTTGAATCTTTCTGATTTTTTCTCGTAATGTTTTGTTATATAAAGGATTACATGTAAAAACAAGTTCATTACTTGTCATTGCCTTTATATATGATTCGTATTCTTCCTTACATTCTTTTTCAAGTGCATCAAGTCTCAAATTAAAGTCAACATATTCATTGGGACAGACAATCTCAATTCTTGAAAGCTTAACTCTCATAGAATTAATATCATCAATCAAACTATTTTGAGCTACAAATGAAGAATCATTTTTTACAGAAAGGTTATCTTCTTCTTTTTCGTCATGGCTAGCATCTACTGATTCTTCGTCATTTTTTTCACTTAAAAGAAGATTTGAATTAACTTTTTTGCCAAAAATCTTTTCCATTATCACTCTATAGATATAGTTTAATCTGCTTAATAAGCTCATTTTTTGTCACTCCCTTCTTATGAATAGTTCTCATATTCAAGTTCTATGCTGTCAGCACCAAGTATTGCTAAAGATTCTATATTTTCTTTATCTATCGAATAAATTACAATACCGATATCTTTAGATTTCAATTCTTGAATGTATTTTTGAGCTTTTAAAAGTGAGTCAGAAGAAATATTTTCAAAATCTATCTTGTCACAAACAATATAAATGCTTTTTACCTTAGGAATCAAGATTTTCTTTGTAGGCTTAAATGTTTCAAAACTTTTTCTGACAATGGGGCTATGACTTACCTTTTTAGGGCTAGAAGCTTCTTTTAAACTTTCGTTTAAATTAGATTCGTCATTTAATTCCTCATTCTTTTTGTTTTCTTCATCAAGCCTTTTTAAGCATCTTTCTTTTTCTTCCTTAGCAATTTCCATGCATTTTTTCAAATACTCATCTTTTTCCTTTTCAATTTGCTCTTTTGTCACTGAACCAGGAAGTACAATATTTTCAAGTTTATCCTTAAGACTAAGTATTGTATCAACAATATTTAGCTTTTGCTTCGGTAAATAATCATTGAAAAATGTTGTTTTGACTGATTCGATAACTTTTTCAAATGACGAATTAGAAACACTTATTGGTGTACCTGTAGAAAGTAATATGTCATTTCTTACAAAAAAGCATTTATCAATTGACATACTGTTATATAACAAAGAACTAGCAAAATACTCAAATTTTTCCTTATCTATTTCTATATCAAATACAAATAAATTAACACTTTGAGTAGTTGTTTCTTTTGCACTTGATGAAGTATATATATATGGAGAATAATACGGATAATACGGGTCATTATTTAGCATATCTCTTTCATGTTCTTCATCAAATTTTACAACAGTTGGTTTGTTCACATTACTTTCTGTATACGGATTCCCATTGTTTCTATAGAAGTCGTAATAATCTTTATCGATTTCAGCAAGTCCTTCAAAAAAGCCTTTAACTATTTTTCCTAACTTTTTACCCATTTGCCTTACCTCCCATAAAAAATACTGTAGTATCATCAATAAGATAGCTCTTAAATGATTTTATGAAATTGTTAAGACGGGTATTTGCCTTTGTCTCATCAAGATTATCTTTGTTTACAAGATAATCTTCAAACTTATCTCTACCTTCTTTTCCAATTCCATTTATCTTCCTAACGAAAGGTTCGATACCATCACTTGCTATACCTACTCCATTAAAATGCTCTTTTTTAAAAATATACTTTTTAAATGATAATTTAGGCAAATTATTCATGCAGTAGTTATATACAATGTACGGAGGCTTATTTTGAGAATATACAGAATGAATATATGAAAAAACTCCAAGTTTATTTTGAGTAATTATATATCCATCACCAAGCATGTAAATAACATACTCATCTTTTTTCTCAAAACATGCTAAAAGAGTAAAGAAAAGATTGTTCATAAGTAAATCTGTCGTATAATTACCGTTATTGCATATTTCCTTGTTGTATTTTTGCAATAAGCTAATTAACATTTCCATTATATAGGTTATATTTTCCTCAAATTTTTCCTCCTCATTACAAGTAGGAATTCCGCCATATAATTGCAATATAACCCGTGTGCCAACTTCGCTATATTTGCTACTACTACAACCATCTGCAATAACGCCGTAGTTTTTGCCAGTTATAACAAAATCCTGATTTGCATTATGCTCTTTTCCAATTACACTTGCATACATATTAGTTCACTCCATTTCGTATTTTTTTACCATTCAAGCTTGTTCTTCCCACCTTTTTTTGAACGCGAAGGCGTAGATGACTTTAATCTATCATATACTGTCTCCTCTGATGAATCTTCATCTCCTAACAAAGTAGAATTAAACTTGCTTGATTTTTCAATAACTGTTGCACGACCATTTTGCAGATTTTCTGCATCTTTAACACATCTTTCAAACATTTCTTTTCCTTCATTAAATGCATTAACTAAAATATCTATACATTCATTAACCACTTCTGTATCAACATCTCCTTTTGTAAGCAAGCTGACAATATCTACGAAATTATCAGCATGGGTCTTAGCATTGTCAATCATCAAACTTTTATTAAGTTCATTAATACCTTTGTAGCCGTCTACCATTGAACGAACTTTCTCGGAAAAAATAGCATTTCTTGCATTTTGACTGAATATATGAAGTATCGATTCTTTTGCAGTCGTGTATAAAAATTGCATTGCATTTAATTCGCCTATTGTTGAATTAATGAAGTTTGAGGAAAGATACGTAGATTCTCTTTCTTCATCACGCTTGCGTAAAACCAGTCCCATAATATTAAGACCTGATTTTATATCTTGATACCTATATAACGAGTCCGTACTTAATGCTGTTGTGTCACTATCTTCTTTTAATTGCTCAGCTTCTTCCTCAAATCTTTCTATTGCTGTAAGACCTGCAATTATATAATCAGTAAGCTGATCAATTACCTCTTTATCCAAAAGCGAAAGTTCATGTGCTCTTCTATTTAACTCTTCACATGAATTAGCCTGCCTATCCAAAGCAATACTTAATTCTTCGAGAATCTCTGCAGAATTAGTTGCTTTAACAGATATGTTTTCATCTTCCTTACTTCCAAAAAATAATGAAAACATTTTTTGGATGAAATTCTTTTCCTTTGGAATAATTTGTAACTGACTTATTTCATCTTTTGATTTTGCAGATAACTCAGCAATGCGTTTTACCAGTTCCTTATCCTCTTTTTCTCCAGCCATTTCCTTAAGGAAATCCATATTAGCATCTGTAGCTTTTCTTGAAACATTTGATGCATAAGCCATAACTTTATCCCTTGCAGTTACATCAATTTTTTCTGCAAGTTTTAAAACTGCTTCCCGTCTTTCAGGTGCTAAAAAATCAGCTGACTGAGCAGTAAGCTTAGCTAAAGGCAAAGCCTCTATTTTACCTGCTTCAATAATTGCGCTATTTTCTCCAGCTAATGTTAAATTCTTTTCTTCGGTCATAATTAATTCCTCCTTTATTTTTTTGACCAACTTTCTTACTATAGAAAGCATATAATGTTTTTATGTAAAGATATTATATCACCCTTTCGCCTATATGTCAATCATTTTATAACAATTAACATAAAAATAGTTTGGATTTTTCTTGTATAAATTTTCAATTGTATAAAAAAATGCCCTGGCATAGCCAGAGGCATTTTTTTATTAACTTACTTTATTAATATAATCGTTATATATTTTGTCAAGTTCATCTTTTACTAAAATCTTTTTAGAAATCAGCATTGTTGCAACCATATCTACAAATTTCATATTCTTATACAGTATTTCCTTTGTTTTAGAATATTGCAAAGCTATAATTTCCATTACTTTATTATTAATTATACTTATGTTATCATCACTTGCGTCTAATATACTATTCTTTACACCAAAAGATATATTACCAATTTCATCATCCATTCCATATAAAGTAACAATATTTTTTGCAACATAAGTTGCGTGTTCTAAATCTGCCGATGCTCCAGAAGAAATTAAATTAAATTTCAATTCTTCTATCGCCTTACCAGCCAAACACATTGAAATATAATCAAGATATGTAAACTTATCTTTTAAAATGAATGTTTCAATATCTTCACAAATATTAACTCCATTGAAAGAATTAGTTGGCAATATTGATACCGCTATAACATCTTGAGCATTCTTAAAACGTGTCAACTTAGATACTACATAATGTGCAGCTTCGTGATATGCAACAACACTTATGTCATACGCATCAAATTTGTTATGTAATTTACAACTATCAGCAAAAACTTGTTTAACATGGTCTTTTGTAACTTTTTCTTTATTTAAGTTTTTAGCAACTACCATAGCTCTATCACATAAATCAAGAGTTTTATCAGGATTTGCTGTATCCAAGTTAAAACATGTTGATGCAGTAATTATAAACTTTAAAACACCTTTTGAAAGCTGAACTTTATGAAATTTCTGAAGTCCTTCTACCTTTCTTTTTACCATTTTTTCCACTTCATTATATTTAGGTTCTTTTACTTCTACTATTTCAAATCTTCTTTTATATGCCTTATCCGACTCTATAAAATACTTATATTCGTCTTCAGTAGTAGTACCTATTAAAATAGTTTCATCGCGAGATAATAATGGTTTTAAAGCGCCACTTAAATCAGTTGTACCACTTTCAGAACTTCCTGCTCCACGTGTTCTATGTATTTCGTCAATGAACAAAATTACATTTGGCGTTTTCTTTATAAAATCTTTAAGTAATATAATTTTGGTTTCGAATTCTCCTCTATACTTAGTTCCAGCAACAAGTGAATCAATATCAAACGATATTACTTTATAATCATAAAATTCCTTAGGACATTCCTTATTAACGATTTGTTGCGTTAAAGCTTCTACAATAGCCGTTTTTCCCACACCAGGTATTCCAACTAATATTGCGTTACGTTTGGTTTTCTTTGAGATAATATTCCAAAGTTGCTTTATTTCCATATCTCTACAAAGAATTTCGCATTTTTCTCCCTTTTTATATTTATTGTTTAATATTTCACAACAATTCTCAAGAGATGAAGGTATATAAACATCACCATTATTTTCTGTGTTTGACTTTAATATATTACAATTACTTTCTATATACGATATAAAATCATCAATTGTAACATCATCTAAAGTCTGTTCTATAATTATTTTCATAAGCTTGTATGCACTTGAATCAGGAATTTTAAATAAGCAATATAAAATAGGATCCAATGTTAAAATCTTTGAATTAGTTTTTTTACATTGAATAGATGCTTGCTCTAATGCTTCATATAAAGACATTGAAAAACCTATTGAAATATCACATAAGTATTGCTGAGTTTCCTCAATTTGAGTATGTTCATTTAACATATTTTCAACGTATTCTTCAACATTTTTCCTTATAATAAAATTAGTGTCATTTTCCTCTTCATCGGTATTTTCATTTTCCGTATTTTCTTCTTTGCCATCGTTTTGTTCATTCGAATCATCAAATTCAAAGAAAATTTTAGAAAACTCTTCACCAAAGACTTGTTCAAAAATAACTGGCTCGGTAATTAACGTACTAATAATCTGTGAATACTCAATTTTAAGTCCCTTTTCTAAATAAAACTTATCTATTATAGTATCATCTTGACAAATTGCTCCAAGTAAAAAATATGCAGACCGTATCATATCATCTTCATATTTTACTTGCAAAATGGTTGCGTGTTGCAAGCTATTTCTTACACTTGCACTAACAGGTATGTTAGTATATTCTTTAAACTTCTTCATAATGTAATTCCTCCTTTATTTTAAGAAAGTTCTTAATATATTTTTGTAAAGTTATTATATAATCTGAAAGTCAAATTGTCAATAAAATACAAAAAAATACTACTCATTTTATATATAAGTAGTATTAAGACTTTAAAGCGTCTATTATTTTATCATTCCAATAATTGTATAATTTATCAAAACTCCAAATTGCATTAGCTGGTGATGTTGAAGGTAAAACCTCAAGTTTAATTTTATTATTGTTCATATTATTTTTATTATATTTTAAAAATAATTCATATGCTTTTTTTCCGTTAAAAAATATTTTTTCTATTTTACTGTTTGTTATAATACTGTCTATGTCATTTACTTTAACATTTTTTATATTAGAATCAAGTGAACCTTCTATATCACATTTCATAATAACATCATATATTGCAATATTATTTTTAAGTAATAGATTTGTTTTTTGTTCTATTGTATCAATCTTTTCTTCATTAAATATCTTAGATAATATTTTCCAAAATCTATTTTGTGGATGTGAATAATAAAAATTATATTCACGTGACTTTACTGATGGAAAACTTCCAAGTATAAGTATTTTACTATTTTCATTATATATTGGTTTAAATGGATGCGTAATCATTATTTTATACCTCTATCTATATGTATCATCACTTTGTTCTTTATCTCTTTCTATTTTTTTACTATTTTCATTTCCTAATGAAACTGTAATATCATTATCTTGATTAACCATTTTATGCAAGTCATCATTAAAACTATTTTTATTAATATCAACATTTTGGTTATCAATTAATGTTGAAGATGATTCGTTTAGTAAGTTTGTTTTCATTTTTCTATTATTAACAAAAGATTTTAATTTTGAAAATATTTTTGAATAGGTATGTATTATCTCATTTGGATAAGATTTTATCATGTTCTTCATTAAATTATTATTTTTTTCCATATTTAATTTTTTAGTAAGTTCATCAGATGGAATATATTTACCATTCTCTATTTCAGCTTTTGTTTTTTCCCTAGAAATAATATTTCCTTTTTCATCTAAATCAAGTACCATTTGAACTTTAGTTGCACATTTATCTTTTAAGTTACATTTCCCTCTATAAGTTATTGAATCATCATTTAAAGAACGTTGTCTAAAATTCGATAAAATCTGTTTTGCTTTTTCTTTTGGTATCTCGTTACTATTAGCATCCTTTTTTAAATCGATTTTTACTGCACAAAATTCATAACTAGTTGAACTACTAGCAACATTTTTGCATAAGTCTGTATATGAAGGTTGTCCAGCAAAAAAATAACATTTTTTTCTTCCAAGTGATATAAAATTATTACTTGGCTTTATATAGCCACTTTCTAATATTAAATCTGCATTTTCTTCAGATGTTACATGATACAAACCATTTTCAATTATTTCTTCATTCATTTGCTCTTCTATTTTTGTATGTATCATTTTTGAAGCTATTATTCCTGAATTAATAGCAATAAATGTTTCTAAAATCATTTATTTATCACCTTTTTTCATCATTTAAAGCATAACATTTATCAAGTAATTCAATTGAAAATTGCTCAATTTTTTTCTTGTCTTTTGCTATTTCTTCTGTAATATATATTGGCTCTCCATATATTATTTTTACTTTTGAGAAAACTTTTGCATTCTTAGTAATATATACAGGTACAATTGGAACATTAGCTTTATATGCAATGTATGCAGGACCTACTTTTGCTTTACCTTTTTCCTCATCTATTTTCATTCTTTCTCCTTCAGGAAAAATAAGTAATTTTCTTCTATCTACTCCCTTAAATAAGTTTATTGCATGTATAAGACTTCTTACATCATGTTCTCCTCTTCTTATTGGAAAAACACCAAGAGATTTATAAATCATAGCTAAAAATTTATTCTTAAATAGCTCTGCTTTTGCCATTATACATATATCTTTAGTTTTTGAATATATCCAAGCAGGTTCAAAAAAATTAGAATGATTTGGGCATATTATACATTTATCAAGTTTTTCCTCATTTTCTTTATTTATAAACTTAACACTATAAAAAATATTACAGAATAATACTCTAATAATCCATTTAATAATAAGCTTCATATAAAATTTAAACCCTTTCCTTTAATAACTTAATTACCATATCTGCTGTTTCATCATTTGTTAAATTAGTTGTGTCTATCTCTATTGCATCTTCAACTTTTATCAAAGGTGACTCTTTTCTTGTACTATCTTGTAAGTCCCTTTTTAAAAGTGATTCCTTTACTTCATCTATATCAACTATTTGTCCTTTTTTTTCTAAATCTCTCTTTCTTCTTATAGCTCTTATTTCTGGTGTAGCTGTTAAAAATAATTTTAAATCAGCTTTTGGGAATACAACAGATGTAGTATCTCTACCCTCAAGCACTACACTTTCTTTACCAGCCATTTCTCTTTGCATTTTTACAAGTTTCTCTCTTACTTTTTTATTTTTAGAAACGTAAGATGCAGCCATTGATATTTGTTCTGTTCTTATTTTATTTGTTATCTCTTCATTATTTAAGTATACTCTAATTGCTAAATCTTTATACTCAAGTTTTATATCAATCTCATCTAAATATTTTTCTATATTTTCATCAGTTAATTCTATATTATTTGAAACAAAAAAATATCCTAATGCCCTATACATAGCACCTGTATCTATATAAAGTATATTAAGTCTTTTTGCTAGTTCTTTTGCAAGTACTGACTTACCAGTTGCTGCTGATCCGTCAATTGCTATAATATAATTTTTCTCTATTTTATCCATTTTTTTGTCCCTCCTATTTATTTTTAGTTAAAATTATGATATCATATATATGAATTTTTGTAAAGAATAAAAAATAAGAAAGTTGGTTAAAATTATGGCAAAAGATATAGAAATATTCGATAATAGATTAATAATACTATATATATTACAAAATGCCAAAAGACCATTAACATTAAATCAAATTGTTACTTTTTGTGAAGAATTTGATGATATTACTTATATAGATATTTGTATGTATATAGATAGCCTAAAAAAAAGCAATTATATCTATGAAAAAATAGAAAATGAAAATATATTATATGCTCCAACTGAAACTGGACTTAACACTTTAAATGAGTTACTTGAGCTTATACCTGGAGTTGATTTATATAATATAAAAAAACTTGTAAACAAAAACTATGTTGAAGTAAATACAGAATATTCGATTAATACAAATATTATTCCAATTAAAGCTGATGAATATAAAGTATCTTGCTTTATTAAAGATGGAAATGATGAAATGATAAATATAACAATGTATGCAGGTACAAAAGAACAAGCTAGAAACATCTCTAATAATTGGAGTGAAAATGCTGAAGAAATATATACAAAATTACTAGAACTTATGACTAATAATAAATAAAAAAACACATTAGATTTTTTATTTCTAATGTGCTTTTTCTTATTTAATCTACCCATTTTATTGAGTAAACAATTAATTCATCATCACTCTTGTTAGATAAAGAATGGGAATTTCCTTTGTAACATGTCCTAACTTTCCGTGTAGCGCTTGGTATAATGTATATCTCATTATCACTGTCATGCAAATGAGTAAGTATCTTTGCATGAGGCATTAAAAAAAGCTTTGCAACGGAAAAATCTTTTTTCTTTGAGGTATATAAAACTTTTTGATACACCTCTCCTTCTGTATAAGACTTGTCGAGTAATTTTTTATTCATTAGTCTTCCCTCCTAATTATATTTAGTTTTTTAATATTATGTAACACATATTTTATCACATTATTTTATATAAGTCAAATATTATGTAAATATTTCATTTGTATTTTTAATTAATTTTAATTAATATACTTGAAATTATTAAGTATATATAATATAATAATTACATTGAAAACTTGAGGAGGAATTTTTTATGTTAGATATAAAATATATTAGAGAAAATAGTGAACTAATTAAAAAAGCAGCTACTGATAAATTAATGGAAGTAGATGTTGATAGATTACTTGATATAGATAAAAATATTAGAGAAATAACTTCTAAACTTGATTTATTAAAAGAGCAAAGAAATAAACTTTCTAAACTAATACCTACTCTTTCTCAAGAAGAAAGACAAGATAAAGTAAATGAAGTTAAAAATTTAAAAAACGAAATTTCAACTCTTGAAGAAACTCTTACACCATTAAAACTTGAGTATAAAGATTTAATGTATAGAGTTCCTAGTGTTCCACTTGATGAAGTACCAATTGGAAAAACTGATGAAGATAATGTTGAAATAAAAAGAGTTGGTGAAATTCCAAAATTTGATTTTGAAATAAAAGACCATGTAGATTTAGCTGAAAATTTAGATTTAATTGATATTCCAAGAGGTGTAAAAGTTGCAGGTTCTCGTTCATATTTTCTTAAAAATGAAGGGGCTTTACTTGAAATGGCTATTTGCAGATATGTAATTGATAAACTGGTAAAAAAAGGATTTACTCCAATGGTTGTACCTACTCTTGTAAAAGATACACCAATGTTTGGTACAGGCTATTTCCCTATTGGTAAAGAACAATCCTATGAGATTACAGAAGATAACCTATACCTTGTTGGTACATCAGAAGTTTCTCTTGTTTCATATCATAGTGACGAAACTTTTGAAAATACAAATGAACTTCCAAAAATGTATTGTGGTTATTCAAGTTGTTTTAGAAGAGAAGCTGGAACTTATGGAAAAGATACAAGAGGACTATATAGAGTACATCAATTTACTAAAATTGAACAGGTAATAATATGTGAAGCTGATTTTGATAAACAAACTGAACTTCATAATTTCTTGTTAAATAACGCTGAAGAAATTTTGCAAGATTTAAAAATACCATATAGAGTTGTTAAAGTTTGTACTGGTGATATGGGAATTGGACAAGTAAGAAAACATGATATTGAAGCTTGGATGCCAAGTCGTGGTAAATATAGCGAAACACATTCTTGTTCTTCATTTAATGATTTCCAAGCAAGAAGAAGTAATATTAAATACAAAGATAAAGATGGTAATACAAAGTATTGTTTCACTTTAAATAATACTGCGATTGCCTCTCCAAGAATTTTAATACCTTTACTTGAACTTAATCAAAATAAAGATGGTAGTATAAATATACCTGAAGTATTAGTACCTTATATGAATGGTATGACAAAAATTGAAAAGAAAAATAAATAAAATAAAAAACCTAGTAAATTAATACTAGGCTTTTTTGTTTTTCTAGTCCAAATCTTCAATAAAATGAACTATCGCACTTATAAAATTTGAATTAATCATTTTGTTTTTGGAATTTCCAATAATGTAAACGTACTCGCTATCTTCGTCAATATTTTCAATACAAACTTGAACTGCATGGCGAATACAACGATCAACTCTAGAATGAGTTGTATTGTATTTTTTTGCAATTTCTGAATAGAGGCCTTTTATAAGATTATGCAAATAACTATGATCGGACAGGCCAAGAAGTATTGCTTCTTTTAAATAGTCATACCCAGAAACTCCTTGAGGTACTCCAATATACTTTAAAAGCATACCTACTTTCCGAGATAGAGATCCCTCTTTTCTCATTTTTTCCTCTAATTGTTCTAAAGAGTTTTTTTCTTTCATTTTTTCTCCTCCTCTATTAAGATAACTTATTCCAACATAAACTAACAGTTGGAAATATATAATTTTATGATAATATTTTATCATATTATTTACAAAATGTCAAATTTTATGTAAATCTATATTGATATTATTAATAAAAGTATGATATAATGTAAAAAAAGGAGAAAAATAATGTTAAAAAATATGAAATTTGAAACTTCTGTTTTTTCTATAAAACAGATTCTTAATACAGATTTAAAACAAATTGTTATGGTTGGTAAATCAAATGTAGGTAAATCTTCCTTTATAAATACTCTTGCAAATCAGAAAGGTCTTGCTAAAGTTGGACAAAAACCTGGAAAAACTAAAAGTATTAACTACTATAATGTAAACAATGAGTTTTATATCGTTGATTTACCCGGATATGGTTACTCTACTATGACAAAGCAAGAAAAGGAAAATACTAGTAAACTTGTTAATATATATATAAATAATAATAAAAATATATCACATATATTCTTTCTTATAGATATTCGCCATAAAGTAACAGAAAATGATAGAATAATGTATGAATGGTTACTTGAACAAAATATTCCTTTTACTATACTTGCTACTAAAGCTGATAAAGTTGCAAAAACTAAAATACCGTCTTATCTTGACGTTATTACTAAATCATTGTTTGCAAAAGAAAAAATTATTGCTATTTCAAGTGAGAAAAAACTTAATATGGATATAGTAGAAAATATTATAACAAATAATGTATATGAAAATAACTAGCTTGTAAATTAAGCTAGTTATTTTCTGTTTTTTCTTCTTGTTCCTCTTCTTCTTTTTCCATTTTATCTTTTTGGAAATTACCCCATCTATATCCAACTAATCCAATTACTAAAAATATTCCTACAAGTACAGCTGTTATTATAAAACTACCTTCGGATAGTTTATTACCTGCATATACTGTTAAAATGAGTCCAGGAATTCTTGCAAGAGTTGCTATTGCTAAAAATCTCTTTGGTCTTACAGGACTAATACCACCTAAGTATATAAATATATCTTTTGGAAGTAGTGGTATTACAAACATAATAAACATTAACAATTCAAACTTAGCTGGATTTTTAAATAGCCTCATATTTTTTATTTCATCTATCTTCTTATTTGAAAAGAATAATAACATCATATCTGTTCCTATTCTTCTAACTAGAAAAAATACAAGTGCTGTTCCAATAAATATTCCAACTAAGCATAATGCCATTCCACCCCATGTACCATATAACATTCCTGACACAATTTCCATAGGTTGACCTGGAATAACTGCTACTACTATTTGTAATATTTGAAGTCCAAGTACAATTAATACTCCTTTAAATCCCATTCTTGATATTTCATTTTTAAATTCTACACGTGTATCTTCATTTGCAAGTTTAGACATTAAAGGAATGCATTTTATAGTTAAATATGCCATTAACAATACTACAAATAATATAATTATAGTTCTAATTATCATTAATTTTTTGTCCTTAGCGCTTAATTTATTCATATATTTCCCTCTTTACCAAAATTATACCATATAACAAAAAAATAGACAATATTTTAAAAAAATATATTTAAAATGACACATTATTATGTATTTAAAAATATAATTTAATATAAAGGTTGGTGAATATATATGTTTAAAGGTTCAGGTGTTGCAATAGTAACGCCATTTGATGAAAATAATAAAATAAATTACATAATGCTTGCAAAATTAATAGAATATCAAATTAAGAATAATACTGATGCTATTATAATATGCGGTACAACAGGAGAAAGTTCTACTCTTTCTCTTGATGAGAAAAAGAAAGTTATAAATTTTACTGTTGAGCAAACTAAGAAAAGAATTCCAGTTATCGCTGGTACAGGCTCAAATTCTACAAGTGATGCTATTTATCTTTCAAAATATGTACAAGATATTGGTGTAGACGGTCTACTTTTAGTTACTCCATATTATAACAAATGTACACAAAATGGATTATATTTACATTATGAAAATATTGCAAAAAGTGTTAATATACCAATTATATTATATAATGTACCAAGTAGAACAGGTGTTAATATAGAAGTAGATACACTTGTTAAACTTTCTAAAATTGATAATATAGTTGGTATTAAAGAGGCAAGTTCAAATATTTCACAAATTGCAAATATGATTTCTAAAACTAGTAAAGATTTTCTAGTTTATTCTGGAAATGATGATCAAATACTACCTATTCTTTCACTTGGTGGTGTTGGTGTTATCTCTGTACTTGCTAATATATTTCCAAGTGATACACACAATATTTGTGAAGAATTTTTTAAAGGAAATATAGATAAATCAAGAGAGCTTCAACTTAAATACTTAAATGTTATACAAGCTCTATTTAGCGAGGTAAATCCTATACCAGTTAAAGAGGCTTTAAATTATATAGGGTTTGATGTTGGAAAATGTAGACTTCCTCTTTGTGATATGAAAAAAGAAAATAAAAAGCATCTTATAAAAAGCATTGATGACATTAAAAACATACTATGAAAATTAATTCATAGTATGTTTTTATATATATGTTATACATTATATTTATATATTATATAACTCAAGAAAATTTCTTTCTTTTTTATCAGTTGTACTACTTAATAAATAATGATATGTATTATCTATAAATTTGCAATACTCACCTGATATTGGATCAACATAATGTATATAGTCCTTAAACATCTGTATTAATTTAAATGAGTCTATATCTGTATTTTTAACTAAAAATACAAATAATTTATCTGCAAACATAGCTTTATCTATGCATACATTTTCAAGCAATGATGAAAAATACTCTATAGCTCTATCATCATCATTTTTAAAATGCTCATTAATTAAATCATAATAATCAAAGTCAAACAAACCATATAAAAGATCTAAAATATCATTAGCATTAGATAAAGTTTTAATATAATAAAATAAAAAATCATTTGTAGATGGTATATAATAATGTGATTTTTGACGTGATTCTATTATAGCATTAACTGTATATTTTGAATTAATATATTTTGCAAAAATCTCATAATACTCATCACCAAACTTAGGTATAATAACTTCAAGAAGCAAATTTACATTTTCTTTTACATTAAAATCGCATTTTTGAAGTACTGATTCAAAAGCAAGTATTTTTTCAATTACTTTAGATTTATTTTCTTTTGACTTTTCCATATATTTTTCTGATGAGTAATATGTAAAAAGCTCACTTTCATTTATACGATTTCTGTATTCTATTATATACTTAATCGGTAACATATCAAATACTTCATACAATTTATCTTGTATTTTAGTATCAGTTTTTAAATTTTTAATATAAGCTATATTTCTTATAATAAGCTCAAATAACCTTTCACTAATGTGTGGATTTAACTTTATAAATGCTCCTATATTTTTTATAAAAATTCCTGACAAAAAAGTATCCGTTACATAGTCTTTATCAATGTATTTTATTGCTCGTTGATATTTCTGTACCGATGCAAGTATTACTTCAGGGTTTAACCGAAGTGGATACGGTAAGTCCTCAATAAGTTTGCCATTAGACTTAAGCTTTTCTAACAGGTCTTTTAAATTTTCATATCCTGCTAATTTTAGTTCTCTTTCTACATTCATTTTAAATTCCTCCTCTTAATCTCTGTGATTACACATTAAATTTATAATTTTTTTGTAAGCATATTTTACCACAGTAAACTATTTATGTCAATATTAAAAGATATTTTCACAAAGTATTTTTTGCCTATCTACTATCGTAATTAAATTTTCTCTTAACTTTTGTATATATACTAAACTTTCTTCATAATTCTCTAAATTTATATATGCTTTTAGTTCTACTAAGCTATCATCTATTTGGTCTATTAAATCATTCTGAACAAATATATTCCACGCGTCCTTTACATTTTTCCACGAATTTTCAAGTTCTTTTATACTTTCCTTTGCTTTTTCAATATTTTTGTTATTTAGCATATTTTCAGTATAATTTATATCTGCAAGTACAAAATTTGAGCTATTATTTAAATAATTTGTTTCCCCTATTCCACCAAGTACTACTAATCCTATAGCAACAATTAAAATAAAAATTTGTCTTGTCATTTACCACTCACCTCTTGTTTTAACTGATATACAAATTTAGATTTATCATCTATTGTACCAACTAATATATCTTCTATTTTTACTTTTTCTTTTTTTACAATTTTATTTACTTCGTCTTCTGTTATATTAAGTATCTTAGTATTAATTTCAGATATTTTACCATCTTCAATAATATTAAGTGGCAAATTATTTATATTATCGCTATATTTTATAACACTTAGATTACCATTAGTTTCAACAATAGCAAATTTTACATCTTGTATCTTAAATACGTTACATTCTCTAAGTTGAGACATTAAATCAGGAATTGTATATTGAAGTCTTTTAAATTCGTCCTCTAGTATCTTCCCATCTTTTATAATAGGAGATATAGTTCCACATACTACATCTTGTGCTTTATTACTAGACTGTATTATTAAAGTAAATATTATATATGCAATAAGTAAAGTAACAATTGGTATAATTCCATCAAATATAGATATACCTCTTGATGACATTGGTGCTGATGCTAGATCTGCTATTAAAATTATTATAGCAAGTTCAAATGGTTGCACTTTTGATAGTTCCCTTTTTCCCATAAGTCTAATTACTAAAAACACTATTGCATAAAGTATTAATGCTCTAAAAAAAACAATTAACATTTTTATCACCTAAAAAATATTTTTTGCATAAATTAGTTAATTATACAAATAATACTACTAAACGATAATTAATTATTTTATGGAGGAAATTATGGATGAAATTCAAACATTAAAAAATAATACAGATAGCTTAAGACTCTCACAAATGTTTTTAAGATTTGTGACTTCACTTTCTATATTTGCAGTAACAGTTTTTTTTACACCAAATTTTAATATATCATCTTTTCCAATATTAATACTTAGTGCAATTATAATAATACTATTTGATTACCTTGTTTCAATAGTTACAGGAATCCACGATATTCCTCTTGGACGTGGTTTTGTTGGATTTACATGCGCTGCACTTATTATATATGTTACTCAATTTTTCGTTGATGGATATTATATATCAATTATAAGTAGTTTAATAGCAGCGGCTATCTATGGGATTATAGATAGTATGCTACCAAATAGAAGCTAAAAAAAGAAACCGAAGTATTATTTTTTACTTCGATTTTTTTTAATTAGTTAAATACTTAACATACAATGTCTAATATTTTCTTTAATACATATATTTCTTTTCCTATACTTAACTATTCTCATTATACAATCAATATTATCACATACAATATAATATTTTGCACCGATGTGTATCTTTTAAATAATATGTACTTTTGCAAGGTTTAGAACATATTTTGCTTTTATCATTTCTTCCTATAAAACTTCCAAGTATACAATACCTTGAAGTCATAACAGTTATAATATCATTTACATATTCTGTATTAAAATGTGAACTTAATTTAATATACTCATCTTCATTTAATTCAACTGAAGGAGTTATTTTATCAAAACCTAGCTTAGTTAAAAAATATGCACTATATATATTAGTTATATTAAATGAATAATCTGCATAAAGCATGAAATTATATTTATCTTTTAATTTAACTAGTAAATCTAAATAAGCAAAACTACCAAGTAATACTCCATTTATTCCCTCTTTTATATAATTTTCAATATTTGTTCTAATGATTTTATCTAGATTTTTTCCAATAAAATTTTGTATATACAAGAATATTTTTACTTTACCTTTGTATTTGTTATCAATTTCTTCTTTATATATATAATAATCTGATATATTAATATACAATATATCTAGATTTTTATTATAGTTGCTTTTATACTCACTAATATAATTAATTTCATTTGAATATCTATATATAAAAAAGGTATTTTCATTTTTAGGAATTAATTTTAATGCTTGTATTTCATTTTTTATATCATTCGTTACAAGTTGCATCTTATCTTTTATATTCTTTTCATCTAAGTTTATTTTTTCAGTATCTTTTATTCTTTTTACTGTTTCCCTTCTAATTTCATTTAAAATAGAAGTTGGTACAAACAGATTATCATCAAGTATAATATCAATATTATTAAAAGAATAAGGTTCATTATTTGTTTTTGAAAAAGAATTTATTATATCTGATTTAAGTGTTACTTTAGTTTTAGAAATTTCTGGAATATAATCATATATAAAATTAATATCTTTTTCTTTTATACATATCTTTATTTTTTTATTATTTTTTATTTCTATAAGTAAACTATAATTTTTTTGTCTATTAGTATTTATATATTCACTTTTAAGCTTAGCATTTAAAGTACTTGATGAAGTTCTATATACTTTACTATTTATAGCTACTTTATTACTAAAGTCACCAACATATACATAATTTCCTTTTTTAACATCACAGTTTAAAATATTACCATTTTCATCTTTTATACAAGTTATAATATTTGATATAACATTTCCGTTTGAGTATATTTCTATACCATCATGCATTGAAATATCTTGCTCTAATTTTATTTTTATATATTTTTTATATGTTGATACTACCTCTCCAATATATATCCCTTTATTTTTAGGTGACGATAGTGATATTGAATTATTATATTTTACTCCATTTAAATAACCTTCTGATAGACCATCTCTATTAAATAACTGTTTTAAAATATACTTATCATTTGGCTCTATTTCTTTGTTACTGTCTATATATTTTCTATATGTTTTTGTTACCCCTAAAACATATTCAGGTGATTTATTTCTTCCTTCTATTTTTAATGATGTTACACCTATCTCTTTTAGTTTGTTTATATATTCAAGTCCATATATATCTTTTTTACTTAACAGATATTTTTCTTTTATAATTTCTTTATTTTTAGAGTCATAAAGGCTATATTTCATTCTACAAGGTTGTGCACATGCACCTTTATTTGCACTCCTATTTCCTATAACGCTACTAAGTAAACATTGCCCTGACATAGATACGCATAAAGCGCCATGAATAAATACTTCAATTTCAATATTTGTATTATTACAAATATCTTTTATATCCTCAATACTTAGCTCGCGTGCAAGTACAACTCTACTAAATCCGATACTTTCAAGAAAATCTACTTGTGACTTTGAATAAACACTCATCTGAGTACTTGCATGAATATGCAACTTTGGCATAATTTTATGTAGTAGACTGGCAAATCCTATATCTTGAACAATTACTGCGTCAAGTCCATTTGCGTATAATTTAATAACTAAATTAATTGCTTCATCTATTTCCTCAGTGTTAAGTAATGTATTTAAGGTTAGATATATTTTTATTCCTCTAAAATGTGCATATTCAATACATTCAATATATTTATCAATATCAAAATTTTCTGCCATCTCTCTTGCATTAAATTTTGTAAGTCCCATATATATTGCATCAGCTCCACCAATACAGGCAGATTTAAAAGACTGAAAACTACCTGCAGGAGCTAAAAGTTCAATATTGCTATTTCTTTTAACCATTTTCTACCTCATATTTTTCTGTCTTATTATTTCATATATACATATTGCTGTACTTACAGAAGCATTAAGTGAATTTATATTACCAGTCATTGGAATATTAACCATAAAGTCACAATTTTCTTTAACTAGCCTTGAAATTCCACTTCCTTCATTTCCGACAACTATTCCTATTGCACCGTCAAATTTCGTATCATATATTTTAGTTGAGCCTTCCATGTCAAGCCCATATATCCATAAGCCATATTCTTTTAGCTTCTTTATTGTTTCAGTTATATTAGTTACTCTTGCAACTTTCATATATGAACACGCACCGTGCAGATGTTTTTTCAACAATATCAGTTACTTGTGTTGCATTTCTTTTTTGTATTATGATACCATGTACTCCAAGACATTCAGCAGTACGAATAATTGCACCTAAATTATGTGGATCTTCTACTTTATCAAGTATTACAACAAAAGGTGACTCATTCATGCTTTTTGCATAGTCAATTATATCTTCTACTTCACTATACTTAAAATCAGTTACACTTGCAACTATTCCTTGTGAGTTTCTTCCATCAATCATCTTGTCAAGTTTGCTTTTCTCACTTTCTACAACAACAATCTTTTTTTGTTTAGCTAACTTAATAATTTCATTTAATTCTTTATTTACTTTTTGAATATATATCTTATTAATTGTTTTATTTGAATTTATTGCTTCAAGTACTGGATTTTTACCATAAATTATTCCCATATTTTTTTCCTTTCAAAAAATATCATAAAATTTATCATTTTTTCTTTACATTTATCATATAATATGATATAATTATTTTACTTTATTTTTATAAATTATGTAGATTAAAATCTATATAAACTAATTGGTTGCTAAAATTAGCATAAAATTTTACAAAGGAGGAGATAAAATGATTAAAGATTATAGCTTAAGGCAGTATAGTCTATTTAATTTTCTTTGCACATTAATTTCAAAAAAAATTAAAGAACATAGTGCTGCTAAGTAATGTGAGGATAACAATATTTTGTTATCCTCATTATTTTTATTCATCTAGTTTTAATACACTCATAAAAGCATCTTGAGGTAACTCTACTGTTCCTATTTTTCTCATTTTTTTCTTACCAGCTTTTTGTTTTTCAAGTAATTTTTTCTTTCTTGTTATATCTCCTCCATAACATTTTGCTAGTACATCTTTTCGCATTGCTTTAACAGTTTCCCTTGCTACAACTTTTCCATGAATAGAAGCTTGTATTGGTACTTCAAATAGCTGTCTTGGAATAATGTTCTTTAATTTTTCAGCCATTTTCCTTCCGCGTGCTTCAGCTTTTTCTCTATTTACTATAAATGACAGGGCATCTACTACTTCACCGTTTAATAGTATATCTAGTTTTACTAAATTTGATTTTTCGTACTTTTCTACTTCGTAATCAAATGAAGCATATCCTTTAGTTCTTGATTTTAAACTATTAAAGAAGTCATATATTATTTCATTAAGTGGTAGGTAATATTCAAGTGTTACTCTATTACTTTCCATATATTTCATATTTAAAAATTTACCGCGTCTTTCTTGGCATAGTTCCATTACATTTCCAACATATTCTTGTGGTGTAATTATTTCTGTTTTTGCTATTGGTTCTTCCATATAACTTATTTCTTGTGGCATAGGCAAATCAGATGGATTATATAACTCGATAACTTCTCCATTTGTTTTATGTACTCTATAAATAACTGATGGAGCGGTTGTAATTAAATTTAAGCCATATTCTCTTTCAAGTCTTTCTTCTATTATTTCCATATGAAGTAAGCCTAAAAATCCACATCTAAATCCATGTCCAAGTGCTGTTGATGATTCAAGCTCATACTCTAAAGAGGCATCATTTAGTTTTAGTTTTTCTATAGCTTCTTTTAGTTCTTTGTAATCTGTTCCATCTGCTGGAAATATACCAGAGTAAACCATAGATTTAACTTCTTTATACCCTTTTAATGCTTCTTTTACAGGATCTTTTTTTAGAGTAATTGTATCACCTACTCGTATATCTGATACATTTTTTATACTAGCTGATATATAACCTACTTCCCCTGCTATTAGTTCATCAGCTTCAACATAGCCTCCTGCTTTAAAATATCCTACTTCAACTATTTCATATTCTTTGTTATTTGCCATAGTAATTATTACATCATCTTTTTTTAGTCTTCCACTTACTATTCTAACAAAAGCAAGTGCTCCTTTGTAGTTATCATATAATGAGTCAAATATTAGCGCTGATGTCTTAGCATCTACATCTCCACTAGGTGCAGGAATATACTTTACTATTTCTTCTAATACTGATTCAACATTTAAGCCTGTTTTAGCTGATATACATGGAGCATGAGATGTATCTATTCCAATTATATCTTCTATTTCTTTTTTTACTTCTTCAGGTCTTGCACTTGGCAGGTCTATTTTATTTATTACAGGTAATATTTCAAGATTATTATCAAGAGCTAAATATACATTTGCAAGTGTTTGAGCTTCTACTCCTTGTACTGCATCTACTACTAAAATAGCTCCTTCACATGCAGCAAGTGATCTAGATACTTCATAATTAAAGTCTACATGTCCTGGTGTGTCTATAAGGTTTAAAATATATTCGTTATTATCCTTTGCCTTGTATTTCATTCTTACTGCCTGAGATTTTATTGTTATTCCTCTTTCTCTTTCTATTTCCATATTATCAAGTAACTGCTCTTTTATATCTCTTTTACTTACACTACCAGTTAACTCAAGTAATCTATCTGCTAGTGTAGACTTACCATGATCAATATGCGCAATTATACTAAAGTTTCTAATAAATTGTTGCTTGTTCATTTATTTACCTCGTTATTCTATACATAATATTATAACTTTTTTTGCAGTTATATTCAAGTAATATATACAAAAATATATTAATATGTTATTTATTTTTCATCTAATTATGGTATAATAATAATCGAGGTATAAGTTTTATGATTAAAATTGGTGATATAGTTAAATTAAAAGATTGCTCACTTAAAGGCGAAGTTTGTAGTATAAATGATAATAATTATGTAGTTAATATAAACAATAAAAATGTTACAACTACATTAGATAATTTAGAAAAAATTAGTGAGAAAAATAAGTCTAAAAAGGAAAATGAGGTTACTGTTAATGTTTTAAGTAAGGATGAAAAAATAGAGTTTGTACCAGAAATTATGGTAAGACATCAAACTGTTGAAGAAGCGCTATTTAATGTAGACGTGTTTGTTAAAGAGGCTTTATATAACGAGGTAAAAACTATTAAAATTATACATGGTAAACATCGGTGGAGTTTTAAGGAAATCTGTTCATGAATATCTTGCTTCAAGTCCTTATGTAAAAGATTTTAGGCTAGGAAATTACTTTGAAGGAAGTTACGGTGTTACAATAGTTAATTTAAAAGTATAAATAATAATACAAGATGTAAAATATACTTTACACCTTGTATTTATTTTTAACTATTTTTTTAAACTAATTACAATTTTGTTTTCCTCTATATTTAACATACAATTTTCAATTGATATAACTAACATTCTAAGTAAATATGTAAAAGAATTTTGAAGTTTAGAAATATTCTCACTGTTTATTTCAAATAACCAATTTTCTTCATCTTCTGTTAATGCGAATTTTACTGAATCATCTTTATTACTTTGCTCAATTATTTTAGATAATATCTCAGAAGTCAAGAAAATAATATCATTAACATCACCTTTTATATAACTATTTGGTCTAAGTGAAATATTAGTTTCAAAATCGACTTGTCTTTCTTTAGCTATATTTTTTAGAATTAATTTTATAAGCTTGTATGCTTCATTTCCATCTATAACATAGTCGCTATCATTTCCTGACTGACTAATTAAAGATGTAAGTATTTTATCTATATTTGAAAGTGTTTCTTTGCTATTATTATAGAAAGTGTTTAGTTTTTCAACTTCTGATTGTTCAACATTTGTGTTCTTATCTTTTAAAACCATATTTGCAAGTTCGATTGAGGCACTTACAGATAGTAAATCAGCTTTCATTTCTTGTGCAATACCACTAATTAAATTACCTATTGCATTTTGTTTATATTTTGAAAGTTCAATTTCGTTTTGCTGTTTAAATATTTTTACTGCAGAAATAAGTTCTAGATTTAATCTATCTATCCCCTCAGTTTTATCAAAGTAATTTTGTATATTTAAAGTTTGCATTGTCTCAATTGGTGGTTTTTGACCTGAAAAACCAGTTTGAAGTATAATTATTAGTTGCTTATTTGTCTTTCTAATCTCTTGTATTACTTCTTCACCATTTAAACCTGGCATAAAATAATCAAGTAATGCAATTTGGTAATCTTTTGAATTTAAAGCTTCAATTGCTTTCTTCCCATCAGTTACTTTATCAACATTATAGCCTAATTGTTTAAGAAATGTATAAGTCATTAGAAGATAGTCTTCATCATCATCTGCAAGTAATATATTTATATTTTTAATTATATTTTCATAAGTCATATCTATCAATCTCCTTCTATATAACTATATTATATATTAATAGCTAAAAAAAATAAAGTGTTTTTTTACTATTATAGCTAAAAAAATAGAAAAATAGCTTTTTAAAACTACTTTTCTATTTTTTATTAAAAGAAAATTACTTTAGCAAGTACAACTAATGCAATTATAACACGATAATATGCAAATATAGCAAAATCATGTTTCTTAATATATTTAAGTAAAAATTTAATACTAATTATTCCTACAATTGCTGCTGTTATAATACCAATAAGTATTGGAAAATTAAAGCCAATAATTAAATCTTTAACTTTAATAATAGCAGCACCAAAAATTATAGGTGTGGAAAGTAAAAATGTAAATTTAGCTGCTGCCTCTCTTGAAATACCCATAAGTCTTGAAGCAAGTATTGTTGTACCTGAACGAGAAAAGCCAGGTATAACAGCTAAAGCTTGTGAACAGCCAATTAAAAATGTCTGCTTAAAGGTTAATTCTTTAAATTCTACTTGTTTTTTATATCTTTTTTCTGCCCATTTATCACCAAGATATATAAATATTCCCATAAGTGCAAGTAATAATGCAATTATTACCATATTGTTTCTAACAACATTTTCTATAACATCTTCAAATACAACTCCAATAATTGCTCCTGGTATTGTCGCTATAACTAAATACCAAAACATATTGCAATTAAAAGATTTCTTTTTATGGACTACTCCATCATATGCACCTTTAAATAATGCAATCCAATCTTTGTAATAAACTGCAAGAACAGCAATTAATGTACCAAAATGAAGTGCAATATCAAATGCTGTTTCAAATGAGGCTTCCATCTCTGGAAAATTAAATAAATACCTTACAATTATTAAATGAGCGGAACTAGATATAGGCAAAAACTCGCCTATACCTTGAACAATTCCTAAAATTATACAATGAAATATCGACATAAAATATAATCTACTCCTCTATTAAATCAGTTTGAATTAAGATATTATTTGATGTTCTAAGATACATTACATTTCCTTTAATTGCTTCAAATGTAACATACTTAGAGAATTTACCAATACGTTTATATGGATCATCTCCTGCAACATTTATAACATATGTTGGATACACCAAATATACACCATAATTATTTGAATATGTTGTAACTAAATCTGAGTCACTAAGTTTTATAGTATCTACTAATACATTGTCTTTTACTTTATATACAGTCTTTTTATTTTCACTATCTAAGTAATATAAATTATCATCATAGTCAAGTCCAATTAAATCAACAGGGTTTCTAAATAAACTAACTCTACCAACAGATGAATATAAATTTCCATTTTTATCTTCATAGTAAATTCTATCTCTTTGTTGTAACATTAAAAGTTTATTTATTAAAATACCGGATTTAACTTGCGACATACTATTAAATAAGTCAATTCTATAAAGTATATTATTAGTTGCATTTGCATTTTTAGTTTCAACATTAATATATATTATGTTTATAACCGGTGACATATTCATATCTTTTATCTTTGAGAAGTAATTTACATTAAAAGTATTATACTCATTTTTCTTCTTACTTGACATTTCATATGTTCTAAGTGTTAGTCTAGATGAATTTTGATTTTTTTCTTCTGTAAAATATATTATTAAGTTTTTATCATAAAGTAAATTGTAGTAACATATTGGGTCATCTTCTTGTAATACTTCAACTTCTTTTCCATCTTCTAAAGAGTTTATATAAATTTTACTATCTTTTAAGTATGTATAGTATTTATTATCTACTGAATATTGTACACTAATATCTTTATCTGGTAATTTAATTTGTTCACCATTTTTTAGTTTATCTTCATCCTTTAAAGAACTTGTTTCTATTGCACTTGTTTGGCTAAGTGAGTATATAAAATTATCTACAAATGTTAATGTAGTTACAGTAATTAAAGTACCACTAGCAAAAAATATTGCTATATATAACAGAAATTTTTTCATACTTTTCCCCTTTTCTATTATTTTGCTTTAGGTTTAGTAATAATAAATGCACATGGAACATATCTTTCACCCATAATATCACTTGGATTATTAACTAGCTTATTATTATATACCATTGTAGTAGATGCACCACCATCAAGGTTAAATGCGTTATATGCACCATATTGCAAGAATATATCTTGGACATTTTTTAGTGTTGCGCCTAAACTATTTGCTTGTCTACCATCAATAACAAGCATCAAAATTGTTCCATCTTTTTTTTGTCCAATAGCTGTTCTTGGTTGGATACCCCAACCACCATCACCAGATCTAATAGTAGGTTGTCCATTTATTATAATAATTGGTCCAAATGATACGGCACTTTGTATATTTAATTGTTTCATTCTAGAATATGTCATAGAATTTGATACAATCATTTTATTATCTTTGTCTATTCCAACTATACTGTATGAGCCATACGCATTTGTTGTTTTTAACTTTCCATCTTCAATTATTATTCCACTTGGTTTACCACCAGTTCCTAACGCATCATCAGCAAATCCACCTGCATTTATTCCACCTATAGCATCGTTTGCTTCAATTATTTGAGATGTTGTAGAACCAACTTTTCCAAGTCTTGGAGCAGTTGCAAGTTTAACACGAGAAGGGTCTTTTACTATTAATAGATAGCCTTTAAATGTTTTTGAACTTACATCCACAAGTTCTATTCCTTCTGTTGGATCTGCACTTGACTCAGTTGTATTTTCTATTTTTATATCATCAAGATTTTGATCAGCAAGTATTTCTTCAGGTCTATTTCGCTTTAATATTTCTTCTATTTGTTCATCACTTAAAAAGAAAGTTGCAAAATATTGATGACGCATTGTAGTCATAGATGTTGTTACTATCATATCTCTTATATTTGTAAATGGTCCGTAATATATAAGTACTATACAAATAAGAGGTATATATATAATTTGAAATAATAAAAATCCTCCGAATATTTTTAAAAATTTTTTCATTTGATTTTTTCTCCCTTTATTAAAATTTTAAACAATATTATTTTATCAAATAAATATACTTTTTTCAACAAATATTTGTAAAATAATAAAAAAAGTAAATTAAGACACTATATCTTAATTTACCTTTATTATTTAATTATTACTATTGCCCAGTTGTATAAATGCTTATATTATCACCTGAGCCTGAACCAGGTGTTGTATGAACATTACATGTTTCCTTTGGAACCATGTATTTATAATCAGCCGGTTTTGTAGGTGGCTCATAGTCTCTTGATATAAATGATTTCTCTGTTGTGTTTGGACAATATTCTGTTGCAAGTTTACCAGTTTCATTACATATTTTTACTTTTTTATGAACGTTACAAGTTTCAGTAGGTACTGTACCTTTAGCAAAAAAATCTGTATTAGTTCTATCTCCTCTAGGATCAGTTTTACAAGCATCTGTTGCTACAAGACCTGAATCTCTGCATACAGCAGCCTCTATAACTGAAGCTGGTTTTTCAAATTGTTTTGCAGTTTGGCCTTTAGAAATAGTTGATACAATACTATTAAATAGTAGTATTGATGTATATGGATAATTACCAAAGCTTCTATATCCTATTTCTCTAGGTTTATCATATCCATTCCAACAAGCAACAGTATAATATGGAGTAAATCCACAGAACCATTGGTCAACATCTCCATTTGTATTACCTGTTTTTCCAGCTACGGCCATATTTCCAGCTTTAATATATCCTGCTGCAGTACCTGTTTTTACAACTGATTCTAAACAACTTGTAAGCATATATGAAGTAGAATCTTTCATAACGCGTTTTGCATCAGAATTTGCTACAAGAATTTCTTTTCCATTTCTATCTACAACTTTAGTATATAATTTTGGTTCAATATATAATCCACCATTTGCTATTGTTGCATATGCACTTGCAAGTTGTATTGGAGTAACACCTTTTGTAAGACCACCAAGTGCAAGAGACGCTGCACTTTCATCATTTTTTGATTTATCTTGCTTTGCAGTAACTAAATCTTTTAGTCCGCAATTTCTAGCAAAATTAAGTGCATATGAAACATCTAATTTCATATTTGTTCTAACTGCAGGTAAATTCATTGATCTTTGAATTGCATCCCTAACTGTTACATAACCATAAAAGGAATGATAATAGTTTTCTGGGTTATATGTTCCTTTTGGAAGTGGTGAATCATCAACACCTGAACCTGGTCCAATCAGACCTTGTTCCATTGCTGGTCCATATGCTCCAAATGGTTTCATACATGAACCAGGTTGCCTATATGCTTGTGTAGCTCTATTAAATTGACGAGCTCCTGTTTTTTTGTCTGCTCCACCAATTAGGCCAAGTACATTACCATTTTTTTGGTCAATAACAACTGCTGCTGCTTGCATGAAGTCGCCATTTTTTTCTTTATAGAACCATTTGCTATTGTTAAATGTATCATCAATTGCTTTTTGAACTTTACTATCTTGTGGAGTATATATCTTTAAGCCTGCACTATATAATCTTTTAATTGCTTGAATTTCAGTTAATCCTAGTTCTTCCATTAAATCTTCTTTAACTTGTTCAAATACAGCATCAACATAATAAGTTTGAACATCACCACTTGCTGACTTTAATTCTGCTTTTTTAAATTCTAAATTATATGCTTTAGCTTCTTCATATTGTTCTTTAGTTATTTTACCTAATTTTAACATTTGGCTTAAAACTAAATCTTTTCTTTCAAGTAGTTTTTGTTTTGCTTCATCACTTTTATATGGATTAGTTGCCTCAGGAGTTTGTATCATTGCTGCAAGTGCCGCAGCCTCCGCTATATTAACATCTTTTATAGATTTTCCAAAATAATTTTCTGCTGCGACTTCAATTCCATATGCTCCATCACCTAAATATATTGTATTTAGATAATAAGCAAGTATATCTTCCTTAGGAACTTTAGTTTCAAGTGTTATTGCTCTATACCATTCTCTAATTTTTCTAGTCCAACTTCTTTCTGTATCTTGCTTAGAGTTTTTTACTAATTGTTGTGTAATTGTACTTCCACCAAAGTTAGAATCTCCGCCATTAAATATATAAGTAAATATTGCACCCATTGTTCTTTTTATATCTACACCATTATGTGAAAAGAATCTTTCATCTTCTATTGATACAACAGCATCAATAACATGTTGTGGTAAGTCTTTATATTCAATAGTTACTCTATTTTCTGAATCATATAATTGTCCTATTTGGTTATTATCTTTATCATAAACAAATGAAGTTTCGTTATATGATATTATATCCTCTACGCTTATACCGTCTGTTTTATCTATAACACCTGATATAACCCCAATAACAACACCTGCTCCAATTATAAACAAAGCAAGTAAGACAAATATACAAATTTTAAATATCTTCCAACCTTTTTTCTTCTTTTTATTCTTTGTTTGTTTATCTTTTTTAGTTGATTTTCCTTTTTTTGATACATTAGAATTATAAGGTGTACTATAACTATTTGTTGTTTTTGATACACTTGTACTTGCATTACTTTTTATTAAGCTTTTATCCACCTTCTTTAATGCTTTTGGAGTCAACTTATTTTTTGAATTATTGTTCTTTTCCATTTATTTCACCTCTGTTAATATTTCATTTATCATAATTATTAAGAAATTGAAATATATCTCCTCGTATGCTAAAGCTAATTTTTATAGCTTTCATTATTTCTTCCATAATTTTATCTGGTAAATGACCTACCTTTTTTACTATTCTTGCCTTGTCAATTGTCCTTATTTGCTCGATAAGTACAGTTGAATCTCTAGTAAGTCCAGAGTCACGACGAGAAATAGTAATATGAGTTGGAATATTATTTTTAGATTTAGTCGTTACAGGTGAAATAATTATAGTTGGACTATATTTATTTCCCTTATCATTTTGAAGTACAACTACTGGTCTAATCCCATTTTGTTCACTTCCAATAACTGGTCCTAAATCTGCATATAAAACATCCCCACGTTTTATAATCAAAATACATCCCTTCTCTCATATTATACACTAAATAGCAAAAAATGCAAATATTTTTACTTAAAATTGTTATTTATATCAAAAAATGTATAATTTACATCAATATATGCTAAATCGTCCTTATTATATACTATATACTCTACAGGTTTTTGCTCGCTTTTTGAAATTAATAACTCAAGTTTTTTTACACCTATACTATCGTTTAATATATCTAAGTAATCACTTAATTCTTCGATGTTATAATCATTAAATAAAATTCTATACATGATTTTATCAGAATATTCTTCTATTTGGATTTTTACTTTATTTTCTATATTACTGTTTTTTGTTATATTACTTATATCATTATATAGAGAAATAAATGTCGCAATACTTATTAAATTAGTCTTTTTTACTACATAGTTATTTAATACATATTCATTTAACTGTGTACTAGATTTTATATGCAAGCTGTTGTTAGTTATCTCATAATCAATTTCATCTCCAAGCTCATTATGTGTTTTTATATAAAAATTTTCTACACCTAAATCATTTTTTTCGTATTTTTCTTCTATGCTATATTTATTTGTTGTTTTATTACTTATTACAGTTACATTACTTTCGTATTTATATGCTTTTGCCATAAATATTTGTTCATATTTATTAGATATATCACTAAAATCACCTAATTTAATATTCTCTTTTGATATTAATAAATATATAGTTGTAAATACAAGTATCGCAGCTACTGTTAATGCAGTAAGTATTATAATCCATAATCTTTTACTTTTATCTTTATTTACATTTAAAAATTTTATATACATAAAAAGTTACTCCTTAAAATAATGCTCAAAGAAAGTATATGATAAAGTACAAATAAAAATACCATATATGTTTTTATAGCATATACGGTATTTTTATTCATTTTCTGTTTTTTACAGATAAAATGGCATTTTTAACTTCGTCAAGTTTTGCCTTAATTTCAACTAGTTCATCTGTTTCTATATTGTGTTTTAATTCTGATTTTACTTTATTTGTCATTTCATCTACATCTTGCTTTAAGAAAGATAAAAGTTCAAGAATATCAAATCTTGTTGATTTATATACAGGTACAAGATTTTCAAGCAATTCACCATCCATACTATATGTTTCTTCATAAGATGGAATAGTACATTGTATATTAAATTTTTCTTTTACTGTGTTTTTAAATGCTTGTTGTGCTGAATATTCACCATGCACTAAAAATATATTTTTTGGCTTTTTATCCATTTTTTCAATCCATGTAAGTAACCCGTTTTTATCTGCATGACCTGAAAATGCATCAAGATATGTAATTTGTGCGTTAACTGCTATTTCTTCTCCAAATATTTTTACAAGTTTATCTCCATTTAATATCTTTTTTCCAAGTGTTCCTTCTGCTTGAAAGCCTACAAATAATACTGTACACTCTGGTCTATATAAATTATGTTTTAAATGATGTTTTATTCTACCTACTTCACACATACCACTAGCTGATATTATTATTTTTGGAGTATTATCTTCATTTAGCGCTTTTGATTCATCAGCAGTTGTGACAAAATGCAAGTTTTCAAATTCAAGTGGATTATCTCCTTTAAGTAAATACCTAAGTGCGTCATCATCATAATATTCTGGATTTTCCTCAAATATCTTAGTTGCATTTACTGCAAGTGGACTATCAACATATACAGGTATCTTTTTTAATTTATCACTTATTCCTTTTATTGAAGCAAATTTATTTATCTCATATAATATTTCTTGTGTTCTACCTACTGCAAATGAAGGTATTATTACATTTCCACCTCTATCTATTGTATCAAAAATAGTTTGTAAAAACTTACCTGATTGATCCTCTATCTCACCATGAACTCTATCTCCATATGTTGTCTCCATAACTAAATAATCGGCTTCTTTAATATATGTTGGATCATTTATAATTGGCATATTTAAGTTTCCTAAATCGCCACTAAATACTACTTTTTGTACTTTACCTTCTTCTTTTATTTCAAGTACCACTATACTTGAGCCTAGCATATGACCTGCATCATACAAAGTAAATTTTATATTTTCATCAATAATAATCTCTTGGTTATAATTTATTGCTTTAAAAATCTCTAATGAGTCTATACCATCTTGTGCTGTATACATTGGATCTGTTGGAGTTTTACCAGCTCTTATTCTTTTCTTGTTTACCCACTCTATTTCTTTTTCTTGTATATGTCCACTATCAGCAAGCATTATACTACAAAGGTCTACAGTTGCTTTTGTTGCGTAAATTGGTCCTTTAAAACCTGCTTTGTATAGTTTCGGTATTCTTCCACTATGATCTATATGCGCATGTGTTAGTATAACAAAATCAATTTCATTTATATTAAAAGGGAAATCTTCATAATTTAACATTTGATCAGTTAATCTTCCCTGAAACATTCCACAATCTATTAAGAATTTCTTATTTCCTGCTTCTACCATATGACATGAGCCAGTTACAGTTTTAGCTGCTCCATAAAAAGTTATTTTCATATTTTATCATTCTCCTCTTATATATATAAATTTTACATTAAATAGAAAAAATTTTCAAGTATTTATATTACTAAAGTACAAATAAGTAAGAACATAAGCAAGAGGAAATTTGACTTATGTTCTTACAATAAAAAGATATATAACTACAAAAATTACTTATGTAGAAATAATGCAGTACATGAAAAAATTAATGTACTTATTTTTATTATATCCACTTTTTATATTAAATATACTGTTAATTTATAAAAAGTGGATTTTTTACTATTGTCATATTAACTTTTTTATTTCTTTTTTTATTATATAAATTTAGTTTTTCATATATTTTCCTATAAAGCTCATTTGATGTCCTAGCTTTAAGTATAATATTAATTCTATATTTATTATTTATTTTTTGAATTAAAGGTGTTCTTGGTGTAAATACTTTGTATATATTACTATTTTCATTATTTAAAATGTTATACATATAGTTTGCTTCTTTTTTTACTAATGCTAAATCTTTTGAAGTAAATTCAAAAAGAAATAAATCTATATATGGTGGATATAACATATGTTTTCTAAACTTAATTTCTTCTTCAAAAAAACTTTCATAATCATTATTTACAACATTTTGTAAAATATAATTAGTTTTATTTGCAGTTTGAATTAATACTCTACCTTTTTTATATGCTCTTCCTGCCCTTCCTGCAACCTGTGATAAGTTTGAATATGCTTTTTCAGATGCCATATAATCATTTATTGATATCATTGAATCTGCTCCAATTACACCTACTAAACTTACATTTGGCATATCATGCCCCTTACTTATCATTTGTGTACCAATTAATATATCTGCTTTATTATTTCTAAAAGTATCAAGTATATTTTGATATGACTGTCTTGATACAGTGCTATCGGCATCCATTCTAAGTATATTTACATTTGGATAAATTTCTTTTAGTTCTTCTTCTATTTTTTGTGTGCCAACTGCACCACTTGATAAATTAGTGCTTAAACAATTTGGACATGAATGCACAGCTCTTTCTACATATGAACAATAATGGCATAGTAATAAATCGTTATTTTTATGATAAGTTAATGCTACATCACAATTTGGACACTTAAATATGTGAAAACAGTCTTTACAGGTTAGATATGAAGTATAGCCTCTTCTATTTAAAAATAGCATTGTTTGTTCTTTATTTTCTATATTTTTTAATATTTCTTCTTTTAGTTTTGTTGTAATAATTGATGTATTACCATTTAATCTATCTTCTTTTATATCAACAAGTTCTACTTGTGGTAAAGTAGCATTACCTGGTCTTTTTTTTAATTTTATTAAATCAATTTTACCATTTTTTGCATTTTCAAATGTTGATATTTCAGGTGTTGCAGAGCCTAGCAATAACACTGCGTTATTTTCTTTACATATATATGCTGCTACTTCTTTTGTTGAATATTTAGGTGTACTTTGTGAGTAATAACTTGAATCATGTTCTTCGTCAATTATTACCAGTCCTAAATTATCTATTGGAGCAAAAATTGCAGATCTTGCACCAATTACTATATTAACCTTTCCTTCTTTTATTTTTTTATATTCTTCTTTTCTTTGTGATATTGTCATCTTACTATGAAGTAATGCGATTTTATCACCAAATCTTGATACAAACCTATTTACAGTTTGAAATGTAAGTGAGATTTCTGGTACTAATATTATAGCTGTTCTTCCTTGCTTTAATACATTTTCAAGTACTTGCAGATATACTTCTGTTTTTCCGTGAACCTGTTACACCAAATAACAAACATTGTTTATATTTTTTATCAAAAATATAACTTGATATTTTATCTATTGCATTTTTTTGTTCATCAGTAGGTATTTGTTTTTTAGTTCTTGGTGCATTTTTATCTATCAATAAATCATTTTGAGGTGTAAATTTTTCTAAAATTATATAACCGTTTTTTTCAAGTGTTTTTAAAATTGCTCTTGATACTCCTAAGCCACTTATTATATCTTTTTGTAAGACATAGTTATTATCACATAAAAATCTTAATATTTGTATTTGTTTAACACTTTTTATTACCTTATCTTCAATTTCTTGTTCAATTTGTTCTTTGGATTTAACTAGAATTACTTTTATTTCTTGTTTTGTATCTATACTTTTACTTTGATTTTTTGAAGTAGTTCCAGGTGGTAACATTAATTTTAGTGCATCATATACATTGCAAAAATATATGTATGAAATATATTTTGCAAGTTTTAATCTACTTTCATTTATATATGAATATCCATCTAAAACAGCCTTAATGTCTTTTAAAGTATATTCTTTTTTAATATTACTATCATTTTCAAGTTTTACAATTATTCCTTCGCTAGTGTTACTTTTACCAAAACTTACTTCTACTCTTTTTCCAACTTCTACTTCATTTTCTAATTCTTTTGGTACATTATAATCATATACTTTATTTAGTGACTTTGCTGTTGTATTTATTAATATTTTTGCTATCATATTTTTAACCTCATCTATATTATACAAAACATTAGTTCTTAAGTCAATAATTATATATAGAGAAAAAACACAAAAAATATTTTTTTATCTTTTGTGATTTCTTAATTAATTTATGGTTTATATTGAATTTAATTATAAATTAAAATAATATAGTGTATAATAAAAATAGAAGTTAGTATAATATATAGTATAATACTGCTATATTATACACTAAAAATTACCTTAAATTTTTTTTAAATTTTTAACTCAATTTTTGAATTATCCAGATGTCTGGATAATTTATATAAACTTTATTTTTTATTTTTTTCTTCATTTATAACCTTTTCCACTTGTGCAATTAATTCTTCTTTATCTGGCATATAGTATGTATAATTTGATGCAAACAAATTATTGTTAATTCCACCTAGACTATATTCAGCAACCACATTATCTTTTTTTGCACATAATATTATCCCTCCTTTTTAATTAAAAAATGATTTAAATAATTTATGAATAAAGTATAACATAGTTTATATATATTTTCAATATGGGATAAAAAAATGGCATCATTTACGATACCATTTTTTCTATTTTATTGCTGTTATTTTATATTAAATTTAGTTAAATAATAACTATTTACATTCTTCTATATATTTATTAACAACTCCTAAGAATTCTTCTTTTAATTCTTCTAGTCTTTCTTTAGACTCAGCTTCAAATCTAATTGTAAGCTTTGGATTAGTATTTGACATTCTAATAATTGCAAAGCCATCATCAAACTCAACTCGTGCACCATCTATTGTTGATGTATTATATCCTTTATTTATACAATATCTTTTTACTTTTTCTACTATTTCAGCTTTGCTTTCTTCAGAAACAGTTATTTTTAGTACAGGTGTAGAGTAATATTTTTTTAATGTACTTTCAATTTCTGCAAGTGTTCTTGTTTCGTTATCTAATACTTCAATCATTCTAAGTCCTGCATAAATTCCATCATCAAAACCATAAAATTTATCTTTAAAGAAAGTATGCCCTGATATTTCTCCACCAAAAAGCAATCCTTCTTTTAACATTTCTCTTTTAATAAATGAATTACCTGTCTTATATACTTTAGGCTCTCCACCGTTTTTTTTAATTTCATCTGATAATGTTTTAGAACAACTTACATCAAACATTATTCCCTTAATATCAACTGTTGGAAGAATATATTTGCTCATTATTGCCATATAATAGTCACTTGAAATTACATTTCCCTTATTATCTACACAACCAACTCTATCACAGTCACCATCAAAAGCAACACCTATATCTGCACCAATTTCTTTAACTTTATTTTGAAGATCAACCATATTTTCTGCTTCTGCTGGGTCAGGATGATGATTTGGGAAATTAGGATTGCTATCACAGTAAATATATGTTACATCAAGGTTTAATTTATCAAATATATCTTTTACTACAATTGATGCAGTACCATTTCCGTGAATCGACAACTACTTTTAATCTATTTTTAAAGTTAAATTTAGATACAAGCATTTCTACATATCTTTTCTTTATATCTACTTTTTCAAATCTACCATTGCCATTAATAAAATCAGCTTTATATACAAAATCCCTAAAGTCTGTAATTTCGTCACCGCAAATTTCTCCTTTTTCATCAAATGCGATTTTAAAACCATTATACTCTTTTGGATTATGACTTGCAGTAACCATTATTCCAGCATGAATATCATATATTTCGTTTGCAAAATATAACATAGGACTAGTTACAAGCCCTAAATATATCACATCAACACCAGTTGACAGTACTCCCTCAATTAATGCATTAGTAAGTACAGGAGAAGATAGTCTATTATCCTCACCAATAATTACTTTGTCTCCATTAAATTTTTGTTTTAGATATGTACCATATGCCTTACCTATTGTATAGGCTGTACTTTCAAATAAATCTTCATTATATATTCCTCTAATATCATATCCTCTAAAAATATGAGGGTTTATATTTCTTGTAATTTCCATATATTAAAGAGATAACAAAGTACAATTAACTGTATTTTATTATCTCTTTCACCACCTTTCCTAATCTTCTAACCATTTTTTATATTCTTTTATTACTAAATCACACACATCTTTAGGGTTCATAGTAGTTGTATCAATTACTAAATCGTAATTTGACATATCATCTCTATGAATTCCATATGTTTTATACCAGCGATTATTTTCTTCATTATATCTATATTTTATTTGTTTCTTTACTTCTTCAATACTATTAAATCTTTCACTATCTTTTCTATTTTCATCATTATATACTCTTTGTGAAGCTATATCTAAATCAACTTTCAAATATACTTTAAAAGAGCTAGGTACAACGTACCAGCCAAGTTTTGCATCAATAATCAAATTGTCATGAGAAGCTGCATAATTTTTAGCACTATTTTCAATTTCTCTATCTAATTCTTCATGCATATTTAAATATTCTTGAAATTCAACGATAGTCATATTCATATCTTTTGCCAAACTTCTTACATATTGACCATTTCTATAAATCTCATAGCCAAGTTTTTCTTTAAGTAAATTAGATAATGTTCCTTGTCCACTTGCATGATCGCCAGTAATAGTTATAATGTGTTTTTTCATATAATTACTCCTTAATTATATCTTTTTTTAAATTTTCTATATCTACTATATCTTCTTCAAGGTTTGGTTCAACAACAAATTGACCATTTATTCTTACATATGATTTTTCAGTTGCAATTTCTTCTGCTGCAATATCTACAGCATCTCTAATATCTGTACTACCTTCTAATACTCTTCTTTTTTCTATATTTCTTGCTCTTTTAGCAATTGCTAATGCTGTTTCATATCTATTTCCTACTTTTGGCATTATTTGTTTTACATTTGGATTTGATAACATTTAATTTCCCCCTTTAAAAACTTAATATATATTTTACCATAATTTTGGTAATTTTACAATATTACTATTATAATTTTACCTAAAATTCCACAATAGTTGTTATACCACAAGGTAAAAATATATTCTTATCTTTCTGTTTTATTCCGATTTCACTACTTATTATATTTTTTATTTTATTCTTTTCATAACAAATATTTGCTGCATTTTTTATAATAGTTCCAGATAAACCACCTGTATATGTATTAATAACAATACATATTGGATTTTTACTTAGAAGCTGTGAACAAAGCATTAAAAGATTATTTAAATCTTTTTCTATATTCCATACTTCTTTATTTTTACCTCTACCATATGATGGTGGGTCCATAATTATTACATCATAAGTATTTGAACGTCTTATCTCTCTTTTTACGAATTTTACAACATCATCTACTATATATCTAACTTTCCTATCTCCTAAATTACTTGAAATTAAATTTTCCTTTGCCCATGTAGTCATTCCTTGTGAGGAATCAACATGACATACATTTGCACCTGCATATGCAGACGCTATAGTTGCTCCTCCTGTATATGCAAATAGATTTAATACATTAACTTGCTCATTTTTCATAGTTCTTTGCTTTATTTTATCTATGATATAATCCCAGTTTGTAGCTTGTTCAGGAAATAAACCTGTATGTTTAAAGCCCATAGGTTTTACATTAAATGTTAATTCTTTATATCTTATCTTCCAACTTTCAGGTATTTTTTTATACATTTCCCAATGTCCGCCACCAGTACTACTTCTAATATACCTTGCATGTGCTTTCTCCCATAATTTTGCATTTGTTTTTTTATTCCATATTATCTGTGGATCAGGTCTTATTAATATATAATCTCCCCACTTTTCTAGTTTTTCACCATTTGCCATATCAAGTAACTGATAGTCTTTCATCTCAGTTGTATATCGCATATTATATCCTCCTTGTTCATAAATAATATTAGGTGTTAATATGAATTATTATAAATCATATAAGGTAAATAATATTATAAAATTAGTTGTATTTATAACTGTTCTTTTTATATTACTATGCTTTTCAAAACAAAATTTTGAATCGGTAAAATCAAGTACTTCTTTATTTATATTAAACATTATACCATCACTTTTCCCATTTATATTTTTTAGTGAAGTTATATTAAATACTGGAATAATAGATATACTTTCTAAACTATTAGGTAGTATTACAAAGAAAATATTTAAACTAAATAGTTCCTCTACTCCCGCAATTATAATAGGGTTTTTATGTGGATACCCTATGGGAGCAAAAACTGTTGTAACACTTTATGAGCAAGGAAAAATTAGTAAAGATGAAGCTGTAAAACTCCTTGCATTTGTTAATAATTGTAACCCTATATTTATCTTATCAACTGTTGGAATAAGTATATTTAAAAATATGAAAATTGGTATAATTCTTTTAATATCACATTATTTAAGTGCTTTAATTATTGCTTTTTTTGTTACGCATTTTAAACACAGTACTATTATACAAAATAATGAAATTATTTTAAATAGTAATTATAAAAATACTGCATCAAATTTTTTTGACGTTATAAAAGATAGTATAAAAAAATCCTTTATGACTCTTGCAAATATTTTTGGATTTATTATTCTTTTTAATCTTATATCAAATATTTTTCAAACTGTACTTGAGTTTTTTAATGTTAATAGCTTAGCTACTAATACAGTTTGTGGGATTTTTGAAGTTACAAAAGGAATTAGTAATATATCTAATTTAAATATAGTTGATTTATTTAAGCTTCCTCTTGTATCATTTATGCTTGGATTTAGTGGTCTGTGTATAATTTGCCAAATATATTCGTGTATTAATAGCAATAAATTTTCATTTACTAAACTAGTTTATTATAAACTAATTCAAGGTATATTATCATTTATTATTACTTTTTGTATAATTAAGTTTAGTAATATATCTTTTAATACTAATATACAAGTTTTTAAAAGTATCGATTATAACATGACATATACTGAATTTTTTAATAGTCTTAATCTAACATATGTTACTTGTGTTTTTATTGCAATTTTTTTACTTTGTTTATTTGTATTAATACATACCATATTTTTTAGCAAAGATAAAACTTAAATTAAAATAAGCAAGTTATATTAATTTTAAAGTTATATATAACTTGCTTAAATTATTAATTCTCTTGTATATTTTCCGTTTGTGTATCATTATTTTGTTCTTCAGTACTTGTATCTTGATTTTGATTATTATTAGTAGTTGTTTGTTGATAATCTACAACATTATGTATTGTACAATATACTTTTGGTTTCTCAGAAGATGAAACTACCTTTTTTACAACATGTCCTTTACTATAACAACCAGAATTTGGTAAATTACCAGATACATTACAAATGCTTATTTCTTCAAGAGATGCTGATGTATCAAATTGTTTTACTTCTTGTCCTTTACTTATCTCATTTACAACTGTATTAAATAATTTTACAGATGTATATGGATAGTTTCCATATGATCTATATCCTATAGTTTTAGGTTTATCATAGCCATTCCAACAAGCGATTGTATAATACGGAGTAAAACCACAAAACCATTGGTCTTTATCGTCATTTGTATTACCTGTTTTTCCTGCAACTGGCATATTCCCTGCTTTAACATAACCTGCAGCTGTTCCGTATTTTGTTACATCAAGTAAACAACTTGTAAGCATTGCTGCTGTGCTTTTTTGCATTGCTCTTGTTGGAGAATAATTCTTAAATAATATTTGTTTACCATCTTTATCTAATACTTTAGTATAAAATTTTGGTGCGTTATAATCTCCACCATTTGCAATAGTAGCATAAGCACTTGCCATTTGTAGTGGTGTTACTCCGTTTGTTAGACCTCCAAGTGCTAAAGGTGCGACTGATTTATCTTCATCTACTAAACCTGTTAGGCCACATTTTTTTGCAAAATCGTATGCGTATGAGGCATCAACTGTCATGTTAGCTCTTACTGCTGGTAAATTCATTGACATTGCTATAGCTTGTCTTACACTTACATTACCGTTATAATATCCATAATAATTTTTTGGACTCCATGAGCCAACTGTTATAGGTGAGTCTTGAATTCTTGAGTCGGCAGTTAATTTTTGCTTTTCAAATGCTGGACCATATGCTCCAAATGGTTTCATACATGAACCTGGTTGTCTATAACTTTGTGTTGCTCTATTTAAAACATAATTTGCATTTTTCTTATCTGCTCCACCTATTAATCCTACAACATTACCTGAAGATTGTTCAATTACTACCATAGCTGATTGCATAAAGTTACCATTTTTATCTTTGTAAAATAATGATTTATTATCATATGCTTTATCTATCGCTTTTTGAACATTTTGGTCAAGTGTTGTATATATTTTGTATCCACCTGTGTATAATTTTTGTTTAGCTTGTTCATAAGTTATATTTTCTTGTTTTTGTAAATCTTCAATTACTTGATTTATAGCTGCTTCAACAAAATATGTTTTTACTTTATTTCCAGTATCTCCTTTTTTAAAGTTGATAACTTCTTCTTTAGCAAGACTATATTCTGCTTCAGTTATCATATTAAGTTCCAGCATTTTATCTAAAACTAAATTTTTTCTTTCAAGTAATTTTGCTTTTGATTCATCAGAAATATATGGATTTGTTACCTCTGGAGATTGTATGCTTGCAGCTATTGTTGCACATTCTGCAAGTGATAATTCACTTAATTGTTTATCAAAATATGTTTTAGCTGCAACTTCAACTCCATAAGCTCCTTCTCCAAAATAAATTGTATTTACATATGTTTCAAATATATATTCTTTACTAAATTTTGTTTCTAAAACATAAGCTCTATACCATTCTCTTATTTTTCTATCTATACTTGTTTTATTGTCATTTGTTATATTTTTTACTAATTGTTGTGTAATTGTACTTCCACCATAGCTGAAATCTCCTGAATTAGTTAGATATTCAAATATAGCGCCAATAGTTCTTTTTATATCTATACCACTATGTTCAAAATATCTTTCATCTTCTATTGCAACAATAGCGTTTATTAAGTTTTGTGGCAGTTCTTTATATTTAACATCTGTTCTATTTTCTAAGCCATATATCTCATCAATTTTTTTCCCATCTTTATCATAGATAAATGTTGTTAAAGATCTACTATCTAAACTGTTGCCATCAAGTATGCTTTCTATATCTTCAGAATTAGAAAATACTACTAAAATTCCACTTGCTGTAATTACTAACATAACAAATAATATAATAGATACTAAGATTACTTTTAAAGATTTTCGTTTCTTTTTATTTTGTATATTTACTTCATTTTCTACTACATTTTTCATACAAAATTCCCTCTTTTTAAATTAATGGTTTTGGAGATTTATTTTTACATATATCATTCATTACTGTATTAAATAATTTTACTGCTGTATATGGATAATCCCCATAAGACCTAGCTCCGATTGGTCTTGGTGTGTCGTACCCATTCCAACAAACTACTGTATAATATGCTGTAAAGCCACAATACCATTGATCTTTATCATCATTACTATTACCTGTTTTTCCTGCTACTGGTATGTTACCAATTTTTACATAACCTGCACCTGTACCATAAGTGTTTACATCCATAAGACATGTAATTAAATCATTAGCAGTTTGTTCTTTCATGACTCTTTTTTGATCGTACGTTTTAAATAATACTTCCTTTCCATCTTTATCTAATACTTTTGTATATAACTTAGGTGTATTATATTTTCCTTTATTTGCAATAGTTGAATATGCATTTGCCATTTGTAGTGGTGTTACTCCTTTAGTTAGTCCTCCTAATGCTAAAGGTGATATTGCTTTATCCTCCTCTACTAAACTTGTTAATCCACATTTCTTTGCAAAATCAAATGCGTAACTTGGACTAACGGTCATATTAGCTCTTACTGCTGGTAAATTCATTGATATTGCTATTGCTCTTCTAACAGTTACTATTCCATTATAATAATGGTAATAGTTCTGTGGTGACCAACCATTTATAGTAATTGGATTATCTTCAATATATGAGTTTGGATTAAGTTTTCCTTGCTCAAATGCTGGGCCATAAGCACCAATTGGTTTCATACATGAACCTGGTTGTCTATAACTTTGTGTTGCTCTATTTAAACTTAAGTTACCGGATTTTTTGTCAGCTCCACCTATTAAGCCTAATACATTTCCGTTTGTTTGATCCATTACTACCATAGCTGATTGCATAAAATCACCATTTTTTTCTTTATAGAAAAGTGATTTATTATTGTATGCTTTATCTATTGCACTTTGAACTTTTGAATCCATTGTTGTATAGATTCTATATCCACTTACATATACTTTTTTCTTTGCTTCTTCATATGTTATATTTTCTTTTTCTTGTAAATCTGCAATTACTTGTTCTATCACTGCATCTACAAAATATGATTGAATTTCATTATCAGCAGAAGATTTCTTAAATTCTATTGGAGTTACTATTGCATCATTATATTCAATTGTTGATATTTTTCCAAGTGATTCCATTTTTTTAAGTACTATATTTTTTCTTTCAAGTAGTTTTGCTTTTGACTCTTCATTTCTAAATGGGTTTGTAGTTTCAGGAGATTGAATTGCTGCAGCAAGTACTGCTGCTTCAGCAAGATTAATATCTTTTAAATCTTTACCAAAATATTTTTTTGAGGCTACTTCAAAACCGTAAGCACCTTCTCCCATATATATAGTGTTTAGATAACGTTCTAATATTTCTTCTTTTGTAAGTTTACTTTCAAGTACATAAGCTCTATACCATTCTCTTATTTTTCTGTTTATATTTGTTTCTTTGTCGTCTGTTACATTCTTTACTAATTGTTGTGTAATTGTACTTCCACCAAAATCTGAATCGCCGTTGTTTGTTAAATATGTATATGCCGCACCTAGTGTTCTTTTTAAATCTATTCCTTTATGTTCATAATACCTTTCATCTTCAATTGATGTAACCGCATCTATTACTACTCTAGGTATATCATTATACTTAACATATATTCTATCTTCATTTCCATGAAGTGTAGATATTTGTTTCTCATCTTTATCATATAAAAAAGTTGTAAGTTCTAATTTATAAAAATCTTCCGATGCTACAAAATCTACAAAATCTGAACATTTATCTATTTCATTTGCAACTATATCTGATACTTTTAGTCCTATTACTAATACTCCTATAAATATAACTAAGAATAATATCAAGAATATTCCTGTTAATATTCTTAATACTTTTTTTCCTTTTTTATATTTAGTAGGTAGATTTTCATTTTTCTTAGATTTTATTCCTTTCATTTTTATCTCCCACTTAAAAAACCACTTTTCGATTAATATCTCTATTTTAATTATACTATATTTTACATAAATTTGCAATGTTTTTTTAACATATTGTATAAATTAATTATATGTTTTTGTTATATTAATTATATCATGTTCATATTATTAAATAAAGATAAAAATATACTTTTATATAAATAAAAAAGTAGCCTATTTTATCTTAGACTACTTAATTATATATTATAAAAAAGAAGGGGGGTAAACATTTATTTAACGTTTACATTTTTATTATTTGTTAAAAAATATGTTTTATACATATTTATATAATTTTAAGGAGGTTTTCATGGATAAAAATCAACAATTTTTTGATCCGTATAATTTTAGTTCAAATCAAAATCAACAATTTATGCAACAACAAAATGATATGATGCCTGGAATTGAAGCAATGAATCCAGCAATGTATTATGAACAACAATATATGTACTATAGGTACTTAACTCAAATGCTTGAATACAAAATAAAACTAAAAGAGTACGAAAAATTAAATAAATAAAATCAAAAATTTAACGACCCGTTACAATGGGTCGTTTTCTTTATACATATCAAAAATATATATAATTATAATTTTCCGTGCAATATTATTTATTTCTTCTTTGCTCAAATTTTTTATATTAGTACCTTTATTCTCAAAATATTGTATAATATTTTCAAATTTATCATTATTTTCTAAACTCTCATATATAAAAAATAAAACTTCTTCATTATCAATAAATTTATCTTTTTTTAATATTTTCTTTATTCTACTATATTCTATACATTTTTCTTCCAATAATTTAAAATCACAAGTTCTATGTGCAATTTTTGAATTTGGTTTATTGTATTTAATACTATATAATTTTTTTGCACGCCATAATAAAATATCTATTTTCTTGTTTATTAGATTTTTTTCTATATTTAATAATGCTACATATTTTTGTTCTTCTTTTTTATCTTTAAATTGAAAATAATGAGAGATATCTTCATATTTTAATAACGTTATTTCATTATCTAAAATAGGAACCAAATTATTAAGATTAATTACAGATAATATTTTTTTACCATCATCTATTTTTAAGAAATCAGTATTTTCATTCATTAAATAATGTTTTTGCTTTGGTGATGATATTGGTACATAATAATTAAAATTGTTAACTTTAAAAACGATACCTATGTAAGGTTTTGATGATTTTTTATATTCAATATTCTGTACCTTATTATCATATCTTTTTAAATAATCAATATATTTTTTATCAACTATATACCAATTTATATATTCTTTATGCATATTTTTTCTCCTTATACAAAATTGGGCATCCTTTACAGGACACCCATACTTTTAAGACTGTTTTTAAATGGATACAGTAAAACCGCTTTATAAGACTGTTTTTAAATGGATACAGTAAAACCACTTTATAAGACTGTTTTTGATTGGATACAGTAAAACCACTTTTAATAAATAGCTCATTTCTTTGCTATTAATAGTATACCATGTTTACTGTATAAAGTCAACTGGTATACTTATATTCTATGCTTTTTTTTACAAATTAGACATATAGATTAATTAAAAAACAAAATATTAATAATATATATATGTAATTTAAAATACATTCATATTATTTTAGCTTTTATATTACTATTCCACCATCAACATTTATTACTTGACCTGTAATATACTCTGATTTATCAGATGCAAGAAATGATACAACATTAGCTACATCTTGTGTTTTCCCTATTTTTCCAAGTGGAATTTCATTAACAAAATCATTTATTTCTTCTTTTGTTAAATGACTATTCATTTGTGTATCTATCATTCCTGGAGCAATTGCATTAACTCGTATATTT
>CANPWO010000007.1 GCA_947584535.1 uncultured Clostridia bacterium
AATTGCAATTTTTTTACTAAAAAATAATGTTGAAGTGTAAAAATTTATTTTACACCCCAACATTTATTATAGAACCATTTTGTATTACTAGATATAATTAAATAACCATATTTATATTTATAACTACTAAAAGTGATAAATATATCTGTATATTCCTTTATACTAGCTAGAATAAAGGTGGTTAATTCGTTTAAAGCAATGCTATTTTTTAAAGTTATTATTTTATTTTTATCATTATCATAATAACTAAGTAAAAATTCTACATTTTCCTTATTTCTTTGAAAAACCTTATATAATTTACATCTTATAATTTTATCTAGATTAATATTATTTATATCTTGTAATACGAAAGCAGAAAATTCTTTTAAATATGAACAACTGCTAAATAAATCTTGATTAACACAAGTTATATCTCTATTATTCATAGAAAATTCCTCCCTTTATATAGTCATATTTAGTGCATTTATTATATGTTTTTATTTATATCATTTATATAATTCTTATTCAATATTTTTTACTTTATTACCCAATTTAAGACAAATTTTTTTAAAATATATTGACAAACTAAAATTATTGATGTATAATAGTCAAAGAAAGTCAAAGTTAAAAATTAAAGGAGATGAATTATGAAATTATCTGATTTAATTGAGGAATATATAAAAGATATAATAAGGGATAATGACGAAGTGGAGCTTAAGAGAAGCGATTTAAGTAGAATGTTTAATTGTGTACCTTCTCAAATTAACTATGTTATTTCCACTAGATTTATTCCTGAAATGGGTTTTTATGTAGAAAGTAGAAGAGGTGGTGGAGGTTATATAAAAATAATAAAAACTGATTTAAGTAAGTCAGAACAAGTTGCAGATATAATTGACAAGATAGGTAGTAAATTGTCACAAAGTGTCATAGATATTTACTTGAAAGATTTTATAAGCTATAATATATTGGATGAGAAGACGGCAAGCCTTATAAAAATAGCTGTATCAGATAAAAGTTTAGATAAAGTTAATAAATTAGATAGAGATAATGTAAGAGCTGATATATTTAAAAACTTAATAATTAATATGATAAATTAAAGGAGTGGTTAAAATGAAATGTCAAAGTTGTGGTAAAAGAGAAGCAACAGTTAGGTATAAAGAAAATATAAATGGTAAGAAACAAGAGATATATTTATGTGCACAATGTGCAGATAAAATGGGATTTACTGATTTTTCAAATATTTTTTCTCCAATGTTTATATCAATACCAAGTTCATTGAATATTGAAGAAACAAAAAAATGTAAAACTTGTGGATATACATTAGATGATTATGCTAAAACTGGAATGTTTGGATGTGAAGATTGTTATAATACATTTGAAAATACTTTAGATGAGTTATTTATAAAATTACATGGAAAAAATAGACATATAAAACTAAAAAAGAGAGCTGTAAAAGATGCTGGAGATAGTAAAGAGGCAGAAATTGATAGGCTTAAAGAACAAATACAAACTCTAGTTGAACAAGAAAAATATGAAGAAGCAGCAGTAATTAGAGATAAAATAAAAGAATTAGAAGGAAAGTAGGTAAGTTTTATGTGGGTTAAAGAGATATCTAAAGACTCAGATGTAGTTATATATTCAAGAGTAAGATTTGCAAGAAATATTAAAGGATATAAATTTCCAAATATAATGACTGCAAATGAAAAGGAAGAAGTTATAGATTTGCTTTCAAATAAAATCAATAAGGATAAATATAAGCTTTTAAGAATGAAAGATATTGACGATGTTAATAAATTAAGTCTTGTGGAACAAAGAATTATATCAAAGGAGTTTTTAAGAAGTAGTCATGGTGCTATTATAACAAATGATACAAATTCTATAGTAGCTATGGTAAATGAAGAAGATCACTTAAGAATTCAAGCGTTTAAACCAGGGTTTGATATAGATTCATGTTACAGGGAACTTGTACAAGTTACAGATGAACTAGAGAATAAAATTGATATAATAAAAAATGAAAAGTATGGTTATATAACTGCTTGTCCAACTAATGTAGGAAGTGGTATGAGAGTATCTGTACTTTTGCATTTACCGGCTCTTGCTAAGGTAGGGCTTTTAAATAAATTACTTGATCAAGCGGCAAGTATTGGTGTATCAGTTAGAGGACTTTATGGAGAAAATTCAACTGATGATGGGTATATGTATCAAATATCAAATCAAAAAACACTTGGAATGAGCGATGAGAATATTATTTCAGGTATAAAAGCGATTGTTACCTCTATAGTTGAACAAGAACGAAAAGCAAGAGAAATATTAAAAAACAAAAATATTCGTTTTGAAGATGATATATGTAGAGCTTATGGAATATTAAAAAATGCAAGAATTTTAAGTGAAGAAGAAGCTTTAAATTTACTTTCTAAGTTAAGACTTGGTGTAGCTATAAAATTAATTGAGGATGTTAGTTTAGAAAAAGTGCAGGGACTAATGGTTGATATACTTGAAAATACTTTAAAAGTAGTTTTAAAGAAAGATTTATCTAAGCAAGAAGATTTAATAGAACGAGCAAAATATATAAGAGAGGAGTTGAATTAATATGTATGAATTTACAGGCAGAGCAACTGAAGTTTTAGAAATTGCAAGGGATTTTGCAGCACAATATAACTATTCTTTTATTGGAACTGAACATATACTTTATGGTCTTGTTACAGAAGGAGAAGGACTTGCAAGCAAGATACTTGCAAAACAAGGACTTACATCAGAATATGTGCAAAATGAGATATTAAAAATAGATGGTGTAATGAATACATTAAATGAGGAGCCTGAGTTTACACCAAGAGCTAAGAGAATTATTGAAAATAGTGCAAGAGAGTCAAAGAGAATGGGGCAAAATTACGTTGGAACTGAACATATATTACTTTCACTTATGAGAGAAATAGATAGTGTAGCAGTAAGAATATTAATTGATGCTGATATTGACCCTCAAAGAATTTTTGCAGACCTTTTAAGATTACTTAGCGAAGATTCACCTATGTCAGCATATACTGATAGTTCAAGTGAAAGTAGTAGTGGTGCAAATAATACACCTACTTTAAATAGCTATGGTAAAGACTTAACTGCACTTGCAAAAGATGGGAAAATTGATCCTGTTATTGGTAGAAATAGTGAGATTCAAAGAATAATAGAGATACTAAGTAGAAGAACAAAAAATAATCCTGTGTTAATTGGAGAACCTGGTGTTGGTAAAACGGCGGTTGTTGAAGGATTAGCGCAGATGATAGTTGATATGAAAGTACCTGAAATACTAAAAAATAAAAGGGTTGTATCTCTTGATATGTCATCAATGATAGCAGGTGCAAAATATAGAGGAGATTTTGAAGAAAGATTAAAAAAATCACTTCAGGAAATAAAAAAAGCAGGTAATGTTATATTATTTATCGATGAGATGCATACAATTATCGGTGCGGGTGCTGCAGAGGGAGCAATGGATGCTGCAAATATTTTGAAACCTTTGCTTTCTAGAGGAGAAGTACAAATAATAGGTGCTACTACTTTAAATGAGTATAGAAAATATATTGAAAAAGATAGTGCACTTGAAAGACGTTTCCAAAGCGTTCTAATAGATGAACCAAATAGTGAGGATACAATTAAAATATTAAAAGGATTAAAAGATAAATATGAGGCGCATCACAAAGTTAAAATAACAGATGAGGCAATTAGCGAAGCTGTTACTTTATCACAAAGATATATAAATGATAGGTATTTGCCAGATAAGGCAATAGATTTAATTGATGAGGCTTGTTCTAAGATAAAACTAAAAAGTGTGACAATGCCAAAGAGTATAAAAGATTTGGAAAAAAGAATAGAGAGTCTTGCAAAAGAAAAAGAGGAGGCAATTATTTCTCAATCTTTTGAAAAGGCTGCAAAATTAAGAGATGAAGAAAAAAAATTAAAGGAAGAAATAAAGAGTGCAAAACTTGATTGGGAGAAAAAGGAGGCTTCTAAAGAGGCATCAGTAACAAAGAAAGATATATGTGATGTAGTTTCAAATTGGACTAAAATACCTGTATCTAAGCTTACCGAAACAGAGGCTAAAAGACTTAAAGAACTTGACGTTACTCTAAAGAAAAGAGTAATAGGACAAGATGAAGCAGTTGAAGCTTTAGCAAGAGCAATAAAAAGAGCAAGAGTAGGTCTAAAAGATGAGAAAAGGCCAATAGGTTCATTTATGTTCCTTGGTCCAACAGGAGTAGGAAAAACTGAGCTTACAAAAGCACTTGCTGAAAACTTATTTGGTGATGAAAATGCTATGATAAGACTTGATATGTCTGAGTATATGGAATCTCATAGTGTATCAAAACTTATTGGTTCACCTCCTGGATATGTTGGTTATGATGATGGCGGTCAGTTAACAGAACAAGTAAGACGTAAACCATATAGCATTGTACTATTTGATGAAATTGAAAAAGCACATCCTGATGTATTTAATATGCTACTTCAAATTCTTGAAGATGGAAGACTTACTGATTCAAATGGAAGAACTGTTAGTTTCAAAAATTCCGTTATAATAATGACATCAAATGCAGGTGCTAGAAATATAGTAGAGAAAAAGCAGTTAGGATTCATTAATAAAGAGGATGCTCATGAAAATTATGAAAAAACTAAGTCAGAGGTAATGAGTGAGCTTAAAAAATTATTTAGACCTGAATTTTTAAATAGACTTGATGAGATTATAGTATTTAAAAAGTTAGATGAAAGTAGTATTGAAAAGATAACTAAATTAATGCTTGATGAATTTAAAAATAGAATAAAAGATAAAAATATGAAAATCGATATATCTGATGATGTTATAAAACATATATCAAAAGTTGGGTTTGATGATGTGTATGGAGCAAGACCTTTAAGACGTGCTATACAAAGTAATATTGAGGATAAATTTGCTGAAGCTATACTTGATAAAAAAATAAAAGACGGAGATAGTATAAAAGTTATATTAAAAGATAATGAGGTTATTATTGATAAAAAATAATATAAACTTTAACAAGGACTATTTTGATTAAAATACAAAATAGTCCTTGTAATTTTATATTTGTGTTTCATTTATTACATCTATTAATTTCTTAGATAAATTGTATGTAAAATTAAGCATATAAAAATATTTTTCGATTTCTGATTTATCTAAACTATTATTATTAATATTTTTTGCTTCAAACATTTCTCCTGAGTGGAATCTTATATATATTTCGTTATTTATAATTGTAATATCATATTGCATATTTGTTTTAATTTTAAAATCAACTAAGTCTTGCATAACATCAGATGTTAAAAGTTGCATACCTATAATTTTATCAGAAGCACTAACATCAAAGTATTTTTCAAATTCACTAGAGTCCATGTTTAATTTATTACTATCTAAGGATATTATACTATTTGGTGTTATTTTTAATGTACTATTAATAGATTTATCAATTATAATTTTAGAAAAGAGTCCGTGAAATTCGGTTATGTATCTAGTATTAGTGTTTGTATTTGCCACGTTATATCTATCAAATTGTTTTTCATAAGGTGTCCTATACATATTTTTGTTATTTAAATTATATTCTTCTCTTTCTATTCTTTCAGTTTTTATTTCAGCCATTTGTATACTATATTTATTATCAATTAATGCTTCAAAATAATCATCTGATTCGTATGTGTCGTAATCTTCGTAATCTAACTTTTCATATATATATTCTGGCATTTCTTTATTTGGAAAATACTCTAAATTAGTATAAAAGTTAGCTATAAGTGTTTGTATAATTTTATTTTTATACAAACTATTTAATTTAGAATATTGTTTACTACCACCAACACAAACATATACAATAACATAAGTAAGTACATTAAAGATAATTGCAATCATAATTGATGGCATTACAAAGAACAGTGTTCCAAAACCTTTTAAGTTTGAAATAACTATAATAGCAAATATTACAAATAACAAATCACCTATTAAACAGATAGTAAGTGAGATTTTTTTTGCTTTTTGTTTTTTTGCTTTATGGTCATTAAAAGCTTCATTAAATTCAGTAGTAGTATTATTTTGTATATCATTATATATTTCTTCAAATGTTTTCATAGATTATCCCTCGATATTTATATTAATATTTTCTTTTTTATATTCTTCAATTTCAAATAAATCTGCATGTTTAAATCCAAATAACTTTGCTATAAGATTAGAAGGAACTACTTCTATTTTTGTGTTGTAATTTGTAACTTCATTATTGTAAATTCTTCTTGCAGCTTGTAGTTGACTTTCAAGTTTAGTTAAATTATTTTGTAGATTTAAATATTGTTCGTTTGCTTTTAATTCTGGATAATTTTCTGCAATTGCTATAAGTTGATTCATTTTATTATTTAAATTTTCTGAATCTTTTAGATTATCTTGATTGTTAATATGTGTTGCTCTTAAATTTGTTATTTCTGTGAATAAATCCTGTTCATGTTTTGAATATGCTTTTACACATTCAACTAGATTTGGTATTAAGTCAAATCTTTGATTTAAATATACATCTATACCTGATTTTGCCTGAGTTACTTTGTTTCTTAATCTTACTAAATTGTTATACATAACAAGTATTATAATTAATAAAATTGCTACTATAATTAATATTATCATAATTTTAATCTCCTTTATTACATATTTTCAATAGTTAATTCGTTTATAAAACCATCTGTATCGTAGTTATATGAAATGTTATAATTTGTAAATGTGTCAATTTTTTGTTTTATATTTTTAATAGTTGCTTCATCTTGAGTTTGCGTTTCTTTATATTTTACAGTTATTTTCCTATCATTTTTCTTATTACTTGTAACTACTTTATCTAATATTGAAATTACACTTCCACCCATATTTGAGCCACTATACATTTCAAGCCCCATATTAAACATACTTTTATCAAATTCATTAACTTTTTTTTTAAGTTTTTCAATAGTAGCTTTATTTATATATCCTGCTTCATCATAGTCAAATGATAGTTCATATTCATCTGAATTAACAATATCTTTTTTTATATTTGTTATTTCTACAGGGTCTTGTGTTTCAGTTCCATTATATTTTACAATTATTTTCTTTTCATTTTTCTTGTTACTTGTACTTATTTCATCTAAAGCAGAATTAATTTTACTACCAACAACTGTGCCTTTATACATTTCTATGAAACTATTAAAATTACTTGCGTTAAAATCCTTTTCAAACTCGTTTATATTATTTTTTGCATCATTTATTGTATCAGTTGCTATATCAGTTGCTTTATTAAAAATATTTAAGAAACTATCAAAAAACCCTTTTTGTTTATTAGCTTCATTTTTAAATAATGTAAAGCCTGCAAAAAATCTTATTAATATAACAATAACTATTACAACTAATGCAATTACTATTATTGTTATAATACTTGTTTCTCTTTTACCTTTTTTATTAATTGTTTTATCTTCTATTGTTGAATTAGTATTAATTGTTTTATCTTCAATTTGAGTATTAGAATTAGTGGTATTTTCTTCTTGAGTTTCAGCTATATCAAATGAGGTTTCTATATTTGTTTGTGTTTGTGTTTCGTTTACTAGCTCATCAACACTAACATTAAATAATTTGCTCATTTCAACTAGCTTGTCCATCTCAGGTGTTGTTTGTCCTAATTCCCATTTTGATACAGTTTGTCTTGTAACGTTTAACTTGTAGCCAAGTTCTTCTTGTGATATTCCCATTTGCTTTCTTAAATTGGTTAACTTTTCATTAAATTTCATAATTTTAATCCCCTTTTTTCCTTTGATTTTACAATAATTATATATCGTAATTTATCTAATTATATTATACAAAAATAATGTATTTTTTTCTACCAATTTTAGTTTGAAATTTGTCACTTAAAGTTAACATTTGGCTTTTTGTAATAATAATTTAATATAATAATAACATATTATATAAAAAATATAAATAGAAAAAAAGAAAAAAATATATAAATAATTACTTGACATTGATGATATAATGTTTGTGAAATAGTTATATTTCTTAAAAATAATAATTTATGAAAGGAACGATTTAATATGTATGATTATGATGTTGCAATTATAGGAGCAGGTATAGCAGGAATATGTACAGCTTATGAGTTGTCAAAAAAATCAACATTACGGATTGCATTAATTGATAAGGGAAATGTGATTCTTAAAAGAAGTTGCCCTATAAAAAATACTAATAAAAAGTGTATTGAATGTAAAAGATGTAGTATAATGAATGGCTTTGGTGGCGCAGGAGGCTTTTCAGACGGTAAGTACAATATTACTACTGAGTTTGGCGGTTGGCTTACAGAGTTAGTAGATGATAAGGAAGTATTAGAACTTATTGAGTATGTAGATAAAATTAATATGGAATTTGGTGCAACTGATAAAGTATATTCTACAGAAACAGAAGGTGCTAAAGAAATTGAAAGAGAGGCTTTAAAGTACGATCTTCATTTACTTCATGCAAAAGTTAAACACTTAGGAACGGAAAATAATTATAAAATACTATGTAGGTTATATGATTATTTAAGTGACAAGGTAGATATTCTTTGCAATACAGAAATAAAAGTGATTTCTAAACAAAAAAATGAAGATTATATACTATATTATAATTGTCAAGATAATGAAACAAAGAGTATGCGTGTAAAATATGTAGTAGTAGCTCCGGGAAGATCTGGTGCTGAATGGTTTTCAAAAATATGTAGAGAAAATCTTGATATAGAGATGGAAAATAATCAAATAGACCTTGGTGTAAGAGTGGAACTTCCTAATCAAATATTTAAGCATATTACTGATAATGTTTATGAATCAAAAATTAAGTATATTTCAAGTCGTGGAAATGTGGTTAGGACATTTTGTATGAATCCTGCAGGTTATGTTGTATATGAAAATACTGATGGAACGATAACAGTAAATGGACATAGTTATGCAGATGAAAAACTTGGAAGTGATAATACTAATTTTGCAATACTTGTTAGTACAAAGTTTACAGAGCCTTTTAATGATCCATATCAATATGGAAAAAGAACAGCGTCATTTTCAAATTTACTTGGAAATGGTATAATTGTTCAAAGGTATGGCGATTTAAAAAAAGGACGAAGAACTAATGAGAAAAGACTTGCAAAAAGTTTTACTCGTCCAACACTTACTTCTGCTACTCCTGGAGATTTAGGTTATGTGCTTCAGTATAATCAATTAACAGATATTATTGAGATGATAGAGAAGCTTGATAAAATTGCACCTGGAACAGCTAATAATGATACTTTGTTATATGGAGTAGAAGTAAAATATTATAGTGCACGACCAAAATATTTATCAAGATATCTTGAAACTAAGCATAAAAATTTATATGCAATAGGTGACGGAGCGGGAGTTACAAGAGGCTTAGCACAAGCTGGAGCTAGTGGAATACTTGCTGCAAGAGGTATATTAAATAGTATTAAATAGTTAAAAAGTCAGGAAAGAAAAATAATTTTCTTCCTGACTTTTTTTAAAATCACATTAGAAGTTATTTTACTATATAAAAATAACTTCTAAAAATAAAAAGTTATTTTGTTATACAAAAACAACTTGACAAAAATTGTTTTTTAATATATAATTATAATAGGGTGATTATGTATGTTAAAAAGGGAAAAATATTTAAGTCAAATAAGGGAATTTTATGATAGTGATTTAATAAAAATATTAGTGGGAATAAGAAGATGTGGAAAGTCTGTAATTTTAGAACAAATAATGGAAGAAATTATAGAAAAAGGCGTTGAAAAATCACACATTATATATATAAATTTTGAGTTTATAGATTTTGAAGAACTAACAGATTATAAAAAATTAAATGAGTATATTAAAGATAAAATAAAAGATGATAAGATATATTATCTATTTTTTGATGAAATACAAAATGTTGATAACTTTGAAAAAGTAATTAATTCACTTCGTGCTTCTAAAAAAGTAAGTATATTTATTACAGGTTCAAATAGTAGATTGTTATCCGAGGAATTATCAACTGTACTTTCTGGAAGGTATGTGTCATTTAAAATAAGTCCATTATCATATATAGAGGTATTGAAATTATTAAATGAAAGTAAATCTAGTGATGAAATATTTTATGATTATATGAAATGGGGAAGTTTACCTAATAGATTTGAATTTAAAAAAGAGGAATCTATAAAAAATTATTTATATGGTGTATTTGATTCTATTATATTAAGAGATGTTGTAGAAAGGTTAAAAATAAGAGATACAGCACTTTTTAATTTGATTTTGCAATATATAATTGATACTATTGGCAGAGAATTTTCAGCAGAAAACATAATTAATTTTTTGAGAAATGAAGGAAGAGATGTCTCAACTGTTACAATCTATTCATATATTGATGCACTTTGCAAAGCATTATTAATAAAAAAAGTATATAGATATGATATACATGGAAAAGCGATATTAAAAACATTAAATAAATATTATGTTACAGACTTAGGAATAGCCCAAATAAAAAATAATAAAACAGAAATAGATAAATCATATGCTTTGGAAAACATAGTATTTAATGAATTGCTAATAAAAGGGTATGATGTTTATACAGGAAAAACAAAAAAAGGTGAAATAGATTTTGTTGCAACTAAACCTGATAAAAAAATATATGTACAAGTAGCTTTTAGTATACCAAATGAAGATACTAAAAAAAGAGAATTTGGAGCTTATGATTCTATAAAAGATAATTATCCTAAATATGTAATATCTTTAGATAAGATGAACTATGAATATAATGGTATAAAACATGTTAATATAATAGATTTTTTACTTGATGAGAATTTTTAAAATAAAATTAGTTTAGGAGTATAAAAAAGTTGTAAAAATGTTATAATTGTATTATAATGTATAGTATAGAGGAGGTGCTTTCTATGCCTGAAGATAATATTGAAAATAGAGCTATAGAAACTCCAACAAATTTATTTACAAAAGTATTTTTATGGATGTTTGCAGGATTGTTTGCAACAGGCTTAATTTCATATTTTACTTATGCAACAGGTTATGCAGAACAACTAGTATCTAATTTTTCATTTGCTGTAATATTAATAATTGAATTAGTTGTAGTTGTTATCTTTTCATTACTATTTAAGAAATTATCACCTATGGGTGTTGCTATTTTATTCTTTATTTATGCGGTGGTTAATGGCTTAACATTATCTACAATATATTTACTATATGATATGAAATCAATTATTATTGTATTTTTTGTCGCAGCAGCCTTGTTTGGAATATTTGCTTTCGTTGGTGGAGTTCTAAAAAAAGATATAAGTAAATTTGGAAATATGTTAATATGGGTATTACTTGCTTTAATAGTGATTAGTGTTATAAATATTTTTATTGGTGCAGATATAATAGATACAATAATTGACTGGGCAGTCTTAATAGTTTTCTTTGGTATAACTGCTTGGGATGTACAAAAAATAAAAATGATGCAATATGGTTTAAATGTACCTGCCGAAAAAATTCACATTTATGGAGCAATGGAGTTATATCTTGATTTTATTAATATATTCTTAAGATTACTAAGTTTATTTGGAAGAGAAAAGTAGTATATAAAACCTTGTTAGATAAAACTCTAACAGGGTTTAAAATTTAAAGGAGGAGTATTTGTGCTAGCGTTAATTACAGGAGCATCTTCTGGAATTGGATATGAAATTGCAAAAGAACTAGATAAAAAAGGATATAATATAATTGCAGTTGGAAGAAACAAAGAAAGATTAGAAAAATTAAAAAATGAATGTATAAATGATGTAAATATAGAAGTAATAGATTTATCAGATAGAGAAAATGTAGATAAATTAGTTAGTAAGTACAAAGATATTGATATAGATATTTTAGTAAACAGTGCTGGTATAGGTGCAATAGGAGATTTTAATGAAATAGAACTAAAACAAGAACTTGAAATGATAAATTTAAATATTGTTGCACTGCATATATTAACTAAAGTATTTTTAGATAAAATGATAAAGAAAGATAAAGGATATATATTAAATATAGCATCTAGTGCTGCATTTTCAAGTGGTCCACTTATGGCTACATATTATGCTACAAAATCATATGTATATAGGCTTTCTTGTGGTATAAATAAAGAACTTAAAAAGAAGAAAAAAGATGTTACTGTAAGTGTATTATGTCCTGGGCCAGTAGATACAAATTTTAATAATAACTTAAATATAAAATATAGTGTAAAGCCTATTAGTGCTAAATATGTTGCAAAATATAGTATTGAAAAATTATTTAAGAAAAAACAAGTTATTATTCCTGGTATAAAAAATAAATTGGCAGTATTTTTTAGTAAAATTTTACCTGAAAGTATATTAAGTAGCGTAATATATAATATACAAGCAAAAAAGATGATTAGTTAGATTACTAATTGAATAATATTATAACTATTAGAAAATAATATTTATAATGGTGAAAGCATATGGATAAGAAAAATGAAAAGAAAAAATTTGCTGAAGGCTTTTGCTTTTATAAATATTTTTGGATATTTATAATTGGCAGTATTATTGGATTTTTGTATGAGGTAATGCTTGAATATGTACATACAGGAAGTGTTTTTAGTAAACAAGAATTGATTTTTGGACCGTTTACAATAGTATATGGAATGGGAGCAGTTATATATACAATAGTTGCAAGTAAATTTAAGAATATGACTGTATTGTTTTTGATAACTGCATTTTTTGGCGGAGTACTTGAATTTTTATATTCTTTTTTTGAAGAAAGATTTTTTGGTACAATTTCATGGGACTATACAGGTTTGATATCTAATATAGACGGAAGAACTACTATACTTTATTCAATAGGTTGGGGAATACTTGGGATAATATACATTAAGTGGATATATCCTATACTTTCAAGATTTATTGAAAGTATCCCAAGAAAAATTGCAATTCCTATTACTTGGCTTGCTATAATATTTATGGTATTTAATATAGTTATTACTATTTTTTCATCTGTAAGACAATATGAAAGGCGAAAAAATATTCCACCTAAAAATAGTATAGATGAGTTCTATGATAAATATTTCCCTGATGAAAAACTAGATAAAATATATGAAAATAGGACACCTGTAGATATATAATCTTGACAAAAGAATTCCTTGAAGTATAATTATATAATGAGGAATTAATTATGGAAAATTTTAAATTTAACTGTGGAATTATCGTTGGTAGATTTTCTCCTATACATATAGGGCATGAACAGTTAATTAATGAAGCATTAAAAGACTGTAAGCAAGTTGTAGTAATTGTTACATCAGATAATATTTCTAAAGAAACTTCATATAGTTTAGATTATCGTATACATTTGGTAAATAAAGTATATAGTAATGAGATAAAAAATAACAGAGTAATTGTAGTACCTTTTGTTTCAAATCAAAAACTAGATACAAGTTATGGAGATAATATACTTAAATTAGTAAAAAATACTGTTCATAAAGAGGCAGATTATATAATATATGGTAGTGATAAAAATATAGAGAAGTGTTTTAGTAAGGATAAAATAGATAAACTATACTGTAATAAAATAGATAGAAATCTAATACCAATATCAGCTACAATGATTAGAAAAATGCTAAAAAATAATGATAAGTATAATCTTGAAAAATACTTAAATATATGCGTTTTGGAAGAATATGAAAAATTAAAAAATATATAAAAAAGAACTTTTGTTTAAAAAAGTATTGACATTTGATTTAACTAGTAGTAAAATACAAATATAAACAAAAGTTCTTTTTGAGGTGATATATATGATAAGTACATTGCATATAAGAAATATTGGGATAATTAAAGATTTAACAATTGATTTTAATAATGGCTTTAATGTTTTAACTGGTGAAACAGGGGCAGGAAAAACTTTAATAATAAAGTCAATTGATATGATATGTGGAGGCAGATTTTCTAAAGATATGATTAAAAAAGATGAAGAATTTGCTTCTGTTGAAGCTTGTATACATGTATCAAATGAAGATAAATTATTTTCAGATGAGTATATAGTAGTTTCAAGGCAAGTATATCTAAATGGAAAGAATCTATGTAAAATTGATGGTAGACTTGTAAGTGTATCTGAACTAAAGAATTTTATTCAGAATGTTATAGATATACATGGACAATATGATAATCAAAGTTTAATGGATAGTAAAACTCATATTGATTTTTTAAATGATTTTAGTAAAGATGAAATAAAAGATACATTAACTGAATATAGGAAATTATATGTAGAATATAAAGATATAGAAGAAAAACTTAGTAAAAATTATGTCGATGATATAGAAAGACAAAGAAAACTTGATTTATTAAATTACCAATTAAACGAGATTAAAGAAGCAGATTTAAAAGTAGAGGAAGAAGCTATACTAGAAGAAAAAAAAGAAGCTATGAAAAATTTTGAGAAAATATCTGAATCATTAAATATTACTACTTTTAAACTTGAAAATAACATTTTAGTTGAACTTGAAAATATTATAAAACCACTTGAAAAAATAGAAAATTTTAATACTTGTTATGGTAGTAGAACTGCCAGTATAAAAAATATGTATTATGAATTACAAGAATATTTAAGTGATTTTAATAGCTATAAAGAAAATTTAGAATTTGATGAGCAAGAATTTAATTTGACTGAAAAAAGACTTGATTTAATATTTTCCTTAAAAAGAAAATATGGTAGTACTATTGAAGATATTTTAAAATACCAAGATGAACTGGAAACACAAATTATGGAACTAGAAAATTTAGAAGAGTATAACAATAATTTAAGAAAAAAACTAGATTTATTAAAAGATGAAATGAAAATATTAGCTGTTAGATTAAATGATATTAGGAAAAAGAATGCTTTTGTTTTAGAAGAAAATATAAATAAACATTTAAAAGATTTAGAAATGAATATGGCTACTTTTAAAGTTGATATAGAATATAATGAGGATGAAAAATTTAATATTAATGGTTTAAATAAAGTAGAATTCCTTGTTACAACAAATATAGGTGAGGATTTTAAACCTTTAGTAAAAATTGCATCAGGTGGAGAGATAGCGAGAATAATGCTTGCAATAAAAACTGTATTAAGTGATGTAGATAAAGTTTCAACAATAATATTCGATGAAATTGATACAGGTATAAGCGGAAGTGCTGTAAAAGCTGTTGCTGAGAAAATAAAGTGCATTTCTAAAAATCATCAGGTTATTGCTATTACACATCAAGCAATTCTTACAGCAAGTGCTGATTATAATTATAAAGTTGTGAAAAATGTAGAAGAAGGAAAAACTACAACAAATATATCATTACTTAATGAAAAAGAAATTGTTGAAGAAATTGCTAAAATAGCAACAGGTGCTGTTACTGCAACTGCTTTAAAACACGCACTAGAGTTAAGAGGAGCAAGAGCAAGTTAGTTATGTAAGAGGTGATTTGTAAATTAATTATTTTTTATTTAAAAAAATTAGAATTTATCTGCATATATAATTTAAAAATATATGCAGATAATATAATATATATGCACATATTTATGCAACTGAATAAAGTGAAGTTGTAAGTCTTAAAAATATTAATACTCTTATATACATATGTACCAAGGCTTTAATAATTTTTAAATATATGATAAAATAAAAATACTATTATAAGAATAAAATATAATGAGGTGAAAAAATGGGTTTATCTAAAATAAATTCAAGAATAAATTTAGATTATTTAAAAAATGAAAAAGAAAATTTGTATTTTGATAGAAAGAGAGCAAAAATATCTTTGCAAGATTTAGCAAATGAAATTGCTTCTTTTGCAAATTCTAATGGAGGGCTTATCGCTCTAGGTATAACTGATGATGGGAAAATAGAGGGATTTAATTCATATGGAAACAATAAATTGAACGAATTTCAAAAAGTTGTAACGAATTATTTAAAGAATACACCAACATATAGAATAGAACTAGTAAATATTCAAAATGAAAAAGGTGAAGAAGATAATATATTACTATTCCATATTGAACCCGAGCTAAATTACTTAATTAGAAATAATAAAGATGAAGTATATTGTAGACAAGGAGATTCCTCAATAAAATTAAATGCAAGTCAAATAAGAAGTTTAGAATATGACAGAAAAGAAAGGGATTTTGAAGCTGAAATACTATTAGAATCATCAATAAATGATATTGATGAAGAAGTTATGGAAGTATATAAAAATAAAATAGATACTGATTTATCAAATGAAGAAGTCTTAAAAGCAAGAGGATTTCTAAGAGAGAAAAATGGTAAATATCACTTGACAAAAGCAGGGATGCTTTTATTTGGAAAAAATCCATCTGTTTATCTACCAAGTGCAAGAGTAAGAGTATTAAAGTTTGAAGGAACAGAATTTCAAGTAGGAACAGAAATGAATATAATAAAAGACAGAACATTTGATAAGTGCTTATTTAAAGTATTAGAACAATCTAGAGAGTTTATAAATTCACAATTAAGAGAATTTACTCACTTAAATGAGGATGGAGTCTTTGAAACTGTTGCAGAATATCCTGAATTTGCATGGTATGAAGGTCTAGTAAATGCAGTATGTCATAGAGATTATTCTAATAGTGGAGAATATATAATTGTAAAACTATTTGATGATAGACTAGAAATATTAAGTCCAGGTAAATTAGGTGGATTTGTAACATTAGAAACTATGAAAAATAAAAGATATTCTAGAAATCCTCAAATAGCAAGAGTATTAAATGAGTTAGGCATAGTAAGAGAATTAAATGAAGGAGTAAAAAGAATATACAGTGAAATGCAAAAATTTTATTTAAAAGATCCCGTATATTCTGAACCGGACAGAAATTCTGTATTATTAATACTAGATAACAATATTGCAGTAAGAGCAAATAGAAAACAAGAAACATTAAAGAAATCTGATGCGATAAAAGATAAATGGAAATTATTAAACTATGCAGAAAGACAAGTTCTACAAGTTATAAATGATAAAGGAGAAGTGACATCAGAAGATGTTTCTAAAATTATAAATAGAGGAAAAACAACAGCAGTAAAGTTATTAAATAAACTTATAAATTTAGACTTGATTGTTTGGACAGGAACATCAAAAAAAGATAGTTACGGAAGGTATAAGATGAGATAAGTAATTTATCAAGAGCTGTTCACATCTGTTCAGAGCTGTTCACTTTTGTTAACACAATTTAGAAAAATTTGAAAAAAGTTAATAATTAAAAAATTATTTATATAATTCAGTTTTATATATTTGGAGCTGTTCACATCTGTTCAGAGCTGTTCACTTTTGTTAACACAATTTAGAAATAAGTGAAATAAAAATATGGTTACATTATTTGAAATAATTAAAGTATTAGAATGATAAATAAATGTGATAATTGTTATTATATAGCATAAAAATAGTAAATTGTCAAGGAGGATGTAATGAAAAATAGGTTAAATTTCAAAAAGATAGTTGAAAGTAAAAATCTAGTATCCGAATCAACTTATAATTGTATAAATAATATATATTCAGAAGAAGAAAAAAGCAATATTTTTGTTGCAGAAATAGATCCAGAATATATGGATGGAGTAAAGTTGTGTAAGTATTATGATATAGATATTAAAATGGGAGCAAATTGTTTAATATGTGAATGTAAAAGAGGAGATAATAAAAGTTATGTTGCTTTATTAGTACCAACTGGATATAGATACAATATTTCATCAACAGTCAGAAAATATACAAATTCAAGAATTGTATCAGTAGCACCATTAGAATATGTGATAGAAAAAACAAAAATGGAATATGGAAGTATAAATCCCATTGGATTGCCAAATGACTGGAAAGTGTTTATTGATCCAAAAGTAATGGAAGTTGATAGAATTATTTGTGGTAGTGGACGAAAAGAATCAAAAATATCTTTACCAAGTAAATATTTATTGAAATTAAACAATGCTGAAATCATAGAAAATTTGGCCAAAGAATAAAATAAAGTAATAAAAATTATGAAAAGGTTGCCTAGAAAATTATGTTCCTAGACAACCTTAGTTCTTGTTAATGGAATAATTTTTTATCAAGTAGAGCTTCTAGAATTTCAACTGCATTTGTAGCAGCTCCCTTTCGTATATTATCTGCTACAACAAATAAATTTACACCACTTTTTACACTAAAATCACGTCTTATTCTTCCAACAAATACTTCATCTTTGCCATCTACAAATGTAGGTAAAGGGTATATATTTTTTGTTGTATCATCAAGTACCACGACTCCTTCAGTATTATTGAGCTTTTGTTTTAAATCATCTATTTTAAATTCCTCTTCAAACTCAACATTTATACTTTCACAATGACAATTTCTAACTGGTACTCTTACGGTAGTAGCAGTTATATTTAAATCATAATCATCTAGTATTTTCTTAGTTTCCTCTATCATTTTCATTTCTTCCTTTGTATAACCATTTTCTAAAAAAACATCAATATGTGGAAGGCAGTTATTGTGTATTGGATATGGGAATTTTTGGGGCTTTGTAAAGTTTTCTTCATTTTCTAAATCTTCTATACCTTTAATTCCAGCACCTGAAACAGCTTGATAAGTTGAGTAAACTATTCTTTTTATTTTGTAATTATCATTTAATGTTTTAAGTGGTATTACTGCTTGGATAGTTGAACAATTTGGATTAGCAATAATTCCGTTATTTTCAAATATTTTTTCCATATTTACTTGTGGAACAACAAGTGGAACATCTTTTACCATTCTAAATGTAGAACTATTATCAATAACAATACAACCATTTTTAGCAGCAATTGGCGCAAATTCTTTGCTAACATTACCACCAGCTGAAAATAGTGCATAGTCAAATTTATTCTTTTCAAATGTTTCTTTAGTTAATTCTTCAACTTCATATTCTTTTTGCATAAAGTTAAGCTTTTTACCACGCGACTTGACTGATGCATATAACCTATATTCATCAATATTTAGATTTTTTTCTTCTAAAACCTTCAAAAAAGTAGTGCCAACAAGACCAGTAGCACCAACAATTGCAACTTTTACCATAAAAAAACACCTCACTAAATTATATTAGTAAGGTATTTCTTTTATGCTTGTTATATACTAGGGTCTACCATTTTTTGTAGTAATTCAGGGTTACCATGTAAATGAAATACTGAAAAACCAAAGTCTATAAATAAATAACAGATAATTAACAAAGCAAGTCTTTTTTCGATACTCTTAGGAATAAATGAAATAATTTTGCTAAGCAATGGTTGAATGAAGAAAACATACATTGTTCCAAGAATTCCCCAGCCAATCATTATAGGGACAGTAGTATAATCTAATATTTCTAAAAAGAATCCATCATAATTCCACATTTCAATATTAAGTATATATTTAAAACCAAGACCACATAGAAGCTCAAAAGCACCTAGCAATACAGAAGCGGTAATAAAAATATATGGTATATTTACTTTAGTTGGTTTTATATTATAAAAAAGCAAGTAAAGTATTATTGCACCAAAACCATATATACAACACATTGGTGCAAAAAGTACACCTCTATTTACAATTTTACCAACTGCAATAAATACATAAACTTCTTCAACTAGCCACCCTAAAATAGAGCATATTGTAAAAATATATACCATTTCAACTATAGACTTTTTTTTATCTTCATATATATCAGGTGTGTATTTAATATCTTTAATTTTTTCAATTTTTTTCACTTATATCACTTCCCAATTTATTACTAAAATAATTTTCATTTAAATGTATATTCTTGTTATTTAGATAATATAAATAAGAATTTTCTTTAAAGTTGAATGAGTAGTTTACAGCAAATAATAATTGTTTATATATTTTAAATTTTTTATTTATTTCATTTACACCATATTTAGAATCACCAATTATTGAATGATTAATAGCTTTTAACTGCGCTCTAATTTGATGAGTTTTACCTGTATGAATTGTTATTTTTAGTATCGAATAATCAAGTTTAGTATCTGTATATATAACTTCATATTCAGTTATTATTTTTTGACTACCTTTTATATTTGTATCAAATATTTTTGAGTAGCCTTCTTTTTCATCTTTTAATATATATTTTTCCAAAATTTCATGTTTTTTAATAAATTTACTGCCACATACATAAGCAATATATTCTTTTTTTATATATTTTTCCTTAAAGCCATTTAGTATTTCTTTATATGCTTTATCATTCTTAGCAAAAATTATTAGTCCAGCAGTATTTCTATCAAGTCTATGGCATATTTTAACGGTTGGATATTTCTTTTTTACTAGATCATCAAATGTAGGTTCATTAGTCTTGTTATCAGTATTATTTGAAAGTATCCCTTGTGGTTTATATACAACTAGTATATTATCATCTTCATATATTGTTTCTATTTTATTAGGTAAATTATATAATATTTCATCAGTTATATAAATATCTAGTTTATCTCCTTCTTTAAGCATGATATTTTTATTTGTTTTAACATCATTAACTCTTATGTCTTTATTTCTAAGTGCTTTATATATACTTCCTCTAGTTAAAGCTGGAAATAAACTTTCTAAATAATTTATTAATTGCATTTTTTGAGCTTTTTTGACAATAATTGACTTCATATTCTAATTATACCTTTATTTTTCTTAAAAATCAATATTTGTAGTTGATTTTTACTATTCTTTGGTATATAATTATTTAAGCTTGTCAATAACTTTTTTTGACAATAGTTTTTTAAGGAAGTGTTTTATTTATGCAAGATGTTTTAAATACATTAGGTAATAATGCAACTAATTTATTAGAAAATGTAAAAAATAGTGAAGAACTAGAAGAAATAAGAGTAAAGTATCTAGGAAAAAAAGGTGAGCTTACTTTAGTTTTGAAATCTCTTGGAAGTGTCGCACCAGAGGAGAGAAAAGAAATAGGTATGCTTGCAAATGATATACGAAAAAAATTAGAAAATATAATAGAAAGCAAAAAAGAAGAACTTAAGATTAAAGAAGTCGAAGAAAGAATGAATAGTGAGAAAATAGATATATCTATGAGTAAACAAAATCTTAATACTTATGGACATAAACATCCACTTTCTATTGTAATTGATGATATAAAAGACATATTTATTGGTATGGGATATAGTATTGCAGAAGGACCAGAAATTGAAACTACTTTCTTTAATTTTGATGCTTTAAATGCACCTTTTGATCATCCATCTCGTGATTTACAAGATACAATGTATATTACAGATGATATTATACTAAGAACTCAAACATCTCCAGTACAAGTTAGAACTATGCTTGAAAATAAACCACCAATTAAAATAATTTGCCCTGGTCGTGTGTATAGATCAGATAGTGTTGATGCAACACATTCACCAATGTTTCATCAAATAGAAGGGCTAGTTGTAGATAAAAATATATCTATGGCGGACTTAAAAGGAACATTAAATATGTTCGCTAAGAAATATTTTGGTGATAAAACTGAAATTAGATTTAGACCACATCACTTTCCATTTACAGAGCCAAGTTGTGAAGTTGATGTATCTTGCTTTGTATGTGGCGGTAAAGGTTGTAAAACATGTAAAAATGAAGGTTGGATAGAGATACTTGGAGCAGGACAGGTACATCCAAATGTGCTTGTTGCAGGTAATATTGATCCAAAAGAGTATCAAGGATTTGCATTTGGTTTTGGAGTAGAAAGAATTGCGATGACAAAATTTGGTGTAAGTGATTTAAGATATTTATATGAAAATGATGTTAGATTTTTAAGTCAATTTTAAGTGAGGTAGGAAAATGGACGTATCATTAAATTGGTTAAAGGAATATGTTGATTTAGATGAAAATGTCTCTATTAAAGAAGTTGTTGATAAATTAACAATGACTGGAACTAAAGTAGAGAAATATACAAAATTTGGTGAGCCATGTGAGAATGTATATACTGCTAGAGTAGATAATGTGGAGCCATACGAAGATGGACTTTCAATAATTACTTTAGATATGAAAGATAAAAAATTAAAAGCTGTTGCTAAAATACCAGATATTGAAGAAGGGAATATTGTTCCTGTAGCATTACCTGGTGCAAAAGTAATAGGAAAAGATATTAAAGTTTCAGAAGTAAAGGGAATAAAATCTGAATGTATGATTTGTCATATATTAGATTTAGGCCTTAATATGAATTTCCCATGGGTAAAACCATCAGGACTTATATGTTTCCCAAGTGATGTAAATATTAATGAAGATGTAAGTAAAGTACTAGGACTTGGAGATTATATTATAGAATTTGAGATAACACCAAATAGACCTGATTGTTTATCTGTTGAAGGAATTGCTAAAGAACTTGCTATAACTTTTAATAAGCCATGTAAGGAAATTTGGCAATACAAGCCATATAACTTTAATGTAGTAGATAATGTAAATGGCATTAAAGTAAAAGTTGAAACAGAAAATTGCAAAAGATATACTATGAATGTTGCAGAAGATGTCGTAATTAAACCTGCACCTTATGATATGCAACTTAAACTTATAAAATGTGGTATTAGGCCAATTAATAACATGGTAGATTTAACTAACTATGTAATGATAGAAGTAGGGCAACCTCTACACGCATTTGATTTAGATAAACTAGATTCAGATGAAATAGTAGTAAGACAAGCAAGAAGTGGTGAGACATTAAAAACTTTAGATGATATTACTAGAAACTTAGATGAAACTAATATGGTTATAACTAATAAAAAAGTGCCAATTGCAGTTGCAGGTGTTATGGGTGGAGAGGCTTCTGGAATAAATAACTCTACAAATAAAGTGCTACTTGAATCAGCTAATTTTGTTAGAGCAAGTGTTAGAAATACATCTAAAAAGTTAGTGTTAAGAACAGATGCTTCATCTAGATATGAAAAAGGGCTTGCAAGAGATTTAACTATTCATGCAATGAATAGATTATGTGATTTAATAAATAGCACAGGAACTGGAAAGGTTTCAAATAACATAGTAGATATTTACGAAGATAAACAACCACAAATAAAAATAAAAATAGATTATGAAAAAATAAATAGTATTATTGGTACAAATATTTCAAATGATGAAATTGATAGTATACTTAGAAGTATAGGAATAGAAATAGAAAATGACACTGCATTAATTCCATATAATAGAATAGACTTAGAAATAATTGAAGATTTAAGTGAGGAAGTAGCTAGATTTTATGGATATGATAAGTTACCTATGACTTTACCAAGTACTGAACTTACTTTTGGTAAGAAGACACATTCTCAAAAAATGCAAGATAAAATTAAAAGTCTATGTATTGCAAATGGCTTTAATGAAATATATACTTATACTTTCTTTAGTAAGGATTTACTTGATAGAATTAATGTAGATAAAAATTCAAGTTTATATAACTGTGTTAAAATTTCTAATCCATTATCTCAAGAATTCGAATATATGAGAACTACTGCAATTCCATCTATGCTTGAAGCATTAGAGAGAAATTACACTAAGAAAAATGAACAAGCTAAACTTTTTGAATTTGCTAAGATATTCTTAGATGCTGATAATATAGCAAAAGGTGAGCTTGTTACAGAAGAAAATGTTATAACAGTAGGAACTTATGATAAAAATACTGATTATTATGACTTTAAACAACAAATAGAAAATATACTTAATGAATTTAAAGTATTAGATAATGATTATGAGATAAAAAGAATTGAAGAAAAAAATGTATATCATCCTGGAATTAGTGCTCAGATTATTATAAATGGGGATGTTATTGCAGAGTTTGGTAAGCTTTCTCCAAAAGTAGCATTAAATTATATATTACCAGATAATGTATTTATTGGTACAATATATTTTAATAATATTTTAAAATATGAAAATAGTGATATAAAATTTAAAGAGTTACCAAAATATCCTGCAGTTGAAAGAGATATTGCAATAGTAATAGATGATAATATTTTAACTTTTGATATAGAAAAAAGATTAAGATCTGTTGATTATGTTGAAAGAATTAACTTATTTGATGTATATAAAGGTAAACAAATAGAAGAAGGCAAGAAAAGTATGGCATATAGAATTTATCTAAGGTCAAGTGAGAAAACTTTAGAAGAACAAGAAATAAATAAAGCTATGAATGATATAACAAATATACTTTCAAATGAATTTAATGCAAATATTAGAAGTTAGTGTATTTAAGAAACTTAAAAGCATTTGATATTGTTTTTAAGTTTCTTTTTATATAATTACTTTTGTTTAAAAATGGTAAAAGTTGTATAATAATTTTATTTATGGTATAATTATTTAATAAACTTAGTAAGTAATATATTAAGGATGTGATAAAAATTGGCAATTAAAAAACAGTCATTTATGAATGGTGTTTTAGTTATAATGTTTTCTCAAATACTTATAAAAGTATTTGGCTTTATCTATAGAATTGTATTAACAAATTTTCCACAATTTGCTGATGAGGGAAACAGTTATTATGGATCAGGTTATCAAGTATATACACTAATACTTGCTATTGCTACAATGGGTATACCAAATACAATATCTAAACTTGTTTCTGAAAAAATGGCAATAGGTGATAAAAGAGGTGCACATAGAATATTTAGAACTGCTATGTCCTTATTTACCTTAATTGCAATAGGATTTTCGTTAATGTTATTCTTTGGCTCAGGCTTTATAGCAACTAATATTTTATCTAATCCAGGAGTAAAATATACATTAATGGCTCTTGCACCTGCGATTATATTTGTTGCAATGTCAGCTGTACTTAGAGGCTATTTTGTTGGAATGCAGAATATGATGGAATATAGTAAAGCACAGGTAATAGAGCAAATAGTAAATAGTATTTTTTCAATTATATTTGTTGTAATGTTACTTGGCAGTACACCTGAAATTATGGCAGCAGGTTCTACACTTGCAACTACTGTAGCTGCTTCAACTGCATTTTTGTATTTACTTATGTATTACAATAAAAACAAAAAAGATATATGGAATGATATAAGAAAATCTGAGAAATTCGCAATTACTCCAAAGAAACAAATAATAAAGAAACTAATATCATATGTAATACCTATTTCATTTGGAAGTGTTGTAGTTGCACTTTCTGGTGTAATAGATGTTGTAACTGCTATGGACGGTTTGCAAAAATATGGATATACTTTACAACAAGCAAATGAAAAATTTGGAATATTACTTGGAAAAGTTGATATTTTAAATGCTGTACCACTTTCAATAAATGTTGCTTTTTCTGTTGCATTAGTGCCATTTATATCTTCTGCTATGGCAAAGGGCAAGAAGAAGGAAGCGGTTGAAAAAGTTGATACTTCACTTAAAATATCTTCAGTAATAGCTTTCCCTTGTGCTATGGGATTATTTATGCTTGCAGAGCCAATATTTTTATTACTATTTCCAAATGCTTCAGCAGGAGCACCACTTCTTCAGGTTCAATGTTGGACAATAGTATTTGCTGTTCTTGCTCAGACTCTCTATGGCTCTTTACAAGGAATAGGAAAATTATATGTACCTGGAATTTGTTTAGCTATAGGTGCAGGAATAAAATATATATTAAATGTATTATTAATACCAATTTATGGAGAAGTTATACCAGCACTTACAACTGTTATATATAATGCGATAGCTTGTATATTCTCATTTATATTATTATTCTATTTCCTTAAGGAAAAACCAAGTATATACAAGTTGTTTATAAAACCGGCATTTTGTACAGTTATTATGGCACTTTCAATATTCTTAATGGGTAAATTAAATAATATACTAGGACTTTCAAATGCAATATATACAATTAGCACTATTTTAGTTGCTGTTATAGTATATTTCTTCGCTACAATTTTATTTGGAGTATTGTCTGAAAATGAGTTAAAACAGCTCCCATTTGGACAAAAAATCAGTAATTTTGCTAAAAAACTTAAAAAAATTTAATAAAAATGCAAAAAAATAGAAAAAAGTGTTGACAAGCCCTAATATTTGTAGTATATTCTTAGTGTAATCAGTTGAAACGGTTACATTAGGAGGGATTTATAATGAATAAAGCTGAGTTAATAGCTAAAATTGCTGAAGAAAGCAAATTAACAAAAAAAGCTGCTGAAACAGCATTAAGTGCTTTCATTACTAGCGTTGAAGGTGCATTGAAAAAAGGAGAAAAAGTTCAACTTGTTGGATTTGGTACTTTCGAAGTAAGACAAAGAGCTGCTAGAAAAGGAAGAAACCCACAAACTAAAGCTGAAATTAAAATACCAGCTTCTAAAGCTCCAGTTTTCAAAGCTGGTAAAGCTTTAAAAGAATTAGTTAACAAAAAATAATTTAGAAATTATTTAAAATATACACGAGTGTTATGACTTGTGTATATTTTTTTACAAAAAAATTCCACCTTTTTTGATGGAATCTTTACTATTTATTTTCCTCTAAATCACTTGTACAAAAAGCACATTTTGTTGCTGTAATATCAATTGTACTTTTGCAGTATGGGCAAGTCTTTGTAGTTTCTATTTTTTCTTTTGCTTCTTTTTTATTTGATTTCTTAATAAAACTAATTACGATAAATAAAACAAAAGATATAATTAGAAAATTAATTATAGCATTTAGAAGTTCTCCGTAACTTAGAACTATAGCTCCTGCTGCTTTTGCTTCCTCTATTGTATTAAAATGCCCACCTTTTAATGTGATAAATAAAGTTGATAGGTCAACATCTTTAGTTAATAAGCTTATTATTGGTGTAATAGTTGATGATACAAGTGTATTCACAATATTAGTGAAAGCACTACCTATAACAACACCGATAGCCATATCAATGATATTTCCCTTCATTGCAAATTTTTTGTAATTTTCAAGTGTTTTTTTAGCATTCTTTTTTGTTTCTTCTTTCTTTTGTTTTAACATTTCTTTTGCTTCTTGAGCTTCTTTTATCTTCATTACAATCACCATAATTATTTTACATTGCTATATAACAAATTTCAAGCTTTTTTGCTAAAAAAATAAAAATTAGTTGACATTATTCATGAAAAATGTTAAAATTATTAGTAGATTAATGATGGAAATGTTTTTTACAAATGTATAAATTAGTTAGTAATAGCAAAAAGCTATTAAATACTTGTATATGTCGTATTAAGTAATACAGCCTTATTTAGATAAGGAAGATGAAAGTGCAAGTCTTTCCATATACGCCAAGTATATATAATGGGATAATGAAATAATACTATATTCCCACTATGTATATTTTTAAACCTCCGTAAAGCCTCCCATTTAAAAAAATGGGAGGTTTTAAGATATATGCAATTTTTTCTTGATTTTAATTGATATATATAGTAAAATGTATTGGTATTAAAGAAGGAGAAAAAGGTATTATGATAGGAACAAATGGGGTAACTTTAAGATTTGGTAAAAGAACATTATTTGAAGATGTAAATATTAAATTTACGAAAGGAAATTGCTATGGCATAATTGGTGCAAATGGTGCTGGTAAGTCAACATTTTTAAAAATATTATCTGGTGAAATTGAGCCAAGTGAGGGCGAAGTTTTTTTATCTCAAAATGAAAGACTTGGGATACTTAAGCAAAATCATTATGAATATGATGAAGTTAAAGTTATTGATACTGTTATTAGAGGAAATACAAAATTATATGAGATAATGAAGGAAAAAGAGGCTATTTATGCAAAAGAAGATTTTAATGAACAAGATGGAATAAAAGCAGGAGAGTTAGAAGCAGAATTTGAGGCATTAAATGGTTGGATGGCAGAAAGTGATGCTGCTCAACTTTTAAGTGGACTTGGTATAGATACTGATTTACATGAAAAATATGTAAAAGAATTAACAGGACCACAAAAAGTAAAAGTGCTTTTAGCACAAGCTTTATTTGGTAATCCTGACGTTTTACTTCTTGACGAGCCTACAAATAACTTGGATATAGATGCGATAGAGTGGTTAGAAGAATTTTTAATTAATTTTGAAAATACAGTACTTGTTGTATCTCATGATAGATATTTTTTAAATAAAGTATGTACACATATAGTAGATATAGACTTTAATAAAGTTAAATTATATGTAGGTAACTATGATTTTTGGTATGAATCAAGTCAATTAGCATTAAAGCAAATGAGAGAATCAAATAAGAAAAAAGAGGAAAAAATAAAAGAATTGGAAGATTTTATTCGTAGATTTAGTGCAAATGCATCTAAGTCAAAGCAAGCTACTTCTAGGAAAAAGACTCTTGAAAAAATACAATTAGATGAAATAGTGCCATCAACTAGAAGATATCCATTTATTGAGTTTAAACCTGATACACCATCAGGTAAAGAAATACTAGAAGTAGATAACATTAGTCTTGAGAAAAATGGAGAGCAACTTTTAAAGAATGTATCATTTAAAGTATTAAAAGGAGATAAAATAGCATTACTTGGAGATAATGGACTTGCAAAAACCGCATTATTTGATGTAATAATGGAAAAAGAAAAACAGGATAAAGGTAAAATCACTTTTGGAAAAACAATTATCCCTTCTTATTTACCTCAAGATAACGAAGAATTCTTTAAATCAGATAAATCTATTGTAGACTGGATAGCAGATGCATATAACATTAATGATGAAACTGTTATACGAAGCTTTCTTGGTAGAATGTTATTTTCTGGAGAAGAATCTTTAAAAAAAGTAAATGTACTTTCAGGTGGGGAAAAGGCAAGATGTATGTTATCTAGAATGATGCTAGAAAAGCCAAACTTTATTTTACTTGATGAGCCAACAAATCATTTAGACTTAGAAAGTATAACTGCGTTAAATAATGGCCTTATAAAAAGCATAGACGAAATGATATTTGTATCACACGATCATCAATTTATTCAAACTATTGCAAATAGAATTATTGTACTTACAGATAATGGCGTAATTGACAAGAGAATGACATATGATGAATATCTTGAAGAACAGAAACAAGGTAAGATATAATGGAAAAAAATAGTTATTATGTATATATGTTAAGATGTGAAGATAATTCTATTTATACTGGTATAACAAACGATATTAAACGTAGAATAAATGAACATTTAACTAAAGACAAGAAATGTGCAAAATATACGTTAAATCATAATGTAACAAAGTTAGAAGCACTTTGGCAAACAGAAAATAGAGTGCTTGCATCAAAACTAGAATTTTGGATTAAGAAGTTATCAAAAGCACAAAAGGAAGAATTAATAGCAAATAATAGTCTTAGTACTTTGTTAAATGAAAAGTTAGATGTAACAAAATACGAAAGAATAAATTATATTAATGAAGAGTAAATATATTTTTTACTCTTCATTTTTGTATATTTATAAATAATATATTAATATAACAATAAAAAAAGGAAATAGAACTGTTTCAAAGGAAATTGATTTTTTATTATTTGATTAATTTGTAAATTATAATGAGTGCTATATTAGACAAAATGACTGTGAATATTTGAAAATGCTTAGTTAAATAAGAGAGATGCTATTTAATAGGAACAAAAAATTACATAATATAATAAAATAATATAGGAGATATATGTTTATAATTTAAGAAAGGTGTGGTTAATATGAGTGATAAAGCATATAATGTTTTAAATTATATAGCGCAAGTAACATTGCCATCAATTGGTTCGCTATATTATGCACTTGAAGGTATATGGGGACTTCCATATGCAGAACAAGTTGTTGGAACTATAACTGCTGTTGATGCTTTTATTGGTGTGATATTAAGAGTATCATATAGACAAAAAATGATACAAAATCAAACTAATATTATTAGCAAGCAAGAGTAGACAAGCTATATATAGTTTATATGTTATTAAGGTATAAGAATAGAGTTAAGTGGTATTTAGCTTAACTCTATATTTTGAACTATGAAAACTCTAGGTTATACTTAGGACTAAAAAACAAACAGTGACGTAGAGTTAAACATTAAAGTTTAGCTCTTGTACTGTTAAAAAATTGTAAATAGTTTAAAAGCAAAATAAAAATTTGACAAATAAAAATAAATATTGTATAATATAAGTACAACTTAAGTTGAGATAATTAAGTATCCACTAGGATGTCGATAAGGTAATTGCCGTTACCTTATCTTTTTTGTATATATTTTTTTTTTATAACATATAATAACAGTAGTTAGAATTGCCGTTCTAACTACTGAAAGTAATGTTATTTCTTAATATTTAATTCTTTTACAAGAATTATCATAAGAAATAATAAGATAATTAAAGTTTCCACTAAGAAGTCACCTCCTTTTCGGTGGTGACTTTATTATACCAAAAAAAATTATAAAATACAATGGAGTTAAATATTGTATTGACCCCAAAGTGACCCCAAATTATTATTTATTAAATAAAAAAAATCAAAGGTTTTTTTGTAAACCCTTGATATATATGAATTTTTAACTGGTGCCCCAGAAGCGATTCGAACGCCCGACCCACGGCTTAGAAGGCCGTTGCTCTATCCAGCTGAGCTACTGGAGCAATTACTTTATTATGATAACATATTTTGATACAAAATGTCAATACTTTAGCTAAAATTTATATAAATATATTATTAACAAGCTTGAAAATTATTATGTAATGTGATATAATATATATAGAAATAAATATAAATAAAATGACAAATGGAGGATTTAAAAATGAATAAGTATTTTGGAAGTTGGGAAGAAATCGGAAAGATTGAGAATCTTATGTTTGAACATAAGTATGACGACGACACTGATATGTGGGTACGTTCGGGAATTTCTTCTATAGGCGTGCTTGTAGCAATTTTAATATATGCAGTTATAATATTGTTATTATTTATCTAAGAGCACTTAAACTTGTTTTGAAATATACTTTAATAGGTTATTTCAAAGCAAGTTTTTTTTGTGCAAAGATTTATGCGACATTTTATTCTTGTTTAAGTAAATTTACTGTGGTATAATGTTTACAAGTGGTGAAAAAAATGAAAAAAATAAGGAGTATAAGTTTTGATAATATAATTAATACGTTTCTAGTTATATTATTAATACTTTTATCTATACAAAAAGGTGGCTTTTATAAAGGTGATAATCTTTTATTTATACTATGTATAGAAATACTTGGGATTATTACGATTATATATAACTTTGTAAAAAATAAATTAAAATATGATTTTGATATAATTGCTTTTCTACTATTATTACTTCCAATTACTTATGTTTTGCCTGTAATATTTAGTAATTATGCATCTTTAAGTGATAGCTTAGTAGAAATGTTAAGATATTTTAATTTGTATATTATATATAAAATAGTATATTATTCAAAAAATAAAAAAGTATATGAAAATATAATTATAGGTATAACATTATTTTTTGGTGTACTTGGAATAGATGGTTTAGGTTCAAGAGTATTTAAAGTTGTTTTACAAAAATTTCATTCTAATTATTTAGCAACAGATTTGATGAGAATGTCATCAACAATTCAATATGCAAATGTACTTGCGATAATGCTTTTGATAGCTTCAGTATTTTTATTTGAAAGATTAATATGTGCATATAACAATAAAGATAAAAGAAAAGTAGCTATAAATTTTACTTGTTATTTCTTTGTGATTTCTTGTTTAGTATTAACACAGTCAAGAATGCCATTGTTACTAATGTTAGTATATTATTTACTAAGAGTATTACTGGATAAGGAAAATCGAAAAAATCAGGAAAAAATATTACTAATATTTATACCTATTTTATTAATTTATACAGTAGTTACATATAAATTAATATATATTAATAAAAACTATATATATTTAATAACAGCTGTATTTTTAGTTATTTGCTATTCTTTGCCATATATTTATATTAATATATATAAAAAAAATAACAAGATTATATCATTCATAGCAAAAAATAAAAAAAGAATAGCTATAATTTTTGTATTATTTTTCTTTTTGTATATAGTACTTGCGTATATAATACCAGCTCCACTTAAAATAACAGAAAAATCAAAAGATATTTTTAGAAGAAATATATACGGTATTGATAGTCTAGAAAATAATATTAAATTTAAAGTAAATCAAAATATACAAGATAGTAGATATTGGATAAAAATATACTCAATTTCTGTAAGTAACAAAAAAGAACTTGTAAAATCGTACGAATATTATAATAATGTAAGTGGCAACTTTGATTTTGATTTTAGTTTAAAAGAAAAGTCAAAATATATTTTAATAGAAATTAAATGTTATAAAGGAAGTATAAATGTAGACAATTTAAAGATAAATGATAAAAATATTGCATTAAATTATGCACTATTTCCAGTAGATATAATTAGTAAAATACAAGATACTTTACATGGAAGTGATAGCTATAATCTAAGAATAATATATTACAAAGATGCGTTAAAAATATGGAGTTCTTCGTTAAAAAATATTTTATTTGGAGTAGGTGGTGAAGGCTTTAATGAGTTGTATCAGACTGTACAAACAGTAGGCTATACTTCAACTGAGGTACATAACTCATTTTTGCAAATACTAGTAGAATCAGGTATATTAGGCTTTTCTTGTATAATTGCAGTAATAGTGATATATATATGTATAGCTAAAAAAGGTGTATATAAGTATGCAACGTTATTACTTGTACTACATAGTATAGTAGACTTAGATTTCTCATATACAATTATTCTAGTAATATTTGCGATACTACTTGCTATTACACAAAGGAAAAAAGAAATAGGAAAAAGTATTACTATCTTAGGAAAAATTGAAATAGTAACTTCACTTTTATTTTCAGGTTTTACTATATATTTACTTGTCAAAATGAATATGGCATATTTTATGAATATTCCTAAAATAGACAGTGCCAAAAATGATATTAAAAGTCAAGCAAATTTAGTAAATGTACTTGAGCAAAGAGTAATGCTTGATAGTAGTGATAATAACTATAGAAAAGAGCTTTCAGAAGAATATGAAAATTATTTAAAGTTGTTAATAGAGTGGATAAATACTGATACTAATAATCAAGTAGTTAAAGATGAGATAAAAAATATTTTAACAAATATAGAAAAAAACGCAGAAGTAATGTATAAAAATGAAAGATATGATAAAGATAATCTAATTGATATATCAAATATATATTTTAATAATATGTATTATTTAGTACAAAATAGTAATTTTGGAGATAAAAAAGAAGGATATAATAATTATTTAGAGAAAATAAAAGAGAATTTAGAGTATGTAGAAAATAATTATAGATATAATAGCAAAGTACAGGAAAAACTTGATAGTATTTATAACAAATATTATACAGAATTAGAAAGTAAGAACATACCAAATGATTATATGACATACTTTAAATTAAAGAATGATTAATAAAACAATAATTATGTATTTTTCTATTGTATTTTGTAGTAATATATGATATAATATGAAACATAAATGACTAGAGGAGGAAAAAATAATGGGATGGATTGACTGGACAGTATCAATTTTAACAATAGTAGTAGGAATAATACTAACTATAGTAGTTATGCTTCAAAATAGCAAAGATGGACAATCATCAGTAACAGGAGCAAATACTTTCTATGGTGCAAATAAATCAAAGACACTAGACGGAATACTTTCAAAATATACAGTAGTTCTTGCACTTGTATTTATAGTGCTATGCTTTTTAACTACAATTTCAATTATTAAATAAGGATAGATAATTATGAGAAAAAAATATAATGTTGAAAGTGAAAATGTTAGTTTAAGTAATGAAGAATATTTAAGAAAGAAGGAAGTCCTTGCTTCCTTTTTTTTGGATGGAAATTATGAACTTATGACATTTAAACAAATAAAAGGTGTTTTTAATATTACTAAAAAAGAAGATTATATTTTAGAACAAATACTAGATGAGTTACAAAAAGAAGGTAGAGTATATATAGACGATAGCAAAAGGTATGTACCTACTGCTTCAAGAAACATTTATGTAGGAATTTATGAAGCAAAATCTGCAAATTTTGGATTTGTTAGAATTGAAGATAATGAGGATATATATGTATCATCTGAATATTCAATGAATGCAATGGATAAAGATAAAGTATTAGTAAAAAAGATTGCTAATAAAACAGAAGATAAAAATGCAGAAGGACAAGTTATTAAAATAATTGAAAGAAATATTAAAACTGTTATTGGAAGATTTCAAAAAAGTAGAAATTATGGTTTTGTAGAGCCTATTGACAATAAAATGAACGATATATATATACCTAAGAAATATGCACAAGATATAGAAGATAGTCAAATGGTAAAAGTTGAACTTTTAAAATACCCAACAAACTCAAATAAAGCAGAAGGTAAAATCGTTCAAGTTATAGGAAGTATAGATGATGAGGATATAGATGTTAAGGCACTAAATACATATTATGACATAGAAAATAGAAAGCAATTTCCAATTGATGTCTGTCAAGAAGTATCTAAAATAGAAGATACTGTATTACCAGAAGATTTTGCAGGAAGAAAAGATAAAACTAACGAAAATGTTTATACGATAGATGGTGAAGATGCAAAAGACTTAGATGATGGAGTTTCAGTAAAAAAACTTGATGATGGAAATTATTTACTTTCAGTATATATTGCTGATGTATCACACTATGTAAAGGACAAAACAAGATTAAATGAGGAGGCTATATCAAGAGGAACTAGTGTATATATTCCAGGTACAGTTGTACCAATGCTTCCAAAAAAACTTTCAAATGGAATATGTAGTTTAAATGAAGGAGTAAATAGGTTAGCTCTTGCAATTGATATAAAAATTGATAAAGAGGGCGAAGTAATTGAAAGTGATATTTATAAAGCAGTTATAAATGTTAAGAAAAGAATGACTTATGAAAAGGTATATAAAGTACTAAATTTAGAAGATGAAGAGGTACTTAAAGAATATGAGCCTTACAAGCAAGATATATTTTTAATGCAAGAACTTGCACTATTATTAAATGTTAAAAGAATTAGTAATGGTAGTATTAATTTTGATATACCAGAAACTAAAGTTGTATTAGATGAAAATGGAAAAGTAGTAGAGATAAAGCCATATGAGATAACTATTGCCAATAAAATAATTGAAGAATTTATGCTTGTAGCAAATATGCAAGTAGCTGAAAAATTTTTCTATTTAGATTTACCATTTATTTATCGTATACATGAAAAACCTGACGATGAAAGACTTAGAGAATTAAATGAAGTATTGTATAATTATGGCAAGAAAATTAAGGGAATAAAGAATATACATCCAAAGACATTAGCTGATATAATAAATTCAATAACTGATGAAGAAGAAAAACAAGTTGTTTCAAACTATATGTTAAGATGTTTAAAACTTGCAAGATATTCTGAAGAATGTATAGGGCATTTTGGACTTGCTGCAAAATATTATTGCCATTTTACATCACCTATTCGTAGGTATCCTGATTTATTTATTCACAGGGTGATATCTGATTATATTGATAATGGTTATGTTTTAAATGACGAGAAAATAGAAAAGTATAAGATACAAGCACAAAAATATGCTAAGATTTCTTCTGAAATGGAAAAAGAAGCTACGCAGACAGAAAGAGATTTTGATGATTTATACAAAGCAATCTATATGGAAAGATTTATTGGTGAAGAATTTAGTTGTGTAGTATCTTCTATAACTTCTTTTGGTATGTTTGTAAAGCTTGCAAACACTGTAGAAGGTTTAATACCTTTTAATAATATGAATGATAACGATTATTATATATTTGATGAAAAAAGAAGAATTTTAGTCGGTAAAAATACAGGTGAAATATTTAGAGTAGGAGATAAACTTAAAGTAAAACTTGTAAGATGTGATATAAAAACAAAACAAATTGATTTTGAATTTGTTAGTAGGGAGGTAAAAAATGAAAGAAAACAAGGAAAAAACAGCTCCAAAAAAGATGGAAGTAAAGCAAAGAGCAAACAAAGAAAAGTTAAGGGGGAAAAAGCAACCAAAAAAACAAACTAAATTAGGTAACTTTTTTACTAACTTTTTTGAGTTTTATAATACAAACTTAAAGAAAAAGCATATTATTGTATATATAATATCTTTAGTTATATTCTTTTTATTTTTAGCTATGTTTATATCAAGTATAGACGTAACAAATTCAATTGAAAGACTTGCACAAAGTTCTACACAAGCACAAGTATCTACAATTAAAGATATATTTAATATGGTAATTAAGCAAACACTACCTTCAATATTTTTAGTAATATTTGCAGGAATAACACCATTTGTATATTTGTCTTTTATAGGATTTGGTTATCCATATGTGTTGGCACTTAATATTGCAAATACTTTTATAGTCAACCCACATACATATAATGTTATATTAATGACAATAGGTGCTATTATACAAATATTTGCTATATCACTTGCAATGGTAACAGGCTTTTATTACTGTGGTTTATCTTCTAAAAAGTTTAGATATTCTCAGCGTAGTGGCTTTGGAATGTATGATTTCAAAAAACATGTTTATTCTTTAAGAAATCAAACAGAAAAGCTAGAAAAACTTGATGAGGCTAAAAAAATAAAAGATGAAAAAACAGAGAAACTTAATGTTAAAGTACCATATATGTCATTATTTCAAGTATTTATTATAGCATTTGTTATAGCAACTATTGGAACAATAATTTCAGCAATTTAGGAGGAGAAATGAGGGCTAGATATAATAAAGTAGATATTGATGCATTAAAAGAAAATAAAAGATTTTTAGATAGTAAAGAGGCATTACAAAAAGTATTAAAAGAAAGAATAAATGATAATACAAAATTATATATTGAAATTGGTATGGGAAAAGGTGATTTTATATATAATAAAGCTAAAAATGATAAAGCTAATATATATATTGGAATTGAACTTTGCCTACCTGTACTTGCACTTGCTATTAAAAAGATAAATAGATATGAAAATGAGGAAAATACATATTTAGATAATTTGTATGTAATGTCTTTTGATGCACTTGAAATATGTGATTATTTAGGTGATTTTAAAATAGATACAATATATCTTAATTTTAGTGATCCATGGCCTAAAAAAAGACATGAAAAAAGAAGACTTACTAACGAGAAGTTTCTTGAAAAGTATAAACAAATAATGAAAGATGATGCAAAAATAGAATTTAAAACAGATAATAGAGGTCTTTTTGAATATAGTTTAGTTAGTATACAAAATTTTGGTTTTAAATTCTTAGAAGTATATCTTGATTTGCATAAAGCAGATGTAGAAAATGTTGTAACTGAATATGAAGAAAAGTTTTCAAAGCTTGGACCTATATATAAATTAGTTATAACAAAAAAATAGTATATAAATTATTTAAATAATATAATAAAAAACTAAACACCGTATGTTAAATTGTACATACGGTGTTATTGATATTAGTGAAAACCCCATGCTATGCATGGGGTTCAAGAAAGCTTTTAGCGTTGAGTAAAGTAACAGAAAAAATCATCTCCATATGATATAATTTAAGAGATCCGACAATCAAATAAATTATAGAAGGAGATGATAGGTATGAAAAATTCATACACAGAAAGTCTATCACATACTACGTGGGAATGCAAGTACCACATAGTATTTGCACCAAAATTTAGAAGACAGGAAATATATGGTGAGTTAAAAAAAGAGATAGGCTTAATAATAAGAGAGTTATGTAGGAGAAAAGAAGTAGAAATAATAGAAGCAGAAGCATGTAAAGATCATATACATTTGTTAGTAAGTATACCACCAAAGATGAGTATATCAAGTTTCATTGGATATTTGAAAGGAAAAAGTAGTTTAATAATATTTGAAAGACATGCAAATTTAAAATATAAATATGGAAATCGTGTCTTCTGGGCAAAAGGATATTTTGTAAGTACAGTAGGAAAGAATAAAAAGAAAATAGAGGAATATATAAGAAATCAATTAAAAGAAGACATGATGAATGATCAAATGACAATCAAAGAATATATAGACCCTTTTAAAGGGTAGCGAGTAAAAAAAACGCGGTTGTCGGATCAAAAGAACCTCTTGAGAGGTTGCTCGCGTTAGTCCCTTATAGGGCGCCAAGAAAAACCACCGGCTATGCCGGTGGATATTTATTTGTAGTAAAGTTAAAATTGAATTAATTACTTATTTATAATTTGATTATTATTTTTATAGTAATTAGTTATATTTAATAATATAATTCCTGCTAATGAAACTATAGATATAATTGTTGGTATAACAGCATTTTCATTCTCTACACCAGTTTTTGGTGTATCATCTTTAACTTCTTTTTCTTTTAACTTAAGAGAAGCAATTGCATTATTAATAGCATCGCTCATAGCATCTACTTCTTTTTGCTCAAGGGAAGTCTTACCTCTAACAACAGAAGAAATTGCTTTTTCAACTTCACTAAAATCTATATAATTATCTTTATTTAACTTTTTAGCTTTATTAATTGCTTCATCTACTTTACTATAATCAGCTTCCCCATATACTATTTTATTAGCAGCATCGTTAGAAGAAACTTTAAATACTTCATCTTTATGGTTAACTTTATCAGCATTTAAACTATCTATTTTATTTAAGTAAATATTACCGTGTATTGTACCTATTCCATAATCTCCTGCAAGTGTAATATTTCCTCCATTAATAACTATATTTTTACTTTGATATAGTCCAGAAGCAATTGTAGGTAGATTAGGACCTTGGCTACTAACTGAAATATTTCCACCATTTATTATAATACCATCTTCAGCTGGAGAGTCTCCATCTCCTATAACTACAATTCCATTACCATTTGCTTTAACATTAAGGTTTCCACCATTAATATTAACTTGGTTTAAAGCGTAAATACCTGAACATCTAGTATTTAAAGAAACCTTATTCTCAGTGTCAATATTAAGATTTCCATTATTCATAGTAAAAGTATTATCAATACTAAAAAATTGCCCATTACTATTGATAGTACCAGATTCAATATTTAAGTTATATACATAACTTAAAGTACTTCCTATATTTCCTCCAGGAATATTATCTGCTTCACCTCTACCGTTTATTTCTGTTATATCAAGATTTAATGTACCACCATTAATACCTTTTAATGTAAGGTTAGAATTATGATTACCATAAATGACAGTTGCTTTTTGTGCTTTTAATGTATTATTACCTTCAAATTCAATAGTTACATTACAATTTTCAGGAAGAATAATACATTTATCAAATTCAGTTGTTTCAAAATTAGCATTTTTTAGAGTTAATGTTTTTGTATCATTATTCCATTTCCAACCTTTTGTATTTATATTATTTTCTGTTACTTGGTTATTTAAATTTAAAGTTGTAGTTTGTTTTTCAATAGTATCAGCTGAAACAAAAGTTGATACTACGCAAAATAGAAAAAATAAAATTAAAGTACTAAATATTTTTTTCCTAAACATCTATTATTTCCTCCTTTTCTTAATATACTTATATTTTATTTTATTATATTATATTAGTGTTTAAATAATTAAGTCATTATAATAAATTTACATATATATTATAACAAATTTCTTTGAATAAAGCAATGACTTTGTTAAAATTAATACATTTTTAAGTGTTTTTCTTGATATAATAATTTTACATATTTACATTACATAGAAAAATATTTAACAAAAAAATCAACCAGTTTAACTGATTGGTTACACAGTGTGTAATTACTATTATTTTTTATCTTCAAATTCTTCTTTTTGCTTTTCAATTTCTCTTGCTAGTTCTTCTTCAGTTGGTAAATATAATTGATATTTCGATGCAAATAAATTTTTATTGTAGTTAAGTACAGAATATTTTACTATTGTATCTTTTTTATCAGAGCATAATATAATTCATAATGTTGGATTATCGTCTTTAGCTTTTACTTCATTGTCAAAATATCTTACATAGAAATCCATTTGCCCTATATCTTGATGTGTTAGTTTATCTAATTTTAAGTTAATTAAAACAAAACATTTTAATACATAATTATAAAATACCAAATCTATATAAAAATTGTCTCCATCAACGTCAATTCTTCTTTGTCTTGATACAAATGAAAATCCTCTACCAAGTTCTAACAAAAATTCAGATATATGCTCAAGTAGCTTAGATTCTAAATCTTTTTCTAGGAATCTTTTATCTTTAATATCTAAAAATTCTAAAATATATGGATCTTTAATGAAATCTTGCACTTTTTCATTTTTCTCTACAAAATTTATTTCTTCTTTTACTTCTTCTTTATGTTCTTCACTTGTTGATAAAAGTCTTTCATAGTAAAAACTATTTATCTGTCTTTCTAATTGTCTAACGCTCCAATTAGACTTTATTGATTCTTCTAAATAAAAATTTCTTTTATTTTCATCATCGATGTTCATAATTAATCGATTATGGCTCCAGCTCAACTGGTTCAACAGTGTGGAACCACCTTTATAAGTCAAATAAAATTTTTTCATTTTTTATAAGTTGAGGGTGCTCAAATTACAGAGCACCCTCATTTTGTACATATTACCCGAAAAATTTTTCCATCATTTTGGTTTTGATTTCTTTTTCAACCTCAGGTCTAATTTCCTCTTTGATGGTTTTTCTTACCTCAGCTTCAACTTCAGGTCTAATTTCGCTCTGAAGTTTCGCCTTTGCAGAACGGGTAGCTTCAGCCTTAATGGCCTTAACTTTTTCAGCCGTTCTTTTTGCCGTTCTTTCCTCAATTTCCCTTTCCAGATTAGCTTCAAGGTTTTTCAGCCGTTCGCTTAATCTTTCATTTTCTTTGCGCAGATTTCTGTTCTCTCTTTCGAGTGAAGCGTCGCATGCACATGCGCATGCACCACAGTTAGAACCATCACAACTCGGCATATTCTCTTCCTCCTTTATGATTTAAAATAGTTTTTATCATATACAGTATAACGGTTTTCATAATGTCACAAGTAAAGTTTTTGTTAATTTCTTTATTGTGCATCTTGCAACCGCCACCGCATATTTCTGCGATAGAACAACCTTCACATTTTTCAGGTAATGTATAATTGTATCCTATTTTATATGCTTTCTGTACCATTAAAGCTTGGATAATATCATCACAAGAAAAAATGTTGCAAATAGGTTCTTCATTAACAAGCGTCTGGCAAGGATAGATGTTTCCATCTACTCCTATGGTAATCAACTTCTCTCCTGCTGTACAGCCTTCATAATTGGTATCGATTTTTATGTTGTTAAACTTAAATCGATGATAAATGTCAAAATGATTAGTTCCAAGTACGCTTACCACTTGCTTCATTTTATTGCAAATGACATCGTAATCAATTTCACCACAGAAGAAATGGTCAAGGTAAACTCCCCAGCCCAAATTCCTATGAGAAATCCATTCGGCTAAAACATCTACATCTCCAAAACTATTAGCATCTACAACAGTTGAAATGTCAATATTTTTAATACCAATTTCCAGTAACTTGTCAATGTTTACTTTTACGATTTCCGCTGAACTTTGTCCATTGATAAACGGTTTGGAATAGGAATAACCATCTAAGGAAATTCCAAATCCAATTCTGTCTTTGTGCTTTTCGAAGAAATCTAACATATCATCGGTCAATATGGTCAAGTTGGTAATGATACTAACAAACCCCTTTGAACCACAATTAGCAAGAAAATCTTCAACAAAGCTTTTCCACTCATTAAAAACAAGTGTAGGTTCTCCTCCTGCAAGCCGATATACTACAAAATCGAGTTCTCCTCTGTCCAGCATTCCTAAAAATGTACTGTTAATTTTGTCATAGGTTTCTTTTGACATTTTATTGTCGTCCCATTTGACATAACAGTATGGACACCGAAGATTACACTGATTAGTAGTAAAAATCCATGGTGACATGTACTTCATTTTTTATCCTCCTGTCAAATTTTTTTTGTTTTTGATGTATTCCTATGTTGTAAAACAGAAATAATATAATACCTAAATTTGGCATCTATGAAGTAATTATATCATATTTTTATGTAAATTTCAACAAAATCAGAAAAAAATTATGTTATGTTACAATAGATGTGAAACAAAATATATACAAAAAGTGATTCAACCGATATAATTGAAATATTCACAAATCAAAAAAGGAGTTGAATCACTATATATTTTGTTTCACATCATTGACAAGTATATAACTAATAATCATATGTAAGAAAATTTAATTTTATTTTTTGGCTGGGGTAGTTGGATTCGAACCAACGAAATGACGGGGTCAGAGTCCGTTGCCTTACCACTTGGCTATACCCCAATATTTAAATTATACAATATTTAACGTATACTGAGGCTGTAATAGTGCTAAAGCAAATAACAGCCTCAGCAACTTGGCTATACCTCAATATTTAACTTTAAGTATTATATCTCTTTTTTTATATAAATGCAAGAATAATGTTAACATTATTTGACAAAACTAGTGCTTTTTCATTCTTTACATTGTACTTTTAGTTATGTATAATTAGTAAGTATAAAGTAAAAATTAATAAAATCCGTTATTTAATAAAAAGGAGGTGTAAAAATCATGAATAATTTTATAGAAGAAAAAGATACGGTGGTATTAAATAAATTTAACAATGCCACCATAGACCGAATTTGTGCATATGTAAGTTTGCCGTTCTCAAAAAAATATATAAATGATGACAAGTATTTAGTTATTGGAGAAGAAGTAAATAATGACAATAAATTTGTTGGGGTAATAATAGATAAGAATATATTAAAACAAAATATGAAAAAATATAAAACATATTATATATTAAATTTAAGAATGTCAGATAAAGCTGCTCAATGCGTAATTAAATCAGATAACTATTGGCAAAAAGAATACTTGATTGGAGTATTAGATATATGTACAACAATAAGAAAATATAAAGGAATTGTATAAATAATTAAAAAATTATACAGTTCCTTTATTATTATCTAACAAATTTATATTATTATTTTCAATACAAGATATATATCCTTTGTTACTATATTCATTTTCACCAGATATATTATAAAAATTATGAAAAGTAGAATATAGTGGTTGAAACATTTTTAAATTAAAATAATCGTCAATATCTTTAGAATTAGCAGTTTGCATATCAAATAATCTAATATTTATTAAATCTCCTTTTTCATAGCCTTTTTTATTTATGTTAGTTGTTTTCATCATGATAATTCCATAACCAAGTTCTTTTTCAAGTAAATTTATTAATTTATTTAAAACTACCTCGTCTAGATAATGATAAGGTAAATATCCAGAATCTATTATTAGTTCATCTCTATCATACACATTATAATAGTAGATATAATCTCTGAAAAATCTTTCTATATTTTGCTTAACTAGTTTGTATTTCATTTCAGGATTTTCATTTTTTAGTAGTCTCATTTTATTAACATCAATTAGCATTTCTACCACCTCATAAGTAGATTATATAACTATATAACTATATTTTCAAGTATATTATACAAATAAATTAAATAGTTATTATGAAATGTCAATAATTTTTGAAAATGTCCTAAAAATTTTTAAACATTAGCGGGAAAAAATTTCCCCTCTAGTTATATAATTT
>CANPWO010000008.1 GCA_947584535.1 uncultured Clostridia bacterium
TAAAAAAATATACATGAATATCCCAGTTGAAATATAGTCAACTGGGAATAAAGTGTTTGTCTAGTCTGAATAGTAACTAAAAAAATATACATATAAAATTATACATAATAAATAAAAGCAGGAATATATCTAATTCCTACTTTCTATTCTATATTATCCATTCATAACTTCTTCAAATTCTTCAGCTGAAACTTTTTCTTTTTCTAGTAACATTTCAGCAATCTTATGAAGTTTATCAATATTTTCTTTTAACACTCTTTCTGCAAAACTATACGCTCTTGAAATTATATCTTTTACTTCATCATCAATTTGTGCTGCAACTTTCTCACTATAATTTCTTTGAGTATTCATCTCTTTACCTAGGAATACTTCCTCTTGTGTTGAGCCAAATGTTATTGGTCCAAGTTTATCTGACATACCATATTTTGTTACCATATCTCTTGCGATTTTACTTGCTCTTTCAATATCATTTGAAGCACCTGTACTTATATCATCAAGTATAAGTTGTTCTGCGACTCTACCACCAAGTAAAGATACAATATGCTCTTTCATCTCTGACTTAGAGTGGAAACTCTTATCTTCATTTGGTTTGTACATAGTATAACCGCCTGCCATTCCCCTTGGAATTATTGAAATTTGATGTACTGTATCATGTGTAGGCAAAAACTTAGAAACAACCGCATGACCTGCTTCGTGATATGCAGTAAGTTTTCTTTCTTTATCTGATATAACCTTACTTTTCTTTTCAGGTCCCATCATAACTTTAACCATTGCTTCTTCAACATCAGCTATATCAACATTACTTTTATTTTTCCTTGCAGCAAGTAGTGTAGCCTCATTTATCATATTTTCAAGATCTGCACCTGTAAATCCTGCTGTGTTTTTAGCTATAACTTTAAAATCAATACCATTTACAAATGGTTTGTTTTTAGCATGTAGTTTTAGTATCTCTTCTCTAGCACCAACATCTGGTACACCAACAACAATTTGTCTATCGAATCTTCCAGGTCTAAGTAAAGCAGGATCAAGTATATCAGGTCTATTTGTTGCTGCCATTACTATAATACTTTCATTTGTAGCAAATCCATCCATTTCAACTAGTAATTGGTTTAATGTTTGTTCTCTTTCATCATGTCCTCCACCAACACCAGCACCTCTATGACGTCCAACTGCATCTATCTCATCTATAAATACTATACATGGAGAATTAGCTTTAGCTTCTGCAAATAAATCTCTAACACGAGAAGCACCTACACCTACAAACATTTCAACGAAGTCAGAGCCACTTATAGAGAAGAAAGGTACATTTGCTTCCCCTGCTACTGCTTTTGCAAGAAGTGTTTTACCTGTACCAGGTCTACCAACAAGTAATATTCCCTTAGGTATTCTTGCGCCCATATCTTGATATTTTTTAGGATTCTTTAAGAACTCTACTTCTTCTTCTAATTCTTCTTTTTCCTCTTTAAGTCCTGCTACTTTATCAAAAGTTATTTTCTTTTTATCATCTTTATTTATCATTCTAGCTCTATTTTTGCCAAAACTCATTGCTTTGCTATTACCATCAGTTGTCTTTCTAATCATATATACAAAAATTAGCAATGTTCCTAATAGCAAAATTAAATTTGGTATAAGAGGAGCTATCATTTCCCACGCAGATTCTTCATCTACAGTTAATTCAAACTCACCAGCTGTTACCTTATCACTTACAGTGTCCATAAATGCGTTTGTAGCTGGTATTTTAACTATTCTTGTAATATCATCTTCATCTTTTAATTTTACTTCTGCTGTTTGTCTATCATTACTTAACTTTACATTTGTAACTACTTTTTCTTCTATTTTTTGCATTAATTCTGTATATGACATCTCTTTTGTTTGTGTACTACTAAGTATTGAAATCATGTACATTGCAAGACCAATAATTAATATATAAGTAAGTATAGTTCCAAGTATTCCTTTTTTCTTCATAATTCCTCCTTAAAATTTAGTATATAATCGCAGTATTTTTCTTTAATATTAAAATAGTAAATTTACTTCCAAGTATATACTTCTTTTTAGTTATATTATTTTCAAGTAACTTTAATATATCTAAAATATGTATGTTTTCCACACCTTCAACATTTCCTATTCTCATGCTTATTAACTCTCTAATATATCTTAGCTTTATACTTTCATGTTCATTTAACATATTAGAAAAATTAAATTTTATATACTCTTTACTATTTTCAATAATACTCTCATTTAAAACCTTTTTTGTATACTTTTCCAAAAAATCTTCGTCTAGTTCTAATATATGTTTCATCCTTATTATATTTTCCATTATATTAGAATTATATTCATTTTTTAACGTAGGTATTAAATTTAGTCTAACCTTATTTCTTTTGTAAATATCTTGTGTATTTGTTTTATCAAAACAAGGATTTAAATTTCTTAATTCATTATACATCAATATATCTTTTTTTTCAATATCAAGTAAAGGTCTAATTATATTATTTGTGTTATATGACATGCCAATTAACCCTTTTAAACCACTGCCTCTAATCAAATTAAGTAATATTGTTTCAACATTATCATCTAAATTATGAGCTACAGCAATTTTCTTAGCACTTGTTTTTTGTTTTACTTCTTCAAAAAAATTATAACGTATATTTCTGCCATATGTTTCTTCTGACATATGATTTTTTTTAGCGTTTTGCACTACATTTTCTTCTTTATAAAAAAAACTAATATCTCTTTCTTTACAAAAGTTTTCAACATATATTTTTTCTGCTTTTGACTCTTTTCTAATCATATGATTTACATGTGCTACAACAAGCGTATAATCTATGCCATATTCTTCTTTTATACTTTTTCTTAGGTTATATAGTATATCAAGTAAACACATAGAATCTGGTCCACCTGATACACCTACAACTATAACATCATTATTTTGTATAAGATTATTTTTAATTATAACATTTTTTATTTTTTCTTCAATATTATTTACTAAACTTTTTTCTTTAACCATTTTCCTCTGGTCTCCTACTTAAATTAGCAAATTTAGTATAATTACCAAGCCATGCAAGTTCTATTGTACCTGTACTACCATGTCTATTTTTAGAGATTATTACCTCTGCTACATTTTTCTTTTCTGTGTCAGGATTATAATAATCTTCTCTATGTATAAACATAACTATATCTGCATCTTGCTCAATAGAACCTGACTCTCTTAAATCACTAAGCATTGGTCTATGATCTGAACGAGATTCAGTAGCACGACTTAATTGTGAAAGTGCTATAACAGGTATATCTAGCTCTTTTGCAAGTATCTTTAGTGAACGACTGATTTCAGATATCTCTTGTTGTCTTGATGCACTTCTAGTTTTTGACTCCATAAGTTGCAAATAATCTATAACTACAAGTCCAATACCTTTTTCAAGCTTTGCCTTCCTACATTTTGCTCTAAGTTCACTTGATGAAAGACCAGGTGTATCATCAATATATAATGGTATTGATGATAATTTACCACTTGTAGTACCAAGCTTTAACCAATCTTCACTATCAAGATTAGCATTCCTAATTTTCATGCTATCAACTTCACTTTCACAAGCAAGTATTCTATTTGCCATTTGTTCTTTTGACATTTCCAAACTAAATACCATTACTGGTACTTTTGCATGCATTGCCACATGTGTAGCAATATTTAAAGCAAAAGATGTTTTACCCATTGCAGGACGAGCAGCTAGTATAATCAAGTCTGAAGGATTTAATCCAGAAATTTTATTATCTAAATCAATAAAACCACTTTCTATACCAGATATTTTGTTTTTATTTTGGTACATTTTCTCGATATTATCAAAAGCTGTTATAAGTATTTCTTTTATGCTTGAATAATTTTTTGTATTTCTATTTTGCAGTACATCAAACACCTTTTTTTCAGTTTGCTCAATTATAGTTTCAACTTCTTCAGTTTGTGCATATCCCATTTGTAAAATATCTTGTGCTGTTTTTATTAACTGTCTTAATACAGACTTTTCTTCAATTATCTTTACATAGCTTTCAACATTTGAAGTAGTAGGTACATTATCAATTAAAGTAGCAATAGTTTGCATTCCACCAACTTTTTCAAGTGTACCTCTTAATTTTAACTGTTCTTTTACTGTTATTGAATCTATATGCTTTCCAAGTCCATATAATTCGAACATTGCAGCATATATCTCTTTGTTATCTTCCCTATAAAAATCCTCAGGTTTTAAAAGTTCAACGGCAGATATAACAGCATCTTTATCTACAAGCATTGAGCCAAGTACTGCTTGTTCTGCTAATGTATCATTTGGTTGTACCTTATTTACTATTTCATTTTCCACGAAAAACACCTACATTCCAACTACTACAATTTTTAGTTTTGCTACTACTCCTTCATGTAATTTTACATCTGCTATATAATTTCCAAGTTGTTTAATTTGTTCTTTTAATACTATTTTCTTTTTATTAACATCAATATTAAGTTTCTGCTTCAATTTCTCTGATATTTCTTTTTCTGTAACACTTCCAAAAAGTCTACTACCAGTTCCAACTTTTTCTTTAAACTCAATATATGTTTTCTCTATCTTTTCTTTATTTTTCTTAGCTTCTTCAAACTCTAAATCTTTTTTATATTTTATAGCCTCTTGTTTAGTCTTAGCTTCATTTAGACTTCTATTATCTGCAATATTTGCAATTTTTTTAGGAAGTAAAAAATTTCTTGCATACCCTTCACTTACTTCAACTATTTGAAGTTTTTTTCCTAGTCCTTTAACATCTTGATTTAATACAACTTTCATTTTTTAATTCCCCCTCTTAATTTATTCCTTACCATAATATTCATCAATACTTGCTAACAATTTTTGTTTTGCCTCTTCAAGTGTAATACCAGCAATTTGTGCCCCTGCAAAAGTTAAGTGTCCGCCACCACCTACAGTTTCTAAAATTGCTTGTACATTTATATCGCCCATAGAACGACCTGAAATCATTACAACATCATCTACTTTACAAAGTACAAATGATGCAAGTATTCCTGATATAGAAAGTAATTCGTCAGCTGCCTGTGCTGCAATTATTGGCATATCGTCATATTCTTCATTTGTAACAGAAACAGCTATTTGATCTTTTATAATCTCAGCATTTTTAACAATTTCCACTCTTGCAACATAAGTTTCAAAATCACTTTGGAATAATTGTTTTACTTCTGCGAAATCTATTCCATATCTCTTTAAATATGCAGCTACTTCAAAAGTTCTAACTCCTGTTTTAAACATGAAGTTTTTTGTATCAACTACAATACCTGCATATAAACATTCAGCTTCTATAGAACTTAGTTCTATATCTTCTAAATATATAAGTAGCTCTGTAACAAGTTCTGATGCAGATGAGGCATATATTTCATGGTATGTAAGTAAAGCATTTTCTATAAACTCTGGTCCTCTTCTATGATGGTCTATAACTATTATTTTTTCAAATTCATCTACAAAATCAGGATATGCTACATATGATTTTTTATGTGTATCTACAACAATTAATAAAGCATTTGTTGTATCTTGCTTTTTTAAATCACTTTGGTTTATAAATACATCATCATATTCTTCTTGTAATTTAATCTTATCTATTACTCCTTTTGTACTATTATTACATTTTGAATCAACTACTATATATACTTCTTTATCTAAAGATTTTGCAATTTTATAAACACCAATAGCAGCACCAATACAGTCAATATCAGTGTTCTTGTGTCCCATAATATATACTTTATCTGATTTTTGCATTACTTCTTTTAATGCTTGAGCAATAGTTCTTGCACGAACTCTACTTGTTTTTTCAAGTCCAATATTTGAGCCACCATAAAAATCAAATTTCTTATCTTTTTTTACTACTACTTGATCTCCACCTCTACCAAGTGCAATATCTAGTGCTGAAGAACTAGCATTATATCTATCATCTAAATTACTTTCAGAGTAAGAAAGACCTATTGAAATTGTTATAGGTAATTTAGTAGAATTAGAGATATTTTTTACTCTCTCAAGAATATTAAATGATTCACTTTCCATTTGATCAACATATTGTTTTTCAACAAAGAAAACAAATCTATCTTTTTCAATTTTAGTCATTACTCCATGATTTTCAATAACCCATTGTCTTAACTCTTTTTCTATCATTGAAGCAATTTCTGCTTTTTTTATTTCTTCTAAGCCTTGCATTGTTTCATCATAATTATCAATAAATATTATACCTATTGATATTCTTGAATTATCTAGTACGTCTTTTAATTCAAATTCATCAGTTTTATTTAAAAAAGTTACTAAAGTGCAATCAAAATTATCAAAACGAATATGATTTCCTATTGCACTATAAAACTCACCATTTCCTATATCACAAGCTGATACAAATGCATCATTTTTTACTTTTTGTTTTTCTAGTTTTAATGCAACATCATGTATAAACTCTTTTGGAATAATATGTTTTGCTTTGTTATTTTGCCATATTATTTGTGTTGGAGATGATAACATTGCCATAGGTATATCTAACGAATTCAAACTATCTTTTAATACTATATCTACACTTTTAGATAGCTCGTTAATTCTATATTTTCTACTTTTTACCTCTTTAATACAAGTATAAATTGCAAATGCTGATACTACAAAAATTATGCATAAATCTACGTATATTGTAACAGGTTTAATTATTGCTATTATAGTAGCAATTATAACTATACTTGCTAAATATGTAATTTGTACTGAAAATATACTTAGATCCAACCATTTATTTTTATTTATTTTCTTCATATTTTACTTCCTTTTTTTAAATATATTTGTACTTGTATATTTTACTATGGAAATGGTGATTTGTCAAGAAAAAAGGCGTTTTATGTAGAGTAATTTCATTGATGTAAAATATAACTTTAATGAAATTACATAAAAATATTGACAATTACAAAAAAAATTGTTATAATTAAATTACAAATAGAATATTGTTAATTTCCTTGCAAAAGGCTATCTAGTCTATTTGTATTGAGTTAAATATTATAGTTAATCTATGATGTAATCGAGAAGATAGAAGGCAAAATATATCTTCTCATTTTTTTGCATAAAATTTTATAAAAACGAATAAAATAATAGTGACTCGTGGGCAAACACGAGTCACTTGAGCTTAGTTGTAGTTATGCAATTCTTTTACAAGAATTACAAGAACAACTATAAATATTATAGCTTCTACCATGAAGTAATCACCTCCTTTAAGGTAGGTGATTTTATTATACCATAAAAAATGAAAAATTCAATAAAAATACAGAGTAGTTCAAGGTGATTTTATTTGAATTTAAAATTTTTTGAAAAATAATAGAGAATAATATCTTTATATAAATATCATTCTCTATTATTATTAATTTTTATTTAACATATTATAATATATAATTTCTAGATTTTTTGAAATTTCTTTCTCAACCTTTATTTTATTTTTTATTTCATTTAACTTATAATTATTATATAAATATGCAATACTAAATAATAATATAGGTACAGCAAATAATATAGCTGATAATACAAAAATATACATTGATATAATTCCTCCCATATTATATATATTTTGTTATATGGAATTATATCACAATACTATTAGTATTACAATATATATATTAGATAAATATACTATATTTTTACCTTAAAAAATAGAAGTTCAATTTGAACTCCCATTTTTATATTATACGGCTACTGCTTTATCTTCAAGTCTTATTCTATCAGCTATCATTGCTATAAACTCTGAATTTGTTGGCTTTCCTTTATTAGAGTTAACTGTATAGCCAAATATTTTATCATGCATTTCAATTTGACCTCTATTCCAAGCTACTTCTATTGCATGACGAATAGCTCTTTCTACCCTAGAAGGTGTTGTACAAAACATAGAAGCAAGTGTAGGATATAATGTTTTTGTTATAGAATTTATCATTTCATCATCATTAATTGCAAGAATTATTGCTTCTCTTATATATTGGTATCCTTTTATGTGAGCTGGTACCCCAACATCATGTATCATATTAGTTACTCTAACTTCAAGTGGCATACTTGTTTTTTTGCTTTTTTCACTAATAGTAGCTTTTCTATAACATGTATCAAGGTCTGAACCTTCATAACCTGTGCTATTTTCAAGTAAATCTCTAAGTCTATCAACTAATGTTTCCATATCAAATGGTTTTACAACATAATATGTTGCACCTAAAGATATTGCTTTTTGAGTTATTTTTTCTTGTCCAATAGCAGACATCACAATCGTAGTAAGTTTTTTAATATCCTTTTCTTTTACTATGTCCTCTAAAACAGTTAAGCCATCTTTTTCTGGCATTATAATATCTAGTAACAAAACATCAGGACTGAACTTTTTAATTAATTCTACAGTGTTAGTTCCATCATATGCAGTTGCTACAACTTCCATATCACTTTGTGAATCAATGTAAGTACTTAATAGTTTAACAAAATCTTTATTATCGTCAACTATTAAAATTTTTGTTTTTTCCATTTACCCCTCCCTTGTTACCCATATCAGCGTAAGACTATTATATATAATATTTTTAAAAAAATCAAGCTATTTTGTGCTTTTTTCGTGGACGACTTTTGTCGAAATTATCAATTTTTTAAAAAATTTTATTTCTTTGAAATAATTACCAGTATTTTTTTATAATAAAAACACAAATTAATAATGAAAACATTTAAAAAAATGTTTTCTAGTCTAATTTTAGGAGGTGAATTAATATGGCAAGAGGTGCAAAAAATAACCCACAAGCTAGAGAAAACCTTAACAGATTTAAATATGAAGTTGCTAATCAATTAGGTGTTAACCTTAAAGAAGGTTATAATGGTGATTTAACTTCTAAACAAGCTGGTTCAATCGGTGGTGAAATGGTTAAGAGAATGATAGAAAAAGCTGCTGGTCAAATGTAATTTAGATTGAAATTAATCAGAGTATCTATAATTTACATTATATAGATACTCTTTATATTAAAATATTTTAGAAATTATATAAAAAAATGTATAAATTAGTTTATATGGATAAAACTATTAATGAAGATGATGGAGGTGAATAAATAATGGCAAGTTCAAAAAATAAACAACATCAAGAAAACTTAAACAAATTAAAAATGGAAGTTGCTAGCCAAATCGGTGTTAACCTTAAAAATGGTTACAATGGTGACTTAACTTCTAAACAAGCTGGTTCTGTTGGTGGAGAAATGGTTAAAAGAATGATAGAAAAATCTGCTGGTCAAATGTAATTTAACTTTACTTACAAATAGAACAATAAATGAAGTATCTAGTATTAAGCTAGGTACTTTTTTATATACCAAAAATAGTTGACTTTACATTTGTAAAATCAACTATTTTTAAGTTAAATTAATTGTTCAAAAACATCAATGCACTTTTCTGACATCTCGTGCTTTAATCTTTCATAACTATTAATCGGATCTTTATCCTCTAATATGTTTGTAATAACACGTATTATAACAAAAGGTATTTTACACCTTTTTGCTGTAATTGCTATTGCAACGCTTTCCATATCAGCACATACAGCACCAAACTCGTTATATATATTTTCGTTAAATGCTTTATCAATTATAAACTGATCAAATGTTGCAATATTTTCATATTTTACATTATAATTTAAAAAATCAAGTTTATTTTTTACATACTCTAAGACCTTATCGTCAGTTTTTATATAAAGCTCATCATCTTCATCAAATTTACCCTTTGGTACACCAAGTACACTACAATCTGCGTCAAATTGCACACATGATTTAGCTATAATTACATCACCATAAGAAATTGACTTTTCTAGTCCTCCAGCTGTACCATAATTAATAATAATATCAATATTAAATTTATCAATTAGTACTTGAGTAGCTCTTGTAGCATTTATTTTGCCAGTGCCACATTTTACCATTATAACATCAATGTTTTTAATATTAAACAGATAAAATGTTAAATCATATATTTTTACATTTGCATAACTTTTATATCTTTTAAAAAAAGCTTCCTTTTCAGCTTCAACAGCACAAATTACTCCAATTATTTTTTTATTCATAAAAGTCTACCTCCCATCATGCAATAATTTAATTAATTGGTGGAATATATGGCATCACAAAGCCACAATAATCAAAGCTATCATCTATTTCCTCAGATTCTTCCTCTATAATTAGCCTTTCAACAAGTTCTTCAAATTTATTTACTAAATCTTTATCCAAATGCTTTTTTATAGAATATCGTAAATCATTATATTTATCATCTAAACACATTGTCTGTATATATTCTTTCTTTTTTAAACATTCAACAATTTCTTTTTCAAATTTTTTTGCTTTACATTTATCTATAAGCTCTTGTATTTGTGGACATACTTCTTTAGCATCTATTCTCCATAAAGCATAATCTAATCTTTCTTTTTCTTTTATTTTTATAGCTTCTTTCAAAGTTTCTATTTTTTTTAGTGATTTTTCATTTTCTTTTTCAGCTCTTTCTTTATCAGACTTTATCTGACTTACCTTCCCAATCTCTTTTCTCCAATAATCTTCAATAGATTTGTAATATTTTATATCTATTCTATACTTGCACGCCAGTATAACTATTGCAATAATTTGTATGAATATTATTACGAAACATATAACTATCATATTTATCCCTCCTAAAATTATTTACTTGGTTTTAAAAAATATATATGGATAAGTATAACATAATTTTACATGATTTTCAATTAGTTATGATAACTTTAAAAAATAGTAATATTAATTTATTAGTAATTAATATTTTGTTATAAAAAAGGGACTGTAAAAAAGCCCCTTTTTTAGATTACATATAAAAATTGAAATTATTTATATTGTTTTTGTATATTAATTTTATTATATAAGTAGTAATTAGTTTTCTCTTATGTTTTTATTTTTATTATATATAATAATACCACTTATAAAACCTACTAATACAATACTTAATAATACAATATATTTTATAAAATTGTTTCCTTTAGATGAATTATTTGATATTATATCAAATAATGTTGTACCACCTGTTTTTGGAGTTGAGTCCAATCCATTTTTTTTATCTGAAGTATTATTTTTATCATTATTCGTTGAACCTTCTTGTGGTTTTATAACTTTTTCTGGTTCAGAAATAACTTCTTCACCTGTTTTTACATTTATTCCATTAACATTAACATTACCATTTCCTGAATTCTTTAATGTTAATCCAGTAGTTGCATTTTTAATAGTTAAATTTCCTTGTAAAACATCAATAATATTTTCTTTTTCTTTCTTAGCTTGTTCTACAATATTATTAGCATCATTTCCTACATACCATATTTTATCATCTTCTGTTTTTCCAACAGTAATTTCTAATTTTTCAGGTACAACGAAATTAGCATTAAATGGCTTGTTATAAATTCCACCACTTACTTCATAGTCTGTATCTTTATTTCCAACAGATATAAGTGAATTATCTGTTGCAGCACTAAACGTTCCACCTGTAATTGTTGCTTTTGCATCTTTTCCTTCTTCATCATTAATTATTACAGCTGCTCCATTTATATCTCGGTATTCTGAAATATTTGTACTATCAGTAGTATATACCGTATATTTTTCTTGGTCTGTATTTGTTGCAATAATTTGTCCACCATCAATATTTACATTTCCATCAAGTGCGATTATTCCAATTTCTCCTTTTATTGTACCAGATTTTATATTTAATTCTTCAATACTTTTAGCTACAATAGCAGGACTAACTATGTTTGCTGGGTAATTAGTTCCAAGCCCTTCAACAGTTGAATTTTCAATATTTATTTTAGTTGTACTACTATCAACTAAAATGCCCCCTCTTCCACCTTTAACAGTAGAATCTGTAATATTTATTGTATTATTATTTCCAAGTATTTCTAGTGGCCAATTTGAACTATTAAAAACTTTGGAACCAGGTCTCAAATTTAATGTACCCCCTTCTCCTTCCATATGTATCGTATTAGTAAGTGTTCCATCAATATTAATAGTTGTTTGTTTTCCTTTATCTTCAATGCCGTCATAATAAGAGCCGTTTCCTGCTACTTCGGAATCTTTTGATATAGATATTGTAGTATTTGTTGCTTGACTATCTACTTTAATTGCTGGATTTCCTTTTATATAACCATCTTCTACTAAAACTTTAGAGTTTTCTCCATCTACTGTTACTGTACTCTTTCCTTCAAAGTGTACATCATTTTTAAAAATAGCTGTAGAATTAGATCCTAAAACTATTTTTTTATTGTTTTGTCCTAATTTATATTGTCCACCATCAAAAGTTATTGTTGAACCTTCTTTAATATTAAAAATTGTAGTAGCATATCCAGAATTATAAATTCCTGATAAAAATGTTATGTTACTGTTTGTTATATCAAGTGTAGCTTCAAATTCATGTCCACAAAAATCAAATTTAATCCCATTTTTTCCAGATATAGTTACAGTTTCACGAAATCTGTAATCAGTATCAAGTATTTTTATGGTATCCCCTTCTTCAACCGCATTTATTGCTTCTTGCAATTTTGCATATTTATTTTCTGTTCCATCTTTTTTTTCTACTGATACACGCATGACTGGAATTACTGTATTTGCTGATACTGTACTTCCTAAAAATAATATTATACTAATACATATTGCAAGTATTAATAATAAATTTTTAGTTGTTTTCATAATTTTCACCTTATTTAAATTTCCTTTCTTTGATATTATATCATAAACAAAAATGTATTGCAATATTAATACATAAGTCTTTTGGCTTTTATGCTTATATATTATTTTTAAATGTCATAAAAAGGGCAAAAAAATAACACCAAAAAAGGTGCTATTTTTATTATATATCTATATTAACTTAAAAAACCTGTGTAATGACGACTAACCATTTGTGTTTCAAGATTTTTAAGTACTTCAAGTGCAACACTTACTAAGATAAGTATTGATGTACCACCAAATGTTATTGACATTGGCATTAAACCTTGAAGAATAATTGGGAATACTGCAACAACTGCAAGGAATACTGCTCCTACAGCAGTTATATATTTAAGTACTCTTGCTATATAATCTGATGTATTTTTTCCTGCTCTAATTCCAGGAACAAATCCACCATTTTTCTTTAATTGGTTAGATATTTCAACTGGATTTACAATAAACATTGTATATACAAATGTAAATGCAATTATTAATAACATATAAATTACTGCATAAGCAACTAGATAATACCAGTGACTACTGCTTGATACAGAGAATATATTATTAACTACACCCCAAAATCCAGTTGGGTTACCCTTTGTACATAAGTTAATTATTGTACTTGGGAACATCATAAATGACATTGCAAAGATAATTGGCATTACACCAGCCATTGCAAGTTTAATTGGAATATGAGTGTTTTGACCACCATACATTTTTCTTCCAACAACTCTTTTTGCATAATTAACAGGTATTCTACGCTCTGCTTGTTGTACATAGATTACAGCTGCTATTACAGCTACCATTACAAGTACAAGTGCAACTACTATTAATGTATTTGTTATACCACCTTTAGCATAATTAAATAATGTAGCAGCTCCACCAGGAATTCCTGCAACTATACCAATAAATACTATCATTGATATACCATTTCCAATACCATATTCAGTAATCTTATCTCCAAGCCAAGTTAAAAGTGCAGTACCAGCTACAAGTGAGCCAATAAACAATATTGCTCCCATAACTGCTCCAGCTCCGTATTGTAATGATGGAAGAAGATATGCTTTATATGTTAAATAAAGACCTAAACCTTCTATTATACTAAAAGCTATTGTTAAGTATTTAGTATATTTAGAAAGTTTTTTTCTTCCTTCTTCTCCTTCTTTTGCAAGTCTTTCAAGACTTGGTATTACAACTTGAAGAAGATTTAAAATGATTGATGCAGTGATGTATGGCCCAATAGTCATTGCAAATATTGAAAGCCTACTAAATGCACCACCAGAAATTAGGTTTATCATACTTGTTAATCCATTACTGCTTGCACCTAACTGTTGCATAACAGTAACTTTGTCTATACCTGGAATTGTTATAAATGTTCCAAGTCTGTATAATAAAATTATAAATACTGTAAATATAATTTTCTTTCTAATATCTTTTACAGAAAAAATATTTTTAATGGTTTGTAGCATACTACTTCACCTCAATCTTTCCACCTGCAGCTTGTATTTTTTCTTCTGCTGTTTTTGAGAATTTAGTTGCTACAACTGTAAGTTTTTTTGTTATTTCTCCGTTACCTAAAACTTTTAATCCATCTAATTCTTTTCTTATAATACCCTCAGATATTAATGTATCGATATTTACTACTGCATTTTCTTCAAATCTTTCTAAATCACTTACATTGATAACTGCATATTCTTTAGCAAAATGATTTTTAAAACCACGTTTAGGGATTCTTCTATATAAAGGTGTTTGTCCTCCTTCAAATCCTCTTCTTATACTACCACCAGATCTTGCTTTTTGTCCTTTATGTCCTTTACCTGATGTTTTTCCAAGACCTGATCCAGTACCTCTACCAACTCTTTTCTTAGTTGCAGTACTACCATAAGCTGGTCCTAAATCATGCATTTTCATAAATTGGTTCCTCCCCTCTTTATATATTAGTTATTACTTTAATATTTCTTCTACTGTTTTTCCTCTAAGGCGTGCAACCTCTTCAGGTGTTCTCATAAGTTTTAAAGCTTTTATTGTAGCATAAACTACATTTCTGCTATTACGAGAGCCTAAAGTTTTTGCTGTTACATTTTTAACACCTGCAAGTTCTAATACTGGTCTTACAGCACCACCTGCGATAACACCTGTACCTTCAACTGCTGGTTTAATAATTACTTTAGAAGAGCCAAAGTTTGTAGTCATTTCATGTGGTAATGTACCATTAACAATTGATACTTCTATTAAATTCTTCTTAGCATCATCAGTTGCTTTTTTAATAGCTTCTGGAACTTCAGAAGATTTTCCTGTTCCAACACCAATATGTCCATTTTCGTCACCAACAACAACTAGTACGCTAAATCTAAAAGTTCTACCACCTTTAACAACCTTAGCAACTCTACTAACATTAACAACTTTTTCTTTTAATTCTTGTTTTGTTTCAGCCATTTTTGGTTTCTCCTTTTCTATTAAAATTCTAATCCAGCTTCTCTTGCTGCATCTGCTAAAGCCTTTACTTTTCCATGATAAACATATCCATTTCTATCAAAGACTACAGATTTAATATTCTTTTCTATTGCGCGTTTAGCAATAAGTGCTCCAACTTCCTCAGCTGCTTGCACATTTGATGCTTTAGTTTTTACTTCTTTATCTAAAGTAGATGCTGAAAGTAATGTAACTTGTTTGTCATCATCTATTAATTGTACTGATATATTTTTTAAGCTTCTATAAACGCAAAGTCTTGGTCTTTGTTCAGTTCCTTTAACTTTAGCTCTAACTCTTCTTTGTCTTTTAGCTCTTGCGTCATTTCTACTTACTTTTTTTATCATTTAACATTCCCTCCTTCATTTAGGATTATTTTTTACCGCCAGCTTTTCCTTCTTTTCTTCTAATTCTTTCGCCAACGTATTTTATACCTTTACCCTTATATGGTTCTGGTAATCTATATTCTCTAATATTTGCTGCTACTTGACCAACTAATTGTTTGTCAATACCTTTTACAATAATAGAGTTTGGATTTGGTACTTCAATAGTTATTCCTTCACATTCTTCTACTTCAACAGGATGTGAGAATCCAAGATTCATAACTAATTTCTTACCTTGTTTTTGTGCTCTATATCCTATACCATTTATTTCTAAAGCTTTTTCGAACCCTTGAGTTACACCAATAATCATATTATTAATCAAAGTTCTTGTTAAGCCATGTATATTACCATTTTTTTCATCATTAATAGCAACTATTACTTTACCTTCTTCTACTTTTATATCTACAACTGGTAGAAATTCTTGAGTAAGAGTTCCCTTTGGTCCCTTAACAGTTACTGTATGATTATCTACTTTTAATTCTACACCTTGTGGTACAGTAATAGGGCTTTTACCTATTCTTGACATTTGGTATTCCCTCCTTTTAATCTAATTTATTACCAAATATATGCTAACACTTCTCCTGCTACGTTTTGTTTTCTAGCTTCTTTATCAGTCATAATACCTTTTGAAGTAGAAATTATAGCTACTCCTAGTCCATTTAATACTCTAGGTAATTCTTCAACACTAGCATATATTCTAAGACCTGGTTTACTAATTCTTTTTAATCCTTGTAATACTCTAGTCTTTCCTTGATATTTTAAAGTCATTCTTATAGTTTTGTGACTATCTTCAATTACTTCATAGCCTTCTACAAAACCTTCTGAAACTAAAATATCAGCTATTGCTTTTTTTACTTTAGAATAAGGAATATCAACTGTTGCATGTCTTTCTCTATTTGCATTTCTTATTCTTGTTAACATATCTGCAATTGGGTCTGTTGTATTCATTGACTATTTACCTCCTTTATTACCAGCTTGCTTTTTTAACTCCTGGTATTTCGCCCTTATATGCTAAATCTCTAAAGCATAGACGGCAAATTCCATATTTTCTCATATAAGAATGTGGTCTACCACAAATCTTACATCTATTATAATATCTTGTGCTAAATTTAGGTTCTCTTTTTTGCTTAGCAATCATAGATTTTTTTGCCATAACTATTTATCCCCCTTTTCAGCGAATGGTAAGCCTAACATTTCAAGTAATGCTTTTGCTTCTTCATCAGTTTTTGCTGTTGTAACAAAAATGATGTCCATTCCTCTAATTTTATCAATTTTATCATATTCTATTTCTGGGAAAATTAACTGTTCTTTAACACCCATTGAATAGTTTCCTCTTGAGTCAAAAGAATTTGGATTAACTCCTTTAAAATCTCTTACACGAGGAAGTGCTACATTAAATAATTTATTAGCAAATTCATACATTTTTATATCTCTTAATGTTACTTTACATCCAAGATCCATACCCTCTCTTACTTTAAAAGCAGCAATTGATTTTTTAGCTTTTGTAACAACTGGTTTTTGTCCAGCTATTAATGTTAAATCTCTCATTGCATTTTCTAAAGCTTTAGAGTTTTCTCTTATATCAGATATACCCATATTTATTACTATTTTTTCTAATTTAGGTACTTGCATAACTGATTTATAACCAAATTTTTCTTTTAATGCAGGTACTATTTCAGCTTTATATCTTTCTTTAAGGTTCATCTAATTTTTCCCCTCCTTACTTAACTTCATTACATTTCTTACAATATCTTGTTTTTGTTCCATCTTCTGCAACATTTATACCAAGTCTAACACCTTTATCGCATTTATCACAATAAAAGCTAACTTTTGATACTGGAATTGGACATTCTCTTTTAATAATTCCAGATTCTTGTCCTTGTTTTCTAGCTTTAACATGTTTTGTTCTTATATTAACTCCTTTAACAATTACTTTTCCTTCCTTTGGAGATAAAGCAATTATTTCTCCTTTTTTTCCTTTTTCAGAACCAGAGTTAACTATAACAGTGTCGCCTTTTTTTAATTTTAATTTTGCTATCACTTTCTTTCACCTCCGAAATTTTAAAGAACTTCTGGTGCTAGAGATATTATCTTCATATAGTCTTTATCTCTTAGTTCTCTTGCTACTGGTCCAAAGATACGTGTTCCTCTAGGTGTTTTATCATCTTTGATTAAAACTGCTGCATTTTCATCAAATCTTATATATGATCCATCTTCACGTCTTAGACCTCTTTTACTTCTAACTATAACGGCTTTTACAACATCACCTTTTTTTACAGCGCCTCCTGGTGCTGCTTTTTTAACAGAAGCAACGATAACATCACCAATGTTACCCCATTTTCTATGATGTCCGCCTAAAACTCTAATACACATTATTTCTTTAGCGCCTGTGTTGTCGCCAACTTTTAATAATGTTTGTTGTTGTATCATAGTTTAGTCCTCCCTTCAATTATTTTTTTAACTAACTATTTAACTTTTTCCACAACTCTTACAAGTCTATATCTTTTATCCTTACTTAGTGGTCTAGTTTCCATTACTTCAACAATGTCTCCGATATTACATTCGTTGTTTTCATCATGAGCTTTAATTTTTAATGTCTTATTAACTATTTTTCCATATAGTCTATCTTTTGTCTTAGTATCAATTCTAACAACTATTGTCTTATCCATTTTATTACTAACAACTTTACCTTGTTTTGTTTTTCTTAAATTTCTTTCCATCTGCCCTTATTCCTCCTTGTTACTAATTATTAACACTTTTCTTTGTTATAACAGTATTTACTCTTGCAATATTCTTTTTAACAAGAGTGATTTTTTTAGGGTTATCAAGACCATTTAAGGCATGTTGAAATCTTAATTTGAAAAGTTCATTTTTTAGAGCTTTTAACTCTTTTTGTAAATCTTCTACTGACATATTGTTATATTCATTTATTTTACTAGATTTCATCTATTTCACTCCCCCTTCACTGTTATTTAAAGCTTCTTCTTGCTCTTTTTTACTTACTATTTTACATTTTATAGGAAGTTTGTGAATTGCTTTTCTTAAAGCTTCTTTTGCAACTTCTTCAGGAAGTCCTGCTATTTCAAACATTATTCTTCCTGGTTTAACAACAGCTACAAAATATTCTGGATTACCTTTACCTGAACCCATACGAGTTTCAGCAGGTTTTTTTGTAATAGGTTTATCTGGGAATATTTTTATCCAAGTTTTACCTACTTTTTTTGTATATCTTGATAATGTTACTCTGGCAGATTCAATTTGGTTTGCTGTAATCCAAGCTGCTTCTAAAGCTTGTATTCCAAAATCACCATCTATAACTCTTGTACCACGAGTAGCAATACCATTCATTCTACCTTTTTGTACTTTTCTAAATTTTGTTCTTTTTGGTGCTAACATCATAATTTAGTTACCTCCTTTTTCTTCTTTTTTTGCAGGTAACACATCTCCTTTATATATCCAAACTTTAACACCGATAATTCCATATGTAGTTAATGCTTCTGCAAAACCATAATCAATATCTGCTCTTAAAGTTTGAAGTGGAATTGTACCTTCGCTATAATGCTCAGTTCTAGCTATTTCTGCTCCACCTAAACGACCAGAAACTGCTGTTTTAATTCCTAAAGCTCCTGCTTTCATTGTTTTTTGCATTGAAGATTTCATAGCTCTTCTAAATGAAATTCTCTTTTCAAGTTGTAAAGCTATATTTTCTGCAACAAGTTGTGCAGACATATCTACATCTTTTACTTCAACGATATTTAAAGCAACTTCCTTATTTATCATTTTATTTAATTTTGCTTTTAATTCTTCTATTTGAGCTCCACCTTTTCCAATTATCATACCAGGTTTAGCTGTATTAATATCTATAAATACTTTATTGCCTTTTCTAGCAATTTTAATACTATCAATTCCTGATGTTTTTAAAGTTTTCTTCAAATATTCACGAATTTTATGATCTTCTACAAGATTGTCTGAATAATCTTTTTTATTTGCATACCAAGTAGATGACCAATCTTTTATTATTCCAACTCTAAGTCCATGTGGACTAACTTTTTGACCCATTTATAGTTCCTCCTTAATTTTTATGCTTCTTTTTCTTTTAGCACAACTACAATGTGGCTTGTTCTTTTTCTTATTCTATCAGCACTACCTTTTGCTCTTGGTAGAATTCTTTTCATTGTAGGGCCTTGATTTGCATAAATTTCTGAAATATATAATTTTGTTTCGTCCATTTTATTATTATTTACTGCATTTGCAATAGCTGATTTTAATAATTTTTCTACTACTGGTGCAGCTGCTTTATTAGTATATTTTAAAATTGCTAATGCTTCTTTAGCATCTTTTCCTCTAATTAAGTCAATAACAATTTTTACTTTTCTACTACTAATTCTTGCATGACGTAACTCTGCTCTTGCTTCCATTTAAAGCTCCTCCTTTTTATTTCACTTTACTTTTCTTATCTCCAGCGTGTCCTCTAAATAATCTTGTAGGAGCAAATTCTCCTAATTTATGACCAATCATTTCTTCAGTTATATATACTGGAACATGTTTCCTTCCATCATGTACTGCTATTGTGTGACCAACCATTTCAGGATATATTGTAGAGGGTCTTGACCAAGTTTTTATAACTTCTTTTTTATCTTGTTCATTCATTTTTTCTATTCTTTTAAATAGTCTTTCATCTACGAAAGGTCCTTTTTTTAGTGATCTAGACATTTACTTATACCTCCCTATTTTTTATTTCTTCTCTTTACGATATATTTATCAGTTCTATTATTAGCTTTTCTAGTCTTATATCCAAGTGCTGGTTTACCCCATGGAGTTCTTGGTCCAGAATGTCCAACTGGAGCTCTACCTTCACCACCACCATGTGGGTGATCAACAGGGTTCATAACACTACCACGAACAGTAGGTCTTATACCCATATGTCTTTTTCTACCTGCTTTACCAAGATTTACATTTTCTTGGTCTAGATTTCCTACTTGACCAATACATGCTCTACAATCTACAAGTATAAGTCTCATTTCACCAGAAGGCATTCTTACATGTGCATATCTACCTTCTTTTGCCATTAATTGTGCTGACATACCTGCACTTCTTACAAGTTGTGCTCCTTTTCCCTTATGTAATTCAATATTATATATCATTGTACCAACAGGTATTGAGCTAATTGGCATACAGTTACCAGGTTTGATGTCTGCTTTTTCAGATGATATTACTTTATCTCCATCTGTAAGTCCAAGTGGAGCAATTATATATGCTCTTTCACCATCTTCATATTCTATTAAAGCAATATTTGCTGTTCTGTTTGGATCATATTCTATTCCAATTACAGTAGCTTCCATATCTACTTTATTTCTTTTAAAATCAATTACTCTATATTTTCTTCTGTTTCCACCACCATGATGTCTAACTGTTATTTTACCAGTATTATTTCTTCCTGCATTTTTCTTTAATGTAGAAAGTAATTTTTTCTCTGGCTCTTTCTTTGTAATTTCTTCGTTAGTTAGAACAGTCATATTTCTAAGTGATGGAGTAACAGGTTTAAATGATTTTATTCCCATTTTTTATTCCCTCCTAGTTTGTTCCAAATGCTGAACTTATTTCTTCTATTTCAGTTTTATATTTTTTATTTGATTTAGTTTCTTTTCCACCTTTAGCTAAATATTTGTTTTCTGCTGGATTTGTATCAATTTGAACAATTGCTTTTTTCCATGCTTTAGTTTTTCCTTGGTGTACTCCAACTCTTTTATTCTTACCGTCATATCTCATAGTGTTAACTTTTTTTACTTTTACTCCAAATAGTTCTTCAACTGCATTTTTTATTTCAAGCTTTGTTGAATTAATTGCAACTTCAAAAGTATATTTACCTTCTGGAACATTTGAGTAAGTTCTTTCAGTCATTATAGGTCTTATTATAACATCTTCTGCGTGTTTCATATTAAGCGTACACCTCCTCTATCTTCTTAACTGCTTCTTCAGTTACTACTAATGAATCGTATTTTAATAAATCAAATACGTTTATAGTATTAACTAATGTTGTTTTTACATTTTCAATGTTTCTGCTTGATGCTTGAACATTTAAGTTCTTTTCATCTAATACGATTAATGCTTTATTTACTTTTAAATTTCCTAAAACTTTAACCATTTCTTTTGTTTTGATTTCTTTAAGTTCTAATTTATCAACAACAATTAAATTATTTTCTTGTACTTTTGATGTTAATACAGATCTTAAAGCTTGTTTTCTCATTTTCTTAGGTATTGCATATTTATATGATCTTGGCTTTGGTCCAAGTGCTATACCACCTTTTGTCCATTGTGGAGCTCTAATACTACCTTGTCTTGCACGTCCTGTACCTTTTTGTCTCCAAGGTTTTCTTCCACCACCACGAACTTCTGCTCTTGTTTTTGTAGATTGTGTACCTTGTCTTTGATTAGCTAAATAATTAACTAGTGCTGTGTGTACTAAGATATCATTTACTTCTACTCCAAATACTGCTTCTTGAAGTTCTATATCTTTTACTTTTTTACCTTGCATATTTAAAACGTCTACTTTAAGCATTTATAATTTCCTCCTTCCACTTACATCTCTTACTTTACAGATTTTCTTACTCTTACTATTGCACCTTTAGCTCCAGGAATTGATCCTTTTACTAAAATTACATTTTTGTCTGTATCTACTTTTACTACATCAAGATTAAGTATTGTAGATGTTGTACTTCCCATATGTCCTGGAAGTTTCTTTCCTTTAAATACTCTACCTGGTGTAGATGTAGCTCCCATTGAACCTGGTCTTCTATGATACATAGAACCATGAGCCATAGGTCCTCTATGTTGTCCATGTCTTTTAATATTACCTTGGAATCCTTTACCTTTTGAAGTTCCTTGAATATCAACTCTATCGTTTGTATCAAAAGCTTCAACTGTAATTTTACTTCCAATTTCATATTCATCAACATTTTCTACTTTGATTTCTCTTAAATATTTTTGTACTTCTAATTTTGCTTTTTCAAATACACCTTTTAAAGGTTTATTTGCATTTTTTTCTTTTATTTCACCAAAGCTTACTACTATTGCGTTATATCCTTCTTTATCTGCTGTCTTTTTTCCAACAACTGTTAAGGGTTTTGCTTCAATTGCAGTAACAGGTATTGCGATACCATCTTCAGTAAATATTTGTGTCATTCCAACTTTTTTTCCGTAAATTTCTTTTACCATTTTTGTTTTCCTCCCTTTTAACTTTTTTCATTATTTAAACTCTTAGATTTTCTAATTAAAACTTTTAGTATAGGGTATGTTATTGCCTAATTTATATATAGGATAACTACTAAATGTTTTTAGTTTAAATTATAATTTTACTTCGATATCAACACCAGCTGGCATATCAATTGACATTAATGCATCAACTGTTGCTTGATTTGGTGCTAAAACATCAATAACTCTTTTATGTGTTCTCATTTCAAATTGCTCTCTTGAATCTTTATGGTTGTGTGGAGAACGAAGTATTGTTATTATTTCCTTCTCTGTTGGTAGTGGAATTGGTCCTGATACTTCTGAACCTGTTTTCTTTGCCACTTCAACAATCTTTGATGCTGCTTGTTCTAGCACTACATGGTCATAAGCTTTTAATCTTATTCTCATTTTTTTTGTTTGTTCTTTTGCCATATGTAAAACACTCCTTTTCTATAATATTTCGGTGTTGCAAGTTTTACACTACCCCGTGTGTTCCTTTTTTACATATATTAAAACCAAGAATTTTTAACTTTTTATTCTTGGCAAATACACGTTTTACATACTTGCCGCCCGATTTAAAATCAGACATGCTCCATAAGAGTTCCCTACTTCAAAGAGTAGCCACATCTTACTTCAACGCAAATCATTAAATATTATAACTTATGTTAAACAAAAAATCAATAGTTTTTATAAAAAAAGTACAAAAAAAGTCGAAGTTTTTCTTGCTTCGACCATTTTTGTAACAATTTTGTAACTTTTTATTTCGCTTATTCATTGAAAATATCAATTTTAATTCATAAAAAGTATACATGAATAAAAATAGTACTATTAAACTATTTTTTTAATATTCTTTTAAATTCAGCTATATTACATTTAATTTGCTCTTTAATAGAAATATTATTGTTATTATCTTTATTCCACTTACAAGTAGCTATTAACGCAATACTTATACAAACAATCAGTACAGTTGCAGCAACATACATAGTTATCACTCCTTTTTTATAGTAAAATTAAAAGTCCAAATCATCTTGTAGATAAGTATATAATACTTGGTTTCTATTTACTTCTACCTCTGCTATAATAGTTTCTGATTCAACACTCATCATTTCTATATGTGTTCCGTCTTCTTTCAAATGAACAAATGCATATTTAACATTCTCTGAATGTACACATTTTACATACTGTCTATAACAATCTTCTTGATTTTGATAAATGCCTACTATACCTATTTTTATGATTTTATTAGGTCCTATTTTTCCTTACTTCCTTAGTAATAATATAGATATCTTTTGTTTTTTTCCTCAGTAACTCTTTTTATAGGTAAATCAATAATCATATTATCTTTTCCTCCTTAAAATTATTTTTAGAGTTTTAATATTTTTACCTATATTATAGCATATTTGTCAATATAATTAAGCCGTAACAATAAGTTACGACTTAATTTTTCTATTATTTTCTTACATACTCTACATGTTCAAAAGATATACCATTATCGCTGTTACTTCCCAACACTTTTCTATCGAAATCTTGTTTATTAAATTCAGGAAAATATGTATCAGCATCAGGACACTCTGCATTTATCTCTGTAAGAACTAATCTCTTGGCATATGGTAGCATTTGTTTATATACCATACCGCCACCAATAACAAATATTTCTTCTTCGCTATTTAAGTGTTCTTTAACAAACTTATCTAAATCCCATACAAGATTTATTCCTTCGCTATCCATCTCTTCATCAGTTAAAACAAAGTGTTCTCTGTTTGGCAGTTTTCTAGGCAAAGATTCAAAAGTTCTTTTACCCATAAATACCTTTTTACCAGTAGTTTGTTCTTTAAAAAATTTTAAATCACTTGGAAGTTGCCAAATTAATCCACCATTTTTACCAAGTTCCCTATTTTTTCCTATTGCTGCAATCATTGAAAACATGTTATATCACCTCACACAGAAACGGGCATCTTTATCTTGCCACAATGTTCATAATTAATAAGCTTAATATCTTTAAGTTCTTTTGAGTTATCAAATTCAAAGAAGTCTTTAATATCAGGATTAATCCATAATTTAGGAGCTTCTTTTGCATCCTTCATTCTATCAATTTGCTCTTTTATACCATCAATCTGATTCTCATAGATATGTGCATTGTTAATAACCCAAGTCATTTTTCCTGGCTTTAAATTAGTAACTTGTGCAATTAAATTAACAAGAACAGCGTATTGTGATATATTAAAAGGTAGTCCAAGTGGCACATCACATGATCTTTGATTAACAAGACAATTTAAGTATCCATCTGTTACATCCCATTGAGTACACCATACGCATGAAGGAAGTGATGCTGTTTCTAAAAATTCATTTTGCCACAAGCTCATAATCATTCTTCTATCATTTGGATTATTTTTTATAGTATTAATCAGATTTTGAGTAAGCTTGTACCTATTTACAATATAACCATAAGCAGTTCCTATAGTACCAGCATATTCTTTACCAAAATGCTTTCCCATATAATTACCATCTTGATCAATTTCCCATTCATCCCAAATTTTAACTCCTCTTTCTTTTAGCCATGATACATCATTACTTTGTACTTGATAGAACCATAACATTTCAAGTACTGCATGTTTAAAAGCTACAAATTTTGTAGTTAGAATAGGGAATTCATCTTGTAAATCAAAACTTAAAATCTGATGTGGTAGTTTATATGTGTTTACACCAGTTCTGTTTTCAGAATATGTTCCTTCATCTAAAATTCTTTGGCATAAATCAATATATGATTTATCAAATTTTGACATTTTTATCACCCCATTAATAATAATTTTTAAGCACAAATAATTGTTAAGCACATTATAGCACCTTAAAAATAAAATTGCAATCACTTTTATATAAATTTTTCTTCTTTATTTTTATTTCTTTCAATACTATTAATTGAATTAGAAGATTCTACATCTTTATTAGCTATTTCATCAGGTGCATTAACCATTCCTTTAAGTTCAGCTTGAAAACTATTTTCATGACTTTTTTCTTCACTTTCATTTTCTTTAATACCTAACTCTTGCATAAGCTCATGTTTTATTTTTTCTTTATTTTCATACCATTCTTTTGAAAATAACTTTTCCTTTAAAAGATTTGCACTACCTAAATATTTTTTATCTTTAAAATGTTCATAAAATTTTGATAGTTCTTTATCATCCTTTGCTTTTAATATAGGTAAACATCTTGTGTCAAATTCAAGTTTGTTAAACATATCTAATATAGGACCTCTAAGCAGACCTGAAACAGCATAAACTTGTTTTACATCCTTGCATTTTACATCATTTTTTAGTATATCTTGTATTTTTTCTAGTGCATCAATTAGTTCTAAACTTAATCTCTTTCGTCCCTCTTTTGAAAGTGCATCTTTTAATTCTTCAGGCATAACATGTATATGCAAAGTGTCTTCATTTGTGTTATAGCCAATTGTTTCATTTAATCTATTAAATTTCATATCTGTTGTTTGAGACATTCTTTCAGTTATAACATCCCTTATTTGCTCATCATTACTTACTCCTAACTCATTTACTAAATTAGTAAAATCAGTATCGGGCATATTTTGTATTTTATTTATATAATTAGTAGCTAACACATCATTAATACTTTCTTCTACTACCATATCATTTATTACTTTTATAACATTTTCTTTTTCTATCATATCTTCTACCTCTTAAGTAAATTATATCATATTAATTATAAATTACAATATTATTTAATATGATATTCCATTATTTATAATAGTTGATTTTATGTAAATTTTATGATATAATATTAATTGTATAATCAAATATTGGAGGGAAACATGAATTTTAATGGATTATTTGGTATAGCATGGGAAAATATTTTTATTGGACTACTTGGAGCTGCACTTGTTAGTCTTATAACTTACATTATTGAATTCATAAAAAATAAAGTTATTGAGAAAAAATTTCCGTTAAGTGGTAAATATATAACTAATTATGAAGATATAGTAGATGGGAAAAAAGTAGTTACAACTGCTCTTGCAGAGTTAAAACAAAAAGGGCATAAAATCAAAGGAAAAACTTGGTTTGGAGATAGAACTTGGTTATTAAATGGAGATATTATGGACTCTGGCCATATATATGGAGTATATTATTCTGAAAATCCTTGGGATAAAGGAATAGGAGAATTCTTTTTATCAATTGATATAAACAAAAAAATGACTGGACTTTGGTCTGGATATGATAGTGCTAATGATATAATAAACTCTGGAAAATATGTATTTAAACCTATTATAAATGATGTTGAGATTGTAGATTATAATAGAAAATTCTCTTCACAAATATTAAAAATCTCTGACAAAGAACTTGGTAAAGATTACTTTGATATAAAAGACCTAGAATTTTTTACAGACGATAATACAATGTCATTTTGTAAAATTGCAAAGATAGATAATAAAGTAGTAGGTTTTGCTATGAGTGTTGTTCTATCACTAAAAGAATTGGTAGATTACCTAAAAATTGATAAGAAAGATTTGCCTAAATTTATCATTGCAGCTAAAAAAATATGTGTAATTAAAACAGTTTCTGTTGATAGTAATTTTCATGGAATGGGTATAGGTTATAAATTAGTAAAATCATTAATTGATGATGGAACTTCTAATAATATAAATGATTTTGCTTGTGTAGCTTGGAAAAGTGGTGACAAAATCAATATAAAAGGAATATTAGAAGCATTTGATTTTACTGCTTATAAAGAAATTGAGAATTATTGGACTGAAGATAGTATTAAAGATGGATTCCAATGTCCTTCATGTGGTAATCCATGTCATTGTTCAGCTGTTATGTATTTTGCTACTTTCTAAATTTTATATTTTATTAATACTATAAACACATTAAATTTTTACCTTTTATTTTAGTAAAATTTATATAGTTTTTAAAAATTTATTATCTTTATATAAATTTTATGTTAAATGTGCTTGATTTTTTATAATTTTTGTGTTAAAATGTTTGAGTAATGTAACTTATTAAATAACAAGGAGGTGCCAAAAAAGTAATGCCAAATATTAAATCAGCTAAAAAAAGAGTTAAAATAATCGAAAAGAAAACTGCTCAAAACAGAGCAACAAAAAAAGCATATAAAGAAGCTATTAAAGCTTTCGAAGTTGCAGTTAAAGATAATTCAAAAGAAAAGGATGAATTATATAAAAAAGCTGTTAGCTTAGTAGATAAAGCATGGTCTAAAGGTGTACTTGCAAGAAATACTGCAAGTCGTAAAAAAGCTAGCCTAGCTAAAATGTTAAATAAGTAAAAATATTCTCTATACATATGTATAGAGATTTTTTTATTATATACTAAGATTATTTATCCTTTTTAATATCTTGTCTTTAGGTGTAAAAAAATTTGTTTTTATTACTATTTTTTGGAATGGATTAAAGTATCTTTTTATTAAAATCACATTTCTTGTATTAAAACTATAACCTTTTTTCTTTAGTGTATCACACATATACATTTTGCAAGTAATACACTTTGCACTACATTTTTTATCCTTTTGATACTCACATAACATTAGTTCTTTTTCATATAACACACCAAACAACTTATTTTTATAATGGTGGCAACATCCCATTGTACAATTTGTATCTCTTTTTGCAATACATTTATCATCTTTAAAACCACAAGCATTAGTTTTTATAACTCTATCGTCTAAATAATCGCAAATACTATCATATAATTTTTCATATCTATCCTTTTTATCATGTATATTTAATATTAAAGCACTTGTTATTACAAACTGTTCGTAAGGTGAATCATTTGATTTAATATATATATACTTAGGTTTATTATTTAATTCTTTTATTTTTTCTAACTTTTTTATACTGCATACTAATTTATCAGATTGCTTAAGTGTTAACTTATCCCCTAAGAAATTAAAGTAAAAAATAATATATTTGTATTTTCTATTATATTTTTTTATATATTCAAATAATTTATCTAATTCTATATTTTGATTATTAATATTAAATAAATCATCTTTTAAATTGTAACATATAACTAGACTTTTCTCTCTTATTTTTTCATACATTACTTCATCTATAATATATTTTTCCACAAATATTCCTCCAAATAAGCTCTAGCAAAATTATACCATATACAAAAAATTAGTCAATTATCAAATTATTAATAAGATTGATAATTGACTATAATATTAAGATTCTTTTTCTAGCTCACTTTGTATAAGTAAGTCATTACTTTTTTTATTAATTAAGTTACGAATAAATATAGTTATAGATGTAAGTAAAATAAATACACCTAATACTATTCCTACAATATATGGAATATATTTTAAAATAAATTCTGTTGCATAACTTGAATTTTCAAATATATAATTTGATAATACTAGTATTAAAATTCCAAGTAATGTGGGAATTAGTTCTTGTGACTTTAACTTATTAAACACCTTTTTTATACTTTTACTACATATATACACTATTAAAGTTAAAAATATAAACATACTAAATACATTTTGTAGAGCAAGTGTATTTTCAATTCTTTCGATTATATCAAATAAAGAAAATTTCTTTAGCACCATATATTCTGGGTATTTATATATAGAGATAACTTCATAACCAAGTACTCCTGTAATAATAAGAAATATTATAAATATAATTATAGAACTTATTATATACATTATACTACTGTTTCTCATAATATGCTCTTTGTTTTTTACTAACTTTGTTGGTATTATAGTAAGTAAAAATAAAGGAAGAACTCCAAATATCATATACTCTATCCCACCACATACTACAGGTTTAATTCCGTCTGAAAGTACTGGTAATAAATTGTTATAGTCAAATTCTGAAACTATACCTATACAAGAAAGTAAAAATAATGCTAAATTTATAATAAATATAATTTGACTTATCCTACTTATTGTAGCAATGCTCTTTGAAGCAGCATATATAATAACAGTAATTAATAGTATTTTTACATATAAACTACTAGTATCTGGAATATACTGTGTATCTAAAAATAAAGCTAGATTATATAGTATTAATGTAGCAAAAAGAATAAGTGCTATATTTAATATTGCATTAATTATTGTACCTACTACATTTCCAAAAAGTGAAATATTTAAGTCTATTATATCTTCACCACCACTATTTTTTAATATATACATTACAAGCAAAAATGGTATTATTCCTATTAAACTTCCTAATATAACGCTTATATATGCATTAACTTGTGCTGTATGAAATATATTGTAACTTGCCATACCTAAGAAGCAAGAATATATTAAAGGAAAAATAAAACTTGAGACTCCCAGCCCTTGTATCTTATCAGAATCATTTAATTTTGATGTATCTATATCATTTTCTGTATTTACCATTTCTTATTAATACCTCCATCATTTGGGAATTCTATATTAACATTAATATTTGTCTTTATATTCTTAAATATTTCTTTGTAAAATACATCTTTTACTTTTATATATTCTTTGTTTAGTTTTTCCCTAAATATCTTACCATATCCCATCAAGTCAGAATCATATTCATTTGTACATTTATCAACATATTGTTTAATATATGTATATAGCTCTTGTGAAATAAGTTTTTCATACTCCTCTATACTTTTATAATCAACATTACCAAGTTTCTTTCCTGTTTCGGCAATATTACAAATGCCCTTTACTTCTATATCCATAATATACTGGCCATTCTCATATTTTGGAGTTAAGTTTGCTTTACATTGTACAAACTCTGCTACAAGTCTATCTTCTTTATCTATCTGTATTACTCCACCTTTAAACTTGTTTCTTAATATCGTATAAGCCATACTTTCTTCTTTTGTCATATAGCCTTTAAATTCATTATCTTTAAAATACGCTAAAGTATCAACTAATATTTTTTCATCTTCTTGTGTACTACTATTAGAACTTCCTTGTTCTTGTTCTCCACCAGTTGTGCCACTATTTTCTTGACCGGAACTTTCTGATTCATCCTTTTCATTTTTATCTGATTTTACAACTACGATACTTGGCATTACAACTTCTTCACCTTCCTCAAGTAAATTTTCTAGAGTATCATCTAAAAGATTATTTGTAGTAATACCTACATATTTATTACTTGCTTTTATACTTTTTACTATATTTTCTGTTGGTATTTCTTCTGCCTGTGTTTTCACCTGCAATGTCTGACTTGGACTTGTTCCTTTTGAAATAACAAATAGAAAATCATTACTTCCTTCATTATCTCTAATAAAGAAATCTAAAGCATTAACTAAATCTTTTTTAGCCACTTCTTCAGATACTAGCAAAAGTTCCATATGTGCTAAATATAATCTTTTAGGAGATTCTAATATCATATTCCTAATAGCTTCTTGAACAGAAGGTGCCTCTCTTTCATATACTATCATTTTATTACTTGCAGAAGATGAGCTACTTCCACTATCTTGTTTTTCTGGATTAAGAACAATTGCTGAAACCTTAAAATTTCCATTTTCTACCTTATCTATACCTATAGCAGATACAATAGCCAAATCATTTAATTCTCTTGAATTATTTAGTCCGTTAAGTAGTATCATTGCCATTATAATAACGATTATTTTATACCTCATGAATTATTACTCCTATTAACTTTATACTTAGTTATATTATTTGTTAACATTCTTTCTCTATACTTTACCTCAGATACATTCTCTCTTTTTATAAAACGATCTTTTAGCACTTTAAAATTTATTGGAGATACAGGATAAGAATATGGTTTTGTAAAGCTACTAGTTGCAGATACTTTAGTAATTAAAAATAGTGTTGCAACTCCAACTCCAATAAGTCCTGCAAGACTTGCAAATATTAAAAATACTAGTCTCCAAATTCTAAGTGAATTACTCATGTTAATATCTGGGAACATTAAGCCCGATATTGTAGTTATTGCTATAACTATTATCATAATTGGTGAAACTATACCCGCACTAACAGCAGCGTCTCCAAGAATTAATGCACCTACAATGGAAAGTGTATTTCCTGCAGCATTTGGCACTCTATAATCGCCCTCTCTTAGTATTTCAAAAGAAAGTATCATAAGTATTGCTTCAAAAAATGCGGGAAAGGGCACGCCTTTTCTTTGCGATACAAACGAAAGTAATAATTCCGTAGGTATTGCTTCTTGGTTAAATGTTATAAGGGAAATATATACTGCTGGAGTAAATATTGTTATAAAAAAAGCAATATACCTTACAATTTTAGTTATTGTAACATCTTGACTTTTTTGATAATAGTCATCCATATTATTTATGAAATCTTCCATAAATGCAGGAAGTACTAAAGTTAATGGACTGTTTTCAACAACTATTGCAACTCTTCCTTCTAATAAATAAAGAGATACTAAATCTGGCCTTTCTGTACTTATCATTGTTGGAAATGCACTTTTATTTGAGCTTTCAAGTATTTCAAGTATATAATTACTATCAAGTATTGCATCAATATCTATTTTTTTTAATCTCTTTTTTATATCAGCTACAAGTTCTCCTTTAGCTATATCAGATATATATAATACTCCTACTTTAGTTTTACTTCGTCTACCTATTTTACTTTCATCTAATACTAACTTTTCGCTTTTTATCCTTTTTCTTATAAGAGCTAAATTAATTTGATAGTTTTCTGTAAAAGAATCTTTTGGTCCTTTGATGGTATTTTCTGTCATAGGTGTACTTATTGCCCTATCAATATTTCCTTTAGTTTCTACTACTAATATATCTTTGTTATATATAATACAAGTAAAGCCTGAATAAATATAGTAAAAAATATCTTCTGAGCTTAAATCTATTTTTTTCACCTTACTTATTGATATTTTTTTACTTAGAGCATCTATAATATCATCCATATTTATTTCTTTATCTTGATACTTTTTATTTAGATTATCATATACTCTTTGCTTTTTGTTAATTTTAGATTTATCTACTTTTAAGTTACTATCTATATAATTATCAAGTTCATTTGTAATAGTATTTAATTGCATCTCTTTTTTGTAATCATCAGATATTGATATAATACTCTTTACTACAAAATTTGATATAATATCGGTATCTGTCATTGCTTCGTTATACACTGCATATATTGTGTCATTTAATACATTTATCTCTCTATATACCATATCAGGACTATCAAATGTACTTTCTTTTATATACTTAATTATATCTTCTGATGTTTTTAAATTTCGTATTTTTTCTTCAATCTGTTCCATAGTTTTTTCTCCTTATTTTTATTATGAAACTTTTACTATTTTACTATTCAAAAAATCTTGTTTTATATATTAAAAATTGACTTTTAAATTTTAGCATGATATACTTAGTGCACAATAAATGTATCTAATTTTACTAAATAGTAAGGAGGAAAAAAATAATGAATGAAGTAATTTTTGTAACAAATAACAAAGGAAAAATTGCATCTGCTAAAAAACGTTTAAAAGAAGTTAATTTTAAAATTTTTGAATATGATCTTGAAGAACCAAGAAGTGATGATATAAAATACATATCAAAATATAAAGTAATGGAAGCATACAAATTAGTAAAAAAGCCTTGTATCTCACTTGATTCTGGTTTTTGGATAGAAGAACTAAACGGTTTTCCAAGAGCTTTTGTTAATTTTACACTTGATACAATTGGAATAAAAGGAATTTTAAAATTAATGGAAGGTAAAACAAATAGAAATTGTAAATTTACTGAATGCTTATCATATTATGACGGTAAAGAATTACATCAATTTATGGGAGCAGATAATGGAACAATTTCAAAAGAAATCCTTGGAAATGATACTGATAAAAAATGGTCTGATTTATGGTATATTTATATACCTTACGGTTACAACAAAACATTAGCTCAAATGACTGATAAAGAACGAGATAGTAGAGTAAAATATAACTCTATAGATTCTATGGCTGAATTTGCCAAATGGTACAAAGCAAATGTAAAGTAATAAATAAGGAGAATATTATATATTTTTAGCTATATAATATTCTTCTTTTAATTTATTGTTAATATCTGCAAAACTCAAACGATTCTTAAATTAATTATAAAAGTATAGATAATAAAAATTTTTATTCATAACTATTCTCCAGATTATAATTATCTATATTCCAAACTAAAACTTTATGACCTGAATAATCACACATATATACTTTTTTACATCTAATATTATCTAAATTTATTTCTAATCCTACTCTTTCTTTATTAGATACTTTCTTTAAAAATACACTATTTTCAGATTGTCCATTATATGATTGTTTTTGAGCGTCATAATAATTTCCATCTTTATCAAAAAAATAAAAATCATATAAATTATCACTAACTTGTTCTACCTTATACTCTATATTATCTACATTTGCATAGGCAAAATTAGAAAATAAATTTGTAATATTTGTTACAATAACATTTACTATTGGCAATGAAAGAAATATTATTAATACTATTAAAATAGCTTTATTATTTTTTTTACTATTTTCTTTATTATTCTCATTTCCATTCTTTTTATCAACTAAAGTGACAATTAAAATAACTATAATAACTAAACATACTACTGGTATAAGTAATAAACCTAGTACCCAAATACCACTATCCATATATATCAACTCCAAACTATATACTATAAATTTTATAATAAATTTATTTTTTTGTAAACAAAAAATTTGCAAAAAAGCAGCTACTTACTTGTAACTGCTTTTTTACATCAATTTACTTTATTTCCTTTACTTCAAAGCCTGCCTCTTTAATTACATCTTCTATTTTGCTATTTTCAATATCATCATTTGATTTAACAACTGCTTTTTTACCTTCTAAATCAACATCCACTGAAACAACACCTTCAATACTATTTAATGCTTTTTCAACAGTCATTTTGCAATGATTACATTGCATTCCTTCAATAAATACTATTTTTTCTTTTATATCCATTTTCTTTTCCTCCTTATATTTAATTTTAAAACTTCTAAGCCTTAATGCATTTGTAACTACACAAACCGAACTTAAACTCATTGCTGCAGCTGCAAGCATAGGACTTAAACTTATACCAAATGGTAAATACAATATACCTGCTGCAATTGGAATTAGAATAATATTATATGCAAATGCCCAGAACAAATTCATTTTTATATTTCTAATTACCGACTTACTTAGATCAACTAAAGTAACTATATCTAACAAACTATTCTTCATAAGTACCACATCAGCTGATTCAACAGCAATATCTGTACCAGAAGAAATTGCAACACCTACGTCAGCACTTACTAGCGCTATACTATCATTTATTCCATCTCCAACAAAAGCAACTTTTTTTCCTTCACTTTGTAATTTTCTTACAACGTCTTGCTTTTCTTGTGGTAAAACTTCTGACACAATATTATCTATTTTAACCTCTTTACCAATAGTTTCAGCTACTTTTTTATTATCTCCAGTTACCATTATAACATCTATATTTCTTTTCTTAAGTTCTTCTATAGCAGTATAACTTGTAGCCTTAATATTATCTGCAATAGTAATAATCCCAAGTAATTGCTTATTATTAGCAAAATATATAACAGTTTTCCCCTGATGAAGAAATTTTTGCATCTCTTTATCAACACTATCCACATTTATATTATTATCTTCCATAAAGATAGTATTACCTGCAAAATATCTAGTATTTTCTATTATACCTGATACTCCTCTACCTGATACATATCTAAAATCTTTCACATCTAAAAGCTCTATATTTTGTTCTTTTGCTCTGTCAAGTATTGCAGTTGCAATTAAATGCTCTGAATTTTTTTCAAGACTTGCAATATATTTTAATATGTCAGTATCATTTGCAATATTAATAACATCAATTACTTTTACATTGCCCTCAGTTATAGTACCTGTTTTATCTAATACAACAGTATCAACTAAATGCATAGTTTCCAAACTTTCAGCTGATTTTATAAGAATACCTTCTTTTGCACCTCTACCTGTTCCTACCATTACAGCTACTGGTGTTGCAAGTCCCAGTGCACAAGGACATGATATTACAAGTACAGATATTGCAAAATTTAATGCTTCCGCAACATTTTTTACGCTAAACATCCATATTAAAAATGTAATAATTGCAATTATTATTACAACTGGCACAAATATACCACTTACCTTATCTGCAAGTTTAGAAATAGGCGCTTTAGAATTACTTGCTTCTTCTACTAATTTAATAATTTGTGATAAAGTAGTATCCTTACCAACTTTTGTAGCTTTTATTTCAATATATCCATTTTTATTTGTTGTTCCAGAAATAACTTTATCACCTATTTCTTTTTTAATAGGTATACTTTCTCCAGTTATACTTGACTCATCTACAAAAGTGCTACCTTTAGTTACAATTCCATCAACTGCAATATTATTTCCAGGTTTTATAACTAAAATATCATTTACTAATATCTCATCAATTTTTATTTCTATCTCTTTACCATCTCTAATTACTACCCCAGTACTAGGCACTAAATTTACAAGTTTACTTATTGCCTCTGTTGTTTTCCCTTTAGATTTAGTTTCTAAAAATTTCCCTACTGTAATTAAAGTAAGTATCATAGCTGAAGATTCAAAGTATAAATTAGCAGAATATCTATTTACTATATCATAATTTAAATGTCCAAGCCCATATCCTATCATAAATATAGCAAATATGCCCCATATACAAGAAATACTACTACCAAGGGCTATAAGCGAGTCCATATTAGGACTTCCTTTAAATAGTTTTTTAAATCCAACAATAAAATACTTTCTATTAACATATATTATTGGAAGTAATAATATAAACTGTGTAAACGAATATATTAAAGCATTTTCTGTCCCATCAAATATTATTTTTATAATATCAGGTACTGGTATCTTAAAAAACATATATAACATATGATGCATTGAAACATACATAAGAGGTATAAGGAAACAAATCGAAATAATAAGTCTTTTTTTCATAGATTTTATTTCATTATCAATACTATCAACTTTAGTTATTTCCTCTTTCTTTTCTTCATTACTACTAATCTTAGCATTATAACCAGCACTTTCTACACTATTAATTATACTATCATTATTTGTAATACTTTCATCATACTCAACTATCATATTATTTAAAAGTAGATTAACATTTACACTTTTTACACCTTCAAGTTTTGAAACTGCTTTTTCTACATGTGAAGAACAACTACTACATGTCATTCCTATAACATCAAACTTTTCTTTTTTAATCACAAACTCACCTTCTTACTGTAGCTTTTTAACAAGATTCATAACTTCATCTATTATTTCAAGATTATCCTCTTTAATTTCACGAGTAACACAAGTTCTAAGATGTCTATCTAATATATTATTCCCCAAACTTTTCAAAGCATTAGTAACAGCTGCAATTTGTATTAATATATCATTACAATATCTATCTTCTTTAATCATTTGATTTATTCCTCTAACTTGCCCTTCTATAATGTTTAATCTTTTTATTAATTTATCTTTTTCTTCATCACTTCTATATGTGCTTTTATTACTACACATTTTACACTCTTGTTTATTCACTAAAATCACCATAATTATTATATACCCCTATAGGGTATGTTGTCAAGTATAATTTTAATATTATCATAGTTAAAATTCTATTACTTTTTCATAGCTTAAATTAGATTTACCAAAATGTCCATAATTTGTTGTTTTACGGTATATAGGTTCAAGTAAATTTAATTCGTTTATTATACCATTAGGTGTTAAGTCAAATTTATCTTCTATTTTTTCAAGTATTTTTTCTTCTTCTATCATATTAGTACCAAAAGTATCAATATATATAGCAACAGGTTTTGCTACTCCTATTGCGTAGGCAAGCTGTATTTCACATTTTTTGGCGTATTTATTTGCGACTACATTTTTGGCAATATATCTTGCCATATATGAGGCAGATCTATCAACTTTTGTAGCATCTTTTCCTGAAAAAGCACCGCCACCGTGTCTTGCATACCCACCATATGTATCAACGATTATTTTTCTACCAGTTAAACCACTATCTCCAAGTGGGCCTCCAATTACGAATCTACCTGTTGGATTAATATAGTATTTAGTATTACTATCTAACAAGTTTATAGGTACAATTTGTCTAATAACTTTTTCTATTATATCTTTTCTTAAAGTTCCCATATCAATACTTTCTAAATGTTGCGTAGATACAACTATTGTATCTACTCTTAAAGGGATGTTATCTTCATACTCTACAGTTACCTGAACTTTACCATCAGGTCTTAAGTAATTAATAATACCTTCTTTTCTAACTTGCGTAAGTCTTTTTGCAAGTTTATGAGCAAGCATAATAGGAAGTGGCATATATTCTTCTGTTTCATCACAAGCAAAGCCAAATATAATACCTTGGTCTCCTGCGCCTTGTAACTGTTGCAAACTTCCCTCTTTTGTTTCTAATGATTTATCAACGCCAAGAGCAATGTCCTCTGATTGTTTAGATATATTTATCTTTATATTGCATGTCCTATAATCTATATCTAAATTTTCATTATCGTACCCCACTTCTTTTATAACATCTCTTACTACTTTTTCAATATCTATATTTGCCTTTGATGTTATCTCTCCTGTTACATATATTTCTCCTTTTGAAGCAACACTTTCACAAGCAACTCTTGAGTATTTATCATTACTTAAATATGCATCAAGTATGCTATCTGATATATAATCACAAAGTTTGTCAGGGTGTCCTTCTGTAACACTTTCAGATGTAAATAATTTTCTCATAATCTCTCATTCCTTTCTACACATGAAAAAACCTTTGCAGTATAAAAACTTACAAAGGTTAATAATTACTATTTTTAATTATCAGCCAAAGTAATTTTATACTTTGTCGGTATTAGCACCTTATTTTTAAACAGGTTGCTGTGGAGTCATAAAGCCGATTCTCTCGTCCACTCTTGATAATATATTTTTTCATTAATTAGTATAATATCTTTTTGTTATAATGTCAATATTTATTCATGTAATGTACTTTCTAAATATCCTTTTTCAATCTGTTCATTACAAGTATCTTCTATTTGTTTAGCTACTTGTTCTGCTGTCATCTCTCCATATAGTAAATCTTTAATATTTGGATAGAACACTTCTCTTACACTACGCCAATTTGGGTTATTACCAGTAAAATTCCAACCGTTTTCACTATTTAATCTATATTTTGTTACTTTATCTAACTTACTAGCATATTTTTCATAAACCTTATTACTACATGGTATTT
>CANPWO010000009.1 GCA_947584535.1 uncultured Clostridia bacterium
ACTGGTACATCAATAAACTGACCAAGTTCAGAAAAATCTATTATTTTATCAATTATTGGATCAACATCTTTTTTTCCTAGCCCATACATTGATGCATTAAAATATATATTTTCTCTTCCTGTAAAGTCAGTATTAAATCCAGCTCCAAGTTCTATCATACTTGAAAGTTTACCGTTTATCTCAATTGTCCCTTTTTCTGGATATATAATTTTATTCATAAGTTTAAGCAATGTAGATTTACCTGAGCCATTAACTCCAATTAATGCAACAGATTCTCCTCTTTTTATATCACAAGATATATCTTTTAAAACTACATGCTTAGACTTTTTATTTCTTTTTAAATTAGATAATCTTTCTTTTAAAAAATATGCTTTATCTTCATATACAGTAAATTCCTTAGTAACATTTTTTACAGAAATTGCTATATCATTACTTTTACCTTTTTTTGCCACAAATTATACCTCCTCTGCAAAACGTCTTTGTAATTTATTAAATACTAAATATCCAATAATTAACACTACAACAGATCCTAAAAATACAATTCCTAAATTTCTAAAATTTGGAAGTGTTTGATTATATAATATATTTTGATATTCCATCATTATTAAAGTCATTGGGTTTAATTTATATAGCCCCAAAAATTTTTCAGGTACCATTGATATACTATAAAGTATTGGACAAGCATACATCCATATCATCATTACTGGATTCATAATATATTGTACATCTCTTATATATACATTTGCTGCTGAAAGCAACATTACAAGACCTAAACTAAATATTGCTTGAATAAGTACAATTACAGGCAAGAATATTGCTACCCATGCTACTCCTACTCCAGATACAAGTAAAGCTATAAATATAATAACAGCACTAAAGAAATATTGTATTGTATTACTTATTACTACAGCTAAAGGTAATATTTCTCTTGGAAAATATACCTTTTTTAATATACTTGCATTATTTGAAACACAAACAGTTCCCGTTGCAATTGTATTTGCGAAAGCATTCCAAGGCATAAGGCAAATAAACAAATATATTGAATAATGCTCTATACCTGTTCTAAATACAAACTGGAATACTAAAGAATAAACAAAAAGCATTAATAGTGGATTTAATAATGTCCATAAAAATCCAAAAAATGAACCTTTATACCTTCCATTTATATCTTGTTTAACTAACGTCTTTAACATATGTCTATAATGATATATTTCTTTTACTTTATCTATAATTTTCATCTATGTTCTCCTTTTTTAGTATGTGTAAACTTATTTTATTTTAATAAGTTCATAAATTCACTTTCTATTTTTTTCATATCTTCTTCTGTTACACCTTCAAATCTAGCTGTTATATCAGGCCCTGTATTTGAAGCTCTAACTAAAGCCCAACCATTTTCAAATTCAGCTCTTACTCCATCAATATCGTTAAATTTATATTCTTGTGATCTACAATATGATTTTATTTTATCAATTACTTTAAATTTCTCATTATCAGTAGATTTTATTTTTATTTCTGGTGTAGAGTAATATTTATTAACACCTTCAAGTAATTCTGAAACATTTTTATCTGTTTTTGTTAATATTTCAGCAAGTCTAAGTCCTGCATAAAGACCATCATCTATATTTGGCCATTTATCATTGAAAAATACATGTCCTGAAAGCTCACTACCAAAAGCAAAGTTTCCTTCTCTCATTTTAGCCTTCATATATGAATTTCCTGTTCTATAACATACAGGATTTCCACCAAGTTTTACTATTTCATCTGGTAATGATTTAGAACATTTAACATCAAATAGTGCATTTTTATTTGATACTTTACTCATTATATCTCTCCAGATAATAATAGCGAAAAAGTCAATGTATATCATTTTTCCATTTTCATCTATTATACCAACTCTATCACCATCACCGTCAATTCCAACACCAAAATCTGCTTTTGTTTCTATAACTTTCTTTTTTAAATCCTCATTATTAGCTTCAACACTTGGATCAGGATGATGATTTGGAAATCTTGAATCAGATTCCATATATAATGGTACCATATCTATTTTATCTTTAAACATATCAAATACATCTTTTGCAATAATAGAAGCTGTTCCATTTGCAGTATCTACAACTACTTTTATCTTTCTTTTTCCTAAATTAATAGATTCTTTTATTAATTTTAAATATTCTTTTTTTACATTAAATTCTTGTACCTTACCTTCTCCTGATGCAAATTCACATTTTGAAGTAAATTCTCTAAATTCTTGTATCATTTCTCCACAAGCATTTCCAAAGTTACTTATAGCAAATTTAAAACCATTATATTCTTTTGGATTATGACTTGCAGTTATCATTATTCCTGGCATTATCTCTGGTTTATCATTTAAATTTATTTGTGCAAAATAATACATTGGAGTTGTAACAAGACCAATAGCATATACATTCATTCCAGTTGAAATTATACCTTGAATTAAAGCTTCATATAAAGGCTCTGATGACTGTCTATTATCATGTCCTATTACACATTTTGTATATCCATTTCTTGCAATATATGTTCCAAAAGATTTACCTATTGTATAGGCTATATCTTCATTTAAATCTTCACCATATATTCCTCTAATATCATATCCTCTAAATATATTAGGATTAATATTTTTTACTATTTTATAATCTTTCATATATATCACCCGTCTAGATTATATCATAGTATATCCAAAAAATAAAGTTTTTTAGCAAAAATGTCCTTTTTTAATGTTATGTTACAATATAGGTAAAACAAAACATATACAAAAAGTGATTCAACTGATATAATTGAAATAACTACAAATCAAAAAGGAGTTGAATCACTTTATATATTTTATCAAAAGAATTAAAAAGTACAAGATGTTTACCACAAAAAATCAAAAACATAGTTAATGCAGTGTTAATATTCATACTAGACAATCACTTTATTCCCAGTTGATTATATTTCAACTGGGATATACATTTTTTTATAATAGCAGAATACGTATCTTGGCACTGTTTTTTTAGAATAAGTATTATAATTTTTATATCTAACTAATTCTGTTACCCTTCTTTACTTCTAAAGCAACCTGATATCTTTTGTTTTGATTTTACATGCCTTAAATATCTTTCTGCCATATTATTATCATAGAATATTTTAAATTCATTTATTAACATTAAGTTATTTTCTTTATATTTCTTTAATCTATTTAATAATCTTTTCTCTTTATTTTAAATTATTTTATAACGCAAAATAAATATGTATAGTATAGTTCTAAATACTATATACAACTTTTACATTACTATTTTTCTTCATGGTATTCTTTATCTGTATTTACGTTCCATACATTATCTTTAGTTGCTTTTCCAGTACGAATATTTTTAGCCGCTTCTATACCTGTTACCATTGAATGATCCATATTATTATAACGGTGTTGTCCATTTCTTCCTATACAGTATAAATTATCTATTTTATTTATATATTCAATTAATTTGTTAATATCTTTATATGTATCAAAATAAGCTGGATATGCTTTCCTTATTTTTTCACGGTGTGAATCTTCTACTTGATCTTTACTTATAATATTCATTGACACTAATTCATCAATTGCAAAATTAATAAATTCTTCATCTGTCATATTCCAGTACATATCTCCTTCTTCACATGTATATTCTAATCCTATCCATACTTTATTTTCAACATCTTTTACTAAATATGGTGACCAGTTATTAAATATTTGAATACGACACATTTTAACTTCTGGCTCCTGTACATAAATCCAACAGTCTGGAACAATATTTCCTAAAGTTTTTATATTTGTTTTATTTTCTAGATTAAGCTTGTCCACTAACAGACCTACTGTTATAAAATCCCTAAAAGGTAAACCTTTTGCAATACTACTTATTTGTTCTGGAACCTCAATGCCTTTAAATCCTGAAACTAAATCATTCATTGGCATTGTTGATATAAAAATATCTCCATCTATAGTTTCATTATTTCCATCTGCTTGGCAATCTACAGATATAATTTTTCCATCTTTAAAATTAATATTTTTTACTAAATATCCCTTTTTTAATATAGCCCCTTCTTTAATTACTTTATCTGCTAATGTCTCCCATAATTGTCCTGGTCCATATTTTGGATACCAAAATTGCTCAATTAATGATGTTTCTGTATTATCTGAATTTTTCTTTCCAAAAGTTTTATGAAACATATCTTTTATTACTGCTTTAATAGATATTCCCTTTACACGTTGTGCTCCCCAATCTGCTGATATTTCACTTGGATGTCTTCCCCATAATTTTTCTGTGTATTTTTCAAAAAACATACTATATAATACTTTTCCAAATCTATTTATATAAAAGTTTTCTAGTGAGTTTTCTTCTTTCTTTACAACAGTTGATTTTAAATAGCTAAAACCTGCTTTCATTGTACGTAATAATCCCATATTTTTAAATGTTTCAAACTTCATACTAATTGGATAATCAAAAAATTTCTTTAAATAATAGATTCTAGATACTCTTTGCCTTATAAGCATTACATTATCATCTTTTTCAGGATCTGGACCTCCGTTTTCTAATGGTTTTTCTCTTTGTAATTTTTCATCATCAAAAGAATTTTTCCCTTGAATAGGCATTAATTCTTTCCAAAAATTCATAACTCTATCGTCCTTTGAAAAGAAACGATGCCCTCCTATATCCATACGATTATCATGATATTTAACTGTTTTAGAAATTCCCCCAATATCTTGAGTTTCTTCTAAAATTTCAACATCATATTCTTTATTTCCATTTTCTTTTAATAACTCATGGGCAGCTGTAAGACCAGCTGGTCCAGCTCCAATAATAATAACTTTCTTCTTTTTCATTTCTATTTTCTTCCTTTCTTTTTATCAATAATAACATAAATTGCTTTTCTTGCAAAGAAATTCCATACAAATACTAAACCTGTAGATATCACCTTACTTATCATATAATATATACCTATTGTTGTAAATATCCATACAAATCCTGTATCTAGTCCTAAACCAATTACTCCTATAATTGCATAAATTATAAATTCTGTAATTTTATTAATTTCATTTTCTTCTGAAAATACTAAACATTTACTTAAAATATAATTTGTCAATAATCCTAATATAAAGCCCAATACATTTGCAAATAAATAATATATATGTAAAAACTCTGTAAATATATATAAAGAACCTATATTTATAACAGCAGCAACTCCACCTACAAATATATATCTAAAAAATTGTAGTTTCGTATCATTTGTTTTTTCTAAAAATAATTTATAAAACGATTTATTCATTTTTTTCACCTTTTTTTATTGTATTATTTAAAAAATATACTAAATATAGCATTACTAAAGGAATTGATGCAGAAAATAATCTTTGTTCTTCTTCTGGTGCACCAATTATTAATGTAAATATATTTGCAAAAATCAATGACATAAAAAATGCAACCATCCAATTTATATTTTTATTTTTTATAAAATTATATATCAAATACAAAATATTTACAACAATCAACCAATACAAAGTACCAAATGTAATCGGCATCATCACTTCTCCTATATATTTATAGCTTATTACATACGGTTTATCTTTATCTGAGAGATTTATATTATCTACATAATTCAATCCAATATTTTTACTTCCCAATATAAAAGTTTTTTGTATTAAAAATTGCTTATGTTCCGAAGTTTTTGTTGCAACTTTTAATAACTCATTTATTTGATCTTTATCAAACTCACTTTTTAATACATCGCACGTTTCCCATATTGTTTTACCTTCTTGCAATGCCTCATCTATTACTTTTATCATCTCTTCATTATTTGTTTTTTTATATGCTTTGCTTTGTATTACTGAAACAACATTATTTAAATCAGCAACTCCAGTTAATGCAAATTTTCCATACTGTTGTAACATCAAAAAACAATATATAAATAAGAAAATTCCACATATTACACATGAGCAAATTCCCACTATTGCTTGTTTTATATCTTTTTCTTTTTTGTTAAAGAAAATTCTTAAAATCCAAAATAAGAAATAAATTGGAAAAACATATATAAACGAAGGTCTAGTCATTATCATAATTAGTATTAATATACCTATACTACCAGACAGAATATATCGTGGTTTCTTTAAATATTGAATTGTTAACAAAGCTAAAAATGTCATTTCAAATATAGATAATGATTCAGTAAGAACAGGAACATTCCACATAATAACAAATGGTGATATACCAAATATTAGCGTAAAAATACCTATTATTATTTTATTTTTTGTAAGAGATGCTACACAAGCATAAAATAAAATTAAAGTTATTATAAATAATAATTTTTGTGCCATTGTTACATTTTCTGCTAATTTTTCATTTCCACCAATTTTTTCAATTATTTTTATAAAGTAAGGATATACTGGTGTTCTTTTTTCATCTACTTCTCCTTTTAATATGCTTACATTATCTTTATACTCTATATACGATGTGCTATCAAAAGATAGATGTGTTTTTTCAGTTGTACTATATATTTTTATTTGAAATATAATAGAAATTAATATAACATAAATAAGTGGCTGTTTTAATATTTCAATTATTTTATTTCTAGTTTTTTCTTTATTCACAAGTTATTCCTCCTTTTTAATAATATAAAAATCCTTTTCATTAGCTTAACAATTTTTTTGTTTAAACCTATTGATTTTATCTTATTTTCAACTTCAAATAAGATAATGTAACTATTTTTTATATATTATTCTTTTTGGATATTTTTTCTTTTATCTTTAAAATAAATTCATCAAATCCTATTACTGCTAGTGGTATTAATATTACTACATAAGGAATAACATATCTAGATTTTGCTTCCCAAATAATGTGAAAACTAAAGCCTCCTAAAAATATTAATATTAATAATAACATTTCATTACTTATATTTTTTCTTTTTAATATAACACAAATTAATGAACCTATATATATAATACAAGTAATTATTTTTTGAGATAATTTTATAATTTTCCAATTTCTATCTTCAAACAATGTGGTTAGCATCTTATTTTTTGTCATATCAACATCTCCTTGCATATTGTAACAATCACTTGCCATAATTGGTTCTGCCCACATAGAAATAATTTTATCTCTATAGAATCTATATGTATAATGTGGATGTTCTGTTAAGTATTTTAATCTATTTATTAATTTTTCTTTTGTTTGATTTTCAACTGTTTTATCGTCATTTGAGTGATTTTGCATTTCTGCATTAATAATAGCTACTTCGTCATTAAACCATCCATTTGCTAAATTACCCTCACTCATTCCCATATATAAGTAATTAATAATTGATTTTTCTTTTAAATTATTTAATCCATACTTATTTGATACTAAAATAGTTAAAAGTTTATTTGGAGCAATTGCTAATATAACAAACAAAACAATTGTTAATGTCATTATGACTCTTTCTTTTATTGATTTATCTCCGCGTTGCAAATAAATAAATAAATAAATAAATATAGCTATAACAAATATAATAGAATTACTTCTTGTAATAACAGCAAGTGCCATACATAAGCCTGAAAAAATAGCGAAACATATTTTTTTGTTTTTTTCATATTTTATAATAAATACAATCGCCCAAATACTTAATGATAATCCTATAAAATCACCATATACCCACGTAGATAGCAAACTAATTGGTATAAATCCTAATATCAATATAAAAAATAATAAATCATTACCTTTTTTATTATTTTTTTCACTTTTATAAATCCAGTATAATCCCAATACTGTAAATATATTAAATATAACATTTACCAATCTAAGTAATTGAACGTTATCGGTTCTAAATATTTGCATTATGGTTTCAAAAAAAGCTACAATTCCAATATTATTTTTATAAAAAGCAAAATATTTTAATATATGCTCCTTCATAATATCTTTGTTATTAAACAATAGTCTTGCCGTTCCATAAACCATACCTGGATCTGCATCTGGTTTTGTTATTGAATTATATATCCATAATACTTGAAAGGTAATATATCCAAGCATAGCTATTACTATAATTAGTATCTTTAAGTTTTTATTAATTTTTATTTTACTTATATAATAAGTAATTGCTATTAGTCCTATAATAGAAGCAATAATAACTCCTAATTTAATTATTCTCATACTTTGTATCTCTGTATGTTCTGTACCCTTTAAAATAGATACGTCATATTTAATATTCAATATAAGTATAAAGCCTAATACAATTATTGCAATTATTATAATTATTTTTTTTATAAAGTTATATAATTTTTCTATGATATATTCCTCCTATATATAATAATGTTAGTTAAGAAATTTAACTTAGCATTTTTTATTTAATTTTATATTATTTTCATATTGTATTTTCAATTTCAAATAGAATAATGCAATTACTTTTTATATTTTTTCTTGTTGGATACTTTTTCTTTTATCTTTAAAATAAATTCATCAAATCCTATTACTGCTAGTGGTATTAATATTACTACATAAGGAATAACATATCTAGATTTTGCTTCCCAAATAATGTGAAAACTAAAGCCTCCTAAAAATATTAATATTAATAATAACATTTCATTACTTATATTTTTTCTTTTTAATATAACACAAATTAATGAACCTATATATATAATACAAGTAATTATTTTTTGAGATAATTTTATAATTTTCCAATTTCTATCTTCAAACAATGTGGTTAGCATCTTATTTTTTGTCATATCAACATCTCCTTGCATATTGTAACAATCACTTGCCATAATTGGTTCTGCCCACATAGAAATAATTTTATCTCTATAGAATCTATATGTATAATGTGGATGTTCTGTTAAGTATTTTAATCTATTTATTAATTTTTCTTTTGTTTGATTTTCAACTGTTTTATCGTCATTTGAGTGATTTTGCATTTCTGCATTAATAATAGCTACTTCGTCATTAAACCATCCATTTGCTAAATTACCCTCACTCATTCCCATATATAAGTAATTAATAATTGATTTTTCTTTTAAATTATTTAATCCATACTTATTTGATACTAAAATAGTTAAAAGTTTATTTGGAGCAATTGCTAATATAACAAACAAAACAATTGTTAATGTCATTATGACTCTTTCTTTTATTGATTTATCTCCGCGTTGCAAATAAATAAATAAATAAATAAATATAGCTATAACAAATATAATAGAATTACTTCTTGTAATAACAGCAAGTGCCATACATAAGCCTGAAAAAATAGCGAAACATATTTTTTTGTTTTTTTCATATTTTATAATAAATACAATCGCCCAAATACTTAATGATAATCCTATAAAATCACCATATACCCACGTAGATAGCAAACTAATTGGTATAAATCCTAATATCAATATAAAAAATAATAAATCATTACCTTTTTTATTATTTTTTTCACTTTTATAAATCCAGTATAATCCCAATACTGTAAATATATTAAATATAACATTTACCAATCTAAGTAATTGAACGTTATCGGTTCTAAATATTTGCATTATGGTTTCAAAAAAAGCTACAATTCCAATATTATTTTTATAAAAAGCAAAATATTTTAATATACTATCTTTCATAATATCTTCGTTGTTAAATAATGAACTTGCCGTTCTATAAACCATACCTTGGTCTGCTCCTGGTTTTATTACCGAATTATATATCCATAATACTTGAAAAGTAATATATCCAAGCATAGCTATCACTATAATTAGTATCTTTAAGCTTTTATGAATTTTTATTTTACTTATATAATAAGTAATTGCTATTAATCCTATAATAGAAGCAATAATAACTCCTAATTTAATTATTTTCATACTTTGTATCTCTGTATGTTCTGCACTCCTTAAAATAGATACATCATATTTAATGTTTAATACAAGTATAAAGCCTAATACAATTATTGCAATTATTATAATTATCTTTTTTATAATGTTATATAATTTTTCTATGATATATTCCTCCTCATATAAATATATTAAAGGATTACTTTTTTACAAATGTACCATAATAATTTGTGACACAGTATAAATTTGCAATACTAAAATAGAAATTGCAACAAATTTATTGATATTTTCTACTTTATAAGTTGTTTTAACCTTTAAAACACTTCCTAGCAATAACATTACAAGTGGTAAAATAGGTAAAAAATACCTTCCTTGCACTCCAGAAATACTATCTTTTCCAATCGGTGTCCATTGAACATATAAACTTGTAAATACAAGTAGTATTGTAGTTATAGTAATTAAAGCTATCCATACTAACTGATATGTTTTAAATTTATTTTTTAATTCTTCATCAGTAATAGCAACAAATAGATAAATAGCTAAAATAAAATAAGGTACAATAGCATATAATTTTACCAATTCTCCCCAACCTAAATCAGCTCCGAATAATGACATTAAATAACTACTTCCATTAAGATTTATTGTATATAAAACATTTTGTACATACTGGATTGGATTTTGTAACGCCAACAACACTTTTATTTTAGAATCTCCTTCTCTAAAATCTGCCAAATATCCACTTGCAATTTTTAGCCAAATCAAATTTAGGATAAGAGCTGTTCCTGCAATAACACAAAAATTAAATATTTTATTTTTATTATTTTTAAATTTTTCTTTTGGTATTATTAGAATTAATCCTACCAGAGGTATATAAACAATTTTACAAAGTGCTATTATAACTGACATTATTAATAATAATATTTTTTCTTTTAACTTTATCTTTTCTTCGTTTACAAACGTTAAATGCAATATATACGCAATGTATAAAAACGACATAGATATAGTCATTGCATCTGGAGATAGAGAGGAAAATCCCTCTATAGCAATTGGTATCATTGCTGGTATTAGTAACAATTTTTTTCCAAATGGCATTATTTTTATCGCCAAATATAATAACAAAACTGAAACTAACATATTAAAAAATCTTCCAGCATAAGTAATTAAATATACATTATTTGTAAAAAATCTTGAAATAGTAATTCCAATTGCTTGTGGGATATATTGTACAAATGAATATAGTGCAGCTGTTTCTGGATTTAATAATACTTTATCTTCTTCATCTAATCGAATATGTAGTTTCTCTTTAACTTGACTATAATCCATAGTTGCCCAATCTATCGGCATAACACCAGCTACTGCTCCTGGCATCATTGAGCCCTGTATTCCGTCATTATTAGGTGTCTTTAAATGCCATTCCGATACTTCATATGCTTTTAACCAATGATAATATTCATCATGATTTTTAAAAGTAGGCATTGACAATAAAAAGAATATACATAAAAATGGAACTATCATAAGAAATAAATTTTCTACTTTTATATTCTTTTTGGTATAAATAATAATTGAAATAACAATTACACCAACTACCAATATAAATAAAATACCTATATAAATTATACATCTAATATTGCTCTTATATAAATCTTGAAACGCTAATGAAATATTATTCTTTGCTTCTCCGTCTATGTATAGTGTATCATTTACTGCTTCATTTAGATTAGTTGTTTTTAATGAATAAAATTTTTCTGCTCCACTTAAATCCTCAAATTTGATATAAATACTATATTCTTTATCCTTAGAATTTGTTTGTTTTTCAAAATTTAGCATATATTGTGGATTTTCTCTTATATAGTTACGAGTAATTTGTTTTTCTTCTAAAATCTTTCCATTATAATCTTTAATGCCTAGTAAAACTTTTCCTCCACAATTAGCATCATCTTTATAGCTTTCAAAATTTAAAATAACTCTTTCAAGATTGTTATCAACTGCTACAAAATTTTGTATGACCTCCATACCTTGACTTACATCTTGAATTACTCCTGTTGTTTCTTGAAGCCTTCCTTTTGTATATAACTTATTTTTTATTGATACGGTATAATTTGCTACTAATAATATTAAAGAAATAGCTATAAATAATATAATTAAAAATTTCCAATCTTTTTTTATTGTAATTTTCATAATTTCCTCTTTCTATCATATATTTAATAATACAATGTAACATTTTAGTTATAACTATAAAATAAATAAGCTATAACTTGATATTTATATTTTTTAACTTTCTTTACTTTTCTCTTCTACTTTTTTTTCTAACTGCTCTACTTTAGCAGATAATATTGCATTTTCTTGTATTAGTGTAGTTACCTTTTCAACCAATTTTGAAAAGGCTAAACTTAAATAAAAAATTATAACTATTATTAAAAAAATATATATTAAAAATAACGCATTAGTTGGTTCTACTACATGAATTATCTTTGATATTTCTATTATAATATTTGGAAATATAGCACATAATAAAGTTACTATACCAAAGAATAGCCACAAAAATGTATATTTATACGTTAACTTTCTTTTTTGTGTAACCACTAATATAAAAACACAAAATAAAAAAGTTATTCCAATCAAAATAAATTGTAATATATTATTCATAACTATACCTCCCTATTTTTTACAATGCAGGCTAATAGAACGGCCAGCCCTACCTTGATCGCATAATAAATTGATTTTATTGGTGTAATTGATGATGATCCACTATCTCTTTGTTTCATTTTCATAGGTATTTCTACTATTTTAAAATTATTTTTAGCAATAAACGCGTTTGTTTCAGGCTCAGGATAATCAATCGGATAACTTTTTGAAAACATTTCTATAATTTTTTTATTTGCCGCTCTATACCCAGAAGTAGTATCTTTTATACTTTTTTTTGTAAACAATTTGATAATTAATGAATACAAATTAATTCCTAGTCTTCTAAAAAAGGTAGATTGAAATCCAGATTTGTCTATAAATCTAGATCCTATTACAAAATCATTTCCTTCTTCTATTTTTTTTATTAATTCTGGTATATATTTAGGGTCGTGCTGCCCATCCGCATCCATTTGAATTGCTATATCATATCTATTTTCATAGGCATATTTATAGCCTGTTTGCACAGCGCCTCCAATTCCTAAATTGATTGGTAAATTAATAACATTAAACTCATTTTTTCTGCATATTTCCAAAGTATTGTCTATTGAACAATCATTAATAATAACATAGTCTATATCTTTACAATGTTTTTTTAAATTTTTAATTGTTTCTGCAATTGCGCCCTCTTCGTTATAAGCAGGTATAATTACTAATGATCTCATTTTTCCCTCCCATTATTTAAAACACACATAAATGCATTACATTATCTTTAAAAATAATTTGTTCTTTATTAAAAGACTGCCAATCATTTTGCAAAAAATTCTCTTTTACTGTATTATCATTTTTTACTATTTTAAAATCACGATTAGTATATAATTTTAATATTCTACTTATACACCAATCTGCTGAATATGCCTTAATATTCATATCGCCAGACGCTTTCACTCCAGCATAAGTATATTGTGGTAATGAATCTTTATAAATAGATATTTTATCAATTTTATTACCAGTTTTTTCTTCATAATCTTGTATTGTTTCTTTTATTTCTAATGTAACTATTTTATCCATATAATTTACTATATAATTATCTATAGAATATCTCATAAAGCTATTTAATTGTATTAATAAAAATAGAATCAAAATAATAATAATACTATTCATTTCTATACTTTTTATTTCATATTGCATAAATAAATAAAATGCTAGCATTCCTATAATTGTAGCCATTGAATATGAGCTTCTTGCAACAAACCAAATAGAACTTGTATCCTGTAAAATTTGTGGTACAATTGTAACTACCAATGTTATTCCAATTAAGTAAAATGCCCCAAAAATTTTTAGAAACTTTAATTTTAATGTACTTTCTTGCTTTATTGAGTTATAAATTATAATACTAAGTAAAATTATACTAACAATGATAAATAAATATTTAGGTAATAAATTATATGTATTTATTATCATTGACTTTGCGCCTGAAATAATTTTCAAAATTGATTCACGCAAAATAATATTTCCACTTACTCTATTATTTGAAAATAAAAATCTTATAGATAAAAAGTTAGTTAGTGCCGGTATTCCATAAACTAGTGCAATTACTATATTATTTACTAAAAATTCCTTTATATTTTTTGAATATTTTATAACATAAATTAACGAAATTGCTACAAATACGCCAACTGTTCCTTGATAACAACAATTCGCTACTAACATAAAAATTAAAGCGAGTATTACAGATTTTTTCTTTCCACAGAAAAACTTCTCTATCTGTTCTACTGATAATATACAAAATAACACAGACATCATTATAATTCCTTTTTCAATGTACATAAATAATTCTATTGAAAAGGGATTAATAATAATCAGTGTTGATATTATAATAGACACAATATCATTTTTTATTTCTTTTTTTATTAGTTTATTTAATCGAAATAAACTAATTATTGTTGTTATAACTGCAACAAGATATGATAACATATACACATAGTAATTCCCCAAATTTAAAATTCCCATTGAAAAATATGAAGCAATACCAGTAATAAATCTACCACATGAAAAAAAATGTAATACTGTATTTTTTAAAGTATTTGTAAATACACCATAAGTATCAGGGGCATACTGAAATTTGCAAAAAACTCCAAAAAATAATATTGTTATCATAAAGAAAATATATAATTCCTTAGTTTTAAATATTTCTTTTTTGTTATATTTAATTTTCATAGAATTTCCTTCCTATATTAGAATTTATATATATTTTTATATTAAAAATCATTTTCATAATATAACAGTTTAAAACATTTGTCAATAAATAAACATCAACTAAATTTACAATTAATGTCTATCAATTTAAAACAAAAAAAACTAATTTATATATACAATCTTTGTTATTTACATTTATAAAACATATCCTTTTCTATAATTCATTTGCTACCCAATTATCTAAATTTATAAACTGTTCTTCAGCTTGACTACTTATTTTTTTTAATTTACTTTTACTTACTCTCTTAAAATACCAATCTCTTAATACAGTTACATATTTTAAATTATTAATTTGTTGATATCTAGAAAATAATTTTAATTCTTCTATTACATTATCTTGCTTTTTACTATACGTTAAATTATATAATTTTTGATTAAATAATATAGATAACACCATTGAATGAAATCTACTACTTACCATATATTGAATTTTAGCATATTTTTCCAAATACTCTTCTATATTTGAATTAAATTTTATTATTTCAATACTATCTTTATATTGTTCTGGTAATAAATCTATTATATTATTAATTGCCTCTGTATCTTTTTCAAATTCTGAAAAAGATAATAGATACACTTTATAATTTCGTTTTGCAAATTTTATAACAATCCTTTTTATAAAGTCATTGTATATAGCTTCTAATTCTTTTAAATTATCTCTTATTGATAAATTAATTACAGAAATTCCTATACTTTTCTTTTCTTTTTTTATATTTTTGCTAAATTTATAAGAAAACACCATATCTGGAGCATACATAACCTTATCAATATCAGAAAAAAGATTATATGATTCTTTATCCCTAAAGCAAATTCCGATCGCATTTAGTAAAAATTTCTCTTGCTAAATTTAAATATTCTTGTGTTTTATATGGTCCAAAATTACAAGACATATAGAAAAATTTTCTGTTTTTTTCGTTACATCTTTTTATAAATTTATTAAAATCATTCAATTCTCTAAAACTATATTCTGATTCCATAAATATAGATCCACCTACATACACATATGCATCAAAATCCTCTATATTTATTATATCCAAATTTCTTTCAATAGTAATAAAATGTATATTTTTTAAATCCTTATACAATTTATTATAACCCTCTTCTACTAAATGTATATAAAAATTTATATTTGGATATCTTTTTAATAACATATAAATAAACATATTATCTCCTAAATTAACTTTTGTATATGCAAATAGTAATATCTTCTTTTTACTCATTTGATTAATCCCCCTTAATACTTAATTAAATTTATTATTTTTTTATTTAAACATGTAAAACATATACTTAATATAAAATAAGAAATGTAATAATTCTTTGAAAAATCTGGACATATTTTTAAAATTATTGAATTATTTTATTAATTCATATAAATAACGAAAATTTATTTTAATTAAAGTCAAAACTTTATCCCAATGTCTTATTTCATAATAGAACAAAAAAATGTTTCCTATGTTTTATATATTTCTAGCTAATTTAGAAAAGAAGCTTAGTTTAAATTAATGTCAAGTATAACTTTAAAAGAAATTTTTTTATTAAATTTGGCTATATTAATAATAATTTTTTTCATCCGTTCATATATACTATATCTATTTTATTTTTTAATTATATATAGTCATCTAAATTGCATTATATCATATGAATTCATATTTTTAAACCTTTTTCTTCAAAAAATTACAAAATACGAATATATTAACATAAATATAAAGATAATCATAAATAATATAAAATGTATGTAAATAAATATACACCGGCATAGTCTGTGTATATTTATTGATATTATTTAAAAGAAGAAGCAAAATGTTATTTCACTTCTTCTATACTGTTTCTAAGTTTTTTTTGAAATTTACACCCCAACTATTGACTTAGAACCGTTTCTGTGTTTTTTTGAAATTTGCACTCTAACTATTGACTTAGAGCTATAATTCTATAATTTTGCTAATTAATTTTTATATTAATCTAATTATTAAATATAGTAACAATGTTATTTAATATTATACCTAATTAATCATATAAACATATTAATTATTACAATTAATAATTTTACTTTTTCAATTCGTTATCTATATCATAAAAATTTCCTTCATTATTAAAAGCTATTGTTGTTAAGTATCCTCCAGGTCCATCTTTTGATCTAACACTTACAATTTGCATTCCTACAATATTTTTTAAATTACTAACTTTACCATTAGATTTATATATACTATTTTTTATTGCATCTTTTATATTCATATATTCAACAGTTCCATCAGATAAAATAAAAAATGCCATTTCATTTACATGAATATCTTGCCCAATTCCTCCAATAAATATATCAGAAATTTCTTTATCAAATGTATATGATTTATATATATTTTCACTACCTATATTTATATCTGGAAAATTAGCTTTGAATTTATTTACATCTATTGAAATTCCAACGTTTTTTTTATTTGATTGAACAGTTAATTCAATTCCATAATAATCATCTGTTGAATTTATAATATTTTCATATATTAAATTATCATTATTTTTATTTAAACAATTTGAAGTTTCCACATTAAATTTTCCATATTTTTCTACTATTTTCTCCTGCAGTTGAGTTGTTAAATTATCATTTTCTATACTTTCACTATTAATTTTGTCTACTTTGCTATTTTCTTGTTTTAAATAAGCAATTTGCTCTTTTAAATCAATTACTTGTTTTTTTCTAACAATTCCAAAATATACAGCTATACACGAAGCAACAATTGTAGTTATTACAAATATAGTTATATAAATATTTTTCCTTTTACTTTCCATATACAAATCCTCCATATTTTATATAGTTATATAATAACATATTTTTACAAATAAAATCAATATCTAAAAATAAGAATTATTATAAATATAATACATAAGAGAACTATCTATTTATAATTATAGATAGTTCTCAAACTTTATTATTATGAAATTCCTCTTCCATCATCTGCATTTTGATTATCAGTTACAATATTTTCTTCTACTTTAGGTATTTCTTTCTTTTTAAGTACTGACTTATTATCTCCTAAATAATTCCCAGCACTATCATAATAATATTCAGCTTTTTCATCTTTTGATGTAATTCCTTCAACTTTAGTATATTCGTTAAATAATAATCCATCAATACTTGCTTTAGGTTTTACAGATAATTTTGCCAATTCCTTAAATATATTTTTATCAAAGAAGTCTCTTGACATTTCTGATAAAGTTGCATCAATATTTACTTTTATAAATGGTTCATATTCATCTTCATAAGTATTAAACTCTCCACTTAAAAGGCATTGATAAACATATCCTTTATCTGTATTTTTATTAGATTTTTCTTTAATACTATTTATCTTCTGATTAAATCTAGTCTTAAAATCACTTGATACTTTTTTATCTATATCATCATTAACATTATATATATTTAAATTAGTACTTTGAGAATCAACAAACAAATTACTTGTTAATTTTCCATATGTAATACCTTTTAAATCTTCTTTACTACTTAATAAAGATGTACAAATTGGAGTTGTATATACATAAATATTTTTCATACCAATATCATTATTTGTATAAATATTATTACTAGCATATTTTTTAAAAATAGTTAAATATTGTATATAATCCATTAAATCTATACTCATTCTACCACTTGATATTTGTTCATTATTTAATAAATCATATATAAAAAGTTTAGTTTCATTAAAGCAAAACTCTATATTATCTTTTTTATTTTTATATTTATTTACAACAGCAAGTAATTCATCTTCATAATTTGATGTATCTCTTCTATCCATATTTGTATTTTTATCAAGTTCTTCTTCGCTCATATCAAATGATATATTAGTATCCCACGCCATTGCGTTATATGCAGCGTCTGATACTATAGCAGCAATTGGTGCAAAAGAAACAAATAAATCCTCTAAATGTAATTTTTCACCTGTAACTAAATTATAGTTTAAACATTTAATTTTATAATCTGTTCTAATATCATCTACTTTATCTAGTTTACTAAAATCTCTTGATAATTTACTAAACTCTAGTGATAATACATTTGAATAATTTGCTTTTACACTAACACTTACCTCATCTGCACCACTTACATTTTCTTTTATCATACTATATGCAAGCTCTTTTATTTCTTTATTAATTTTATTTTGTATATTAGTATCTTTTAAACCTGATATTTGTACATAAGATATTCTAGTAAATTTTCTAGCAGAATAATCTTCTGGATCATCACCTTCATTAACTGTTTTTATCTCTATATCATTCTGATTATATGTTTCTTCAAAGTCTTTACATAAGTAAATAGCATCTTCTGCTTGTTTTTTTGTTTTTTCTTCAGTTACAAATGCATCTTCAATTGTTTCTTGAATTTTTTCTTCACCTTTATTTTTATTATCATTTATACTTTTTATCTTTAGCAATGTTAAAACAGTTGTTAAAATAATACATACTATTATGACTATAATTAATACTTTAGTTCTAGTTTTTAATTTCTTTTTCTTCTTTACATTTGTTGTAATTTTCTTATCATTTTTATTTTCTATGATATTATCATTACTTAAACTATTGCTATTATTAATATTTAAACTTGTATTTTCTTCAACAATTTGATTATTATTACTTTCTACAGTAACTATATCATTTTCTTTATTTGATACATTTTCTTCCTTAATTACTTTTAAGCTATTTGAATCTTTTTCCATTTTGTTCCTCCTATTTAACAGGAACATATCCTGCATCTAATGCAACTTTTTGACCTCTTGCAGATAACATTTGATTTGCTAATTTTCTTGCAGGACTATCCGGTCCATCAGCCTTATTAATAACAATATAATATGCTGTAGTAAATGGATATTTCTCACTTTTTATATTTTTTACATTAGGCTCAACACCATTTATACTTAGTAATTTAATTCCACTTGCTACATCTTTATCGATTGTTTCATACATAGTTGTAGCATAATAATAATATGAATATCCTATTGAGTCCTTACCATTATCATATGAAGATACAAGATTTATTATTTGTGCCATTGTTTCAACAAGATTTTCTTTTGGTGCAGACATAAGTGGTTTATCTTTCATAACAAGATTTAACATTCCAGTTTGACTACCTGAATTAGTTGGTCTTTGATATGCAATAATATCACTATCTTCTCCACCTACTTCTTTCCAATTTCTTATCTTTCCAGAATATATATCTTGAACTTGCTCAACTGTTAAGTTATTTACTTTATTATCTGAATTAACATAGAATACAAAACCCTCTTTAACAACTGGTATAACTTCAAGTTCTACACCTTTTTCTTTAGCAAGTTGTAACTCTTCATCTGATGGTGATGTTACAACAATTAAGTCTACTTCATCATTTATTAGTTTTACATATCCTGGATGTGTATTTGAAAAGCCATAGCTATCAAAATCTATATTATCAGTAGCAGTAAAATTCTTCATAAATGCTTGAACTAAAGGTTGAGTTGCAAGTGAAGCATCAATTTTAGGTAAATTCTCCATTGTATATAACGGCTCACTTGTTATAGTTTCTTCTTTTTCTTCAGATTCTGATACTAAAGTATCAGTTTCTGTATTTGAATTTTTTAAATACAGATTAGTTATTAAAAAATACGCACCAATACATGCAGCTATAACTATTATAATTATTAGTATATTAGTAAAAATTGAAAGACTTTCTTTCTTATTATTGTTATTTTTTTTACCGTTATCAATAACTTTGTTATCTTCTTTAACATCTATATTTTCCTTTTTTTCCTCATTTTCCATAAAACAAAACCTCCATACATATTATTTTTTAACAGTATTAATATATTATATTTTATTGTATAATATATTAATCTAAGATTTCTCCATATTTAAAATTAATATAATTTTATTTGTGATAAGTTCTATCTAATGATAATATTATTTTTTTACCATTTATATCTTTATATTTAAGTATATAAGTATCTAATATTGCTGATTGTTCGTAACTTATTTTATTTTCATCTATATATTCATCTATTTTTTCTATACTTTGATCAGGTGGATAAACAGAATCAAAAGTCAAAGTATATTCATTTGTATTCTCATTTAAAATTAAACTCTTTGCTTTATATATATATATTCCAAGACCAGTTGGAAAACCAACAGCAACTTCATCATTTACAACTTCTGCACCAGTATTTGAAAAGTTTATTTCCTTATCAAATATATTTTTAGAATGTTTATTTAAAAATTCTTTCTTAACATATTTTACTGGTCCTTCTTCTTTATAATCTCTTGAATTTTTTTGAAATTCACTATTATCGTTTTTTGAAGCTACAAATGCAGCTATACTTAACATATTGCTATCATTAAAGTTACCATTTTCAAAATTATATGTATCATTTGATATATTGTATTTTTGTTTATTTGCAATAATTACTTGAAGTATAGCCACATTATCATTATCTTTTAATATTTTATTATGTTCTTTCTTTACTTCATCATTTACTAGTAACTCTTTTGCTTCATTTTTTACTTCATTAATATTACTATTTTTATTTTCTTGATTTTCATTATTTGTATTATTTATTTCTTCTCTTAAATCTTCAACTTGTGCCTTTAAATCATTTGCCTCTTTATTTCCCATTATTCCAAAATATACAGCAACACATGAAGCTATTATTGTAGTTATAACAAAGATAACTATGTAAATATTTTTCCTTTTATTTTCCATATACATTTCCTCCATAATTTTATACTTTTATATTAACATATTTTTATAACAATTTTCAATAGTCAAAAAAAATATTAGTGCAAAATTAATATTTCACACTAATATATATATATTTATATAAATTTTATTATGTCATTAATTATAGATTATCTTTTTATTGCCCCACATTCTTTTAAAATCTGTTCAACACATTCATTTATTGTTAAGTCTGGATTATCAGTAAAATATTTAAAATCGCCATATGTTCTACATGTTTTAATTGAATGTTGTTCATTTAATTTTCTAATTTCATTTGCATTTTTTATAGCAAATTTAACATCCTTAAGTTCTATATTAGATAAAATTTTTTTAAAGTTATCTTCATTTTTATATTCATCAATAAATTGAAAATTTTCATTATATGCTTTATTTATTCCATTTATATATTGCCTTCTATGAGATACAGGTCCAATTTGTTGTTTTTTATGCAATATCATCCATAAATCAAAACTATAATTACTATATCCAAGTTTAAATACTAAATTTCTTTTTATCTTTTTTACATTATTTAATTCAGCTAAAACTTTATTAAACTTTTCCGTATGACAATCCTCATTACTTTCATAATCACATATATGAAATATTTTACCACCGTATGGAGATGTTATTGTTTTAGCTCTACTTGTAATAGAATTTTCAATTTTTATATTGAACTTAACTTTACATGGCAAATCTTCATTTTTATTAATTAAATTCTGTAAATGTTCAAAATACCACTTTTCAGTTTCTCCCTCTACAGATAAATAATATTTATTACAGATTTTTTTCAACTTTTATTATTCCTTTCCTTTTTCATCTATGAATATATCTGAAAAATCAATGTCTTTTATTGCCCCGTATTTATTAATAAAGTAGTTTTTTAAATAATCTTCTGTATTTCTAACTCCTTTATTTCCATTAGTTCCAAAATCTGCTAGTGAATAATGTATACTTCCATTTTCCTCTTTTTCTACAAATTTAATTTCATCTCTTCTTAATACAGAATTATTTAAAAAAATAGGATTATGTGTATTAAAAATTAACTGTGCTCCCTTTTTATTTATTTCATCATTATGAAAAATATTTATAATATTCATAATTGCCATTGGATGAATTGAAGCATCTAATTCATCAACTATTAATGTATATCCGCTCCTTAATTGCAATAAAAATTAACGGAAATATATTTATAAATCTAAGTGTTCCAAATGATTCAAACCAATCAGCAGGTAATCCCACATTTTTACCTTTAGATTCTATTATAGATAAAGGCTCAGAAACTCCTTTATCATTATCTATTTGATATGCTATATGCTTTGAAGTTAATCCAAATATTTTTGCAGCTTTATTTAAATTTTTATCAACAAATAATTTTTTATTTAGGTCATTAGAAGATACTGTAGGTAAAATATGCATTTTATCAAAATGATATATAATTTTAAAATTATTTTTAAACCATTCATAAATAATATCAAATATTTTCTTGCTATAAAGAGATTTAAACATTCCATTTAAAAATAATTCTTTACCATCCAAATTTGTTCTTGCAATTTTTTCAGCAGTTTCTTTAGAAAAATTTTCAATTTTAAAATTATCTATTACATCTAGTCTTCCAATAGTTAAATCATCATTTCTTTTATAAATCATCGAATTATTTATATATAGTTCTTCATTAATTATTTGCCTATCAAATTCTAAGTCAAGAAATTTTCCAAGTAATATTGATAAATTATAATTAAATATAAAGCCTTGTGAATAAAATTTTATAGAAAAACTTACCGGTTCATCACTTTTGCTTTCTACATTTGGAATAAGCTCTAATTTATCGACGGCAGTATTTGGTGTTGTTACTGTTTCTTTATTTCTAATATTACCTTCCAAAACTATTGAACGCAAGACATCCATTCCACCAATAATATTTGTTTTCCCTGAAGAATTTGGTCCATAAATAGCAGATGAAGATAATGCTCTTATAGTTTTTTTATTATTAATTTTTTTACATATAATGCTATATTCTAAATCCTTTACTTGAGTTGGAATCATCTTAAAATCTAATTCTTGTTTAAATGATTTATAATTTTTCATTTTAAATTCTAATAGCATATTTCCTCCTAAACTTGCAATATTATTGCAAGTTATTTTATATTATATAATTATTTTATGAAAATGTCAACTAATTATGCTACTTTTTTGCATTTTTATAAATAATACTATATATAGATAATTATTTTTATTCTTCATCACCATCACATTCATCAGATATAATCATTTATAAGCTATTTAAATTTAAAATTTTATGCCATTTTCTACAACATTTTGGACTTTATCGTTTGCTTTATCTGCTGTTGATATTTTAAAATATTCATCCATAATAGGTTTTACTACATTTGCTGTATATGTACCTTCTTCTCCACCTTGAATTATCGCAACAACCGCAATTTTAGGCTTATCGTATGGAGCAAATCCAACGAATATTCCATTATTTTGTTTACCTGCTACTTGTGATGTACCAGTTTTACCTGCAACTTTTATACTACTATTTTTAAATATATTACTAGCTGTACCACCTGACTCGCTTGTAACAGATAACATTCCTTCTTTAATAGCATTTACATAGTTTTCCTCAAGACCAATATTTTTACTTGCAAAATTTACACCTGTTTTTTCACTAGCATATTTATCTATCTCATCAAGAGAAACTTCAGTACCATTTTGTTCATTTTTTATCTCTTTTATAATTGATACTTTATTTAAAGTACCTCCATTTGCAATAGCTGAAATATAATTTGCAAGTTGGATTGGGGTAAATGAATTTGAAGACTGTCCAATAGATGCATTTAAAGTATCACCTAAATACCATTCTTCTGCTCCATCTCCTGCAATTTGTCCTGCATCCTCTCCTAAAAGTTCTATACCAGTCTTTTGTCCAAAGCCAAATAATTTAGCAGTTTCTACAATTTTTGATATACCTGTTCTTCTACCAACCTCATAAAAGTAACAGTTGCAAGATCCTTTAATTGCTCCTTCTAAATTTACATATCCATGAGTTGTTCCATATTGAGAATAAATCCAACATTTAGGATGATGTCCATATGGATACACACCAGGATCTAAAATTTTTTCATCAAGAGTTATTTTTCCTGCTTTAAGACCTGCTATACCAACAAGCATTTTATATGTTGAACCAGGTGAATACTTACCAGCTATTGCCCTATTATACATAGGGTTTAATGGATCATTAAATAAACTATTTAAATCTTTATCTGAAATACCCGATGACATTTGATTTATATTATATGAAGGGTAACTTGCCATAGCAAGAGTTTCTCCACTTTGAACATCTAATACAACTACACTTCCAGCAGAAGCTTCAGGTATTTTTCTTCCTATCAAAGTTCCATCTTTTAATTTATTAATAACATTTTTTAAAGAGTCTTCTGCAACTTTTTGAAGTCTATAATCAATAGTAAGTGCTATACTATTTCCTGCAACTGCTTCTTCAGTTATAGTTTCAGATGATACATTACCTTTTGCATCTGTCTCTGCTTTTATAACGCCATCTTTACCTTTTAAGTATTTTTCAAAAAATTGTTCAACACCATCTTTACCAATAATACTATTTATAGTATAGTATCCCTCATCTTTTACTTCGTTATATTCTTTATCATTTATTTTACTAACATAACCTAAAATATGTGCAGCAAAAGTATCTTCTGTATAGTATCTTTTAGGAACAGAAACTACATTTACACCATAAAGCTTTGATTTCATCTCCTCAATTTGTGCAACTGATTTCTCTGAAATATCTTTTGCAATAGTAGTTGAATTGAAAAGTGAATAGCCATTTAAATTGCCTTCATATTTTACCTGTATCATTCTAATTTGCATTAATCTATCAGTGCTATAATCTTTTAGTTCATATTTATCTATATAATAATTTATAGTATCATCAAAAGAAATGTTTTCATCTAATTTCATTTCTTTTTTCCATTTTTTTTCATCATCTTCACCATCAAAATCAAAGCCATCTAACTTATCATTAACTGGAAAAGTAGAATATATCTTATCTTCATTTGAAAGCAATATATTTATTAATTTTGCTATAGCTTCGTTTTGTTCTTCTGTTGTAACTCTAACTTTATATAACTCTACATTAAATGAAAGTTTGCTACTTGCAAGGACAATTCCATTTCTATCAGTTATCTCACCACGAGAAGCTTCAATCTTTTCTGTTCTTACCATTCTTTTTTCTGATTTTTCTCTATATTCACTTCCATTTAATATTTGCAAATTAAAAAGTTGAATAATGAATAAAAAAGAGATAAGGCATACTATTATTGTTAAAATTAAAGTTCTATTTTCAAAAAACTTATTAATTTTTTCAATTATATTTTTCACCTTATCACCAACCTTTTACTTTTTTTATTTTTTTAAATTGCACTTTGTTTTCTTAAATTACTTTCAAATTTATCAACAATTTTATATACAACGCCATAAATTATAAATACAATTATAGTATTAAGTATTGAACTTACTATTACTTGTTTTAAAAAGAAGAAAAAATTACTATAAACATGTGTTATCATTAAATACTCAATATATTGTATTAACTCAAATATACCTGTAAAAATAAGTGTAACATATACAAGTGACATCTTATTTTCTTTTCTATAATTATAATTTATAAAACCAGTTATTGCACCTGTTATAGTATAAGCAACAGTAAACATACCTGTGGTACTTCCAAAAATCAAATCACACAAAAAACCTATGATGAAAGCAAAAATTGTTCCAGTATATGTACCATACCATAAACTTACCACAATTACAGTTATAAGAATCAAATTTGGTTTTATGCCAAATAATTCTCTTGTATCTACTACAAATAATTGTAAGTAAAATATTAATAATATAAATAATATTATATATATCACAGTTAAGCATTTTTTTACCATAAAAGTCACCTTTTCTAGTTAATAATTATTCCTACTTCTGATATTGTTCTAATATTTACATTAGGTTCAACAATAGCATATCTATTTGTATCATTTTTATTATTTACTACTTCTATAATTTTCCCTACTGGTATAGCGTTAGGATATGTAGAACCAAGTCCAGAAGTATATAACATATCAGAAATTGAAATTTCAGCATCTATAGGAATAAATGTTAGTTTTAATCTATTTTTAGATTTTAAAGTTAAATCACCTTGTAATATTGCAGGCTCATTAATTGTACTAATGTTAACACTTACAGATGAAGATGGATCAAGTATTGTTGTTACTGTACATCTATCTTCTAATACATTAGATACAAAACCAACTAACCCGTCCTCATGTACTACAGCTTGATTTAAAGCTACTCCGTCTTTTGAGCCTATATCAACTTGAAATGTTTGTGTCCAATTATCATGTTCTCTATATATAACTGAGCCAAGTTGTATTTTAAAATGTTGAAATTGCTTCTTTATATCTAACATTTTTTTTAACGAATTATTTTCTTCTAATATTTTTTCTGATTCTAAAATTCTATATTTAAGTTCTGACTTTTCTTTTTCAAGTTTTTCTTTTTCTTCATTTACTTTTTTGTTATTTGCAAAATATGAAGAAACTCCTGAGAAAAAATTACTAGTTGATTCAAATACTATATCAAATGGCTTAGATATAACAGATGAAATACTACTTATAACCTTATTAGAGCTATTTCTAAAGAAAAATGATGCAAATATAATTATTACTATACATGTAACAATAATAAATATAATTTTTTTCTTTTTTTCTTTATCATTGCTGTCAAAATTATATCTGTATTTCATCTATTAATTGCCTCCTTTTATACTTTTATCTCTTTCTTGCAAGAGTAGTTTTCTTTAATATTTCTATACTATCAAGTGCCATTCCCAGTCCTTTTAATACACAATTTTCAGGATTTTCAGCTAAAAATACTGGTATCCCTGTTTCTTCGTTTATAAATCTATCTAAATTCTTTATTTGAGAACAGCCTCCTGAAAGTACAATGCCTCGTTCCATAATATCTGCAGCTATTTCAGGTGGTGTTTGTTCTAAAGTTAATTTTATTACTCTTAATATTTCATAAAGTGCATCACTCATTGCATTTTTAATATCTTCTGTTGTAATTGTTATAGTTTGTGGTAAACCAGATGTTAAGTTTCTTCCCTTTATTATCATTTTCTCATCAGTCATAGCAGAAGTTGCAGCACCTATTTGTTTTTTTACATCTTCTGCTTCACCTTCACCAATTATTACATTAAAGTTTTGCTTAATATACTCTATAATATCTCTATCTATTCTATCTCCTGCTACTTTTATTGAATTAGAAACAACTATACCTCCTAAAGATAAAACAGCCATTTCACTAGTTCCACCACCAATATCAACAATCATTGAGCCTTCTGGTTGTTCTACTTTTATACCTGCACCAATAGCAGCCGCCATTGCTTCTTCCATTAAAAATACATCTTTTGCTCCTGCTTTATATGCAACTCCCTGAACTGCTCTTTCTTCAACATCAGTAATTCCAGCTGGAATAGATACAACAAGTCTTGGTTTAGAAAAAAGGCTTTTTGGTATAACACTTGAGATTAATGTTTGAATTAACATCCTAGTTCCGTCAAAGTCAGCAATAACACCATCTTTTAATGGTTTTACCGCAATAATATTATCTGGTGTTCTTCCTACCATTTCTTTTGCTTGATTACCTACAGCAAGTATTTCTCCTGTTATTTTATTTATTGCTACAACAGTTGGCTCAGATAAAACTATCCCTTTTCCTTTTATATGTATTCGTATATTTGATGTTCCTAAATCAAGTCCTATGTCTTTTGATATTATACCCATTTTTACCACCTTTTTTTCATTTTCTTAGATTTTTTTATTTAATATATCCCTTTTCTTTAAAACTCATAAATTTATTATTTGCAATTATTATATGATCTAATAAATTTATATTAAAAATTTGAGATATTTCAATAACTTTATTTGTAAAATTTAAATCATGCTTGCTTGGCTGTAAACTGCCACTTGGATGATTATGTACAAGAATAATTGAATGAGCCATTTGCTTTACAGGTTCTGAAAATATTTCTTTTAATGATATATTTATACTATCATTACTTCCAATTGCATTTGTTACAATAGCTAAAACTCTGTTTCTTTTATTTAACAATATAGTCCTTAAAAATTCTTGTTTTTCAAAACAGAACATTTCTCCAACCAAATTAAATACATCACTTGGAGAAACAATTTTATCTTTTTGTATATTATTCTCATAAGTTTTTGCAATTCTTTTTGCTAGTTCTAAAACTGCTTTAATTTGTATTGCTTTTACCCTACCAATACCTTCAAAATCTTGTAGTTCTTGCAATGATAATTCAGATAAATATTCTATATCAGAAATTTTTAAATTATTACTTTTATTTAATATGTTTCTTGAAATATCCAAACAGCTATATTTTTTTGTTCCGTTTTTTATTATTATTGCAAGTAATTCAGAATTTGTTAAATTTGATGAACCTACTAGTTCCAATTTTTCATAAGGTCTATCATTTAACGGTAATTTATCTACAATTTTAGCCAACGTGTTACCTTCTGTGCTACTAGTGCAAAAATTAACATGAAAATAACCCCACCAACACTTATTTTGCACCATATACCAAATGTAATATTTAAAAAATCTAAATCAAGTACAATTGGATTTGTAAATCCTATTTCTCCTCCAATTGATAGCCATTTTAAAAGTGCTATAGATGAAGTGGCTTGTCCAATTGCTACTCCTACTAACATACCTAAAATAGCACAAACAACTACTATTACCTTTCTCATATGTTACCTCCCATAATATGTATTTTTAACATATCAAAATTCCATTTTATTATATAACTTTTTTCCAAATATTTCAATATTATTTCATTAATATGTTATTTTTGTTTAAAAGTAATAACTTATAATATTAAATATTTTAATAAAAAAAGATTCCAAAAACAAATTTCTAGAATCTTTTTATTAATATACTACTTATTTTTTAATATAAATCTAACTATACAGATAATAAATATAATACCAAATATAATTAATAAACTAATTATAATGATGTTTGATATATCACTTTGTTTATATATTTGATTATTTTGTTTTATAGCATCTTTTACATCTTCATTATCCTTTATCTTATCTACTATATCTGAATAGTTTTCTGCTTTATCATAAGCATCTATTGCTTCATTAATTTTATTTTGTATTTCTTCATTATATCCTGTAAAATAAGTTGAACCTATTACTGTTATAGGAAATTTATTATTTCTTATTTTTAAAGCATCTTTTACCTTACTATATAATTCTTCATTTTCATTTGTGTTAATATACTCTTTACCAATATTCACATTTTTATCTAAGTAATTCTTTTCTTCATTATAAACTTCATTTTCTTCATTGTAAAATACATATACTCTTACATTACTATATAAAGAAGAATTAGTTACAACTGCATTTGAAAAATTACTAAAAATAAAAAGTGTTAATAATAAACTTATAAATAATATTTTCTTCATTTCATCATCCTTTAACTATAATTTAAGGTGTGATGCTTATATCATCACACCTTAATAATTTTATTGTTGGTCATATGCATTTTCGTGAACGTATTTATCCCACCATGCTTTTCCAGCTTCATAGAATTTTGTAATATCATCAGCAGTTAATTGCTTTCCACCTTTTGATAAAAATTCTATAGGTTTTTCTATGGTAGTATCATCTACATTTTCAAAAGTAACATCGAATGTATTTGATGAACTTTCTTGATGTGTTTTTATACTTTTTATATATTGATCATTTTCATCTAATTCTACATCTACTAATACTGTTTCACCCCATTCAGTAGTAGTATATTTTGAAGTTAAACGATAATTATTCTTTACCCAGTCAGTATATTTATCTCCGTTTAATTTTACTTTATAAGTATGTTCTTTTCCTTCAACTGCTTCTACTGTATCAATAGCGTTTATAGAAGTTTTGCTATCTTTCATTACATCTGTTAACATTGTAACTTCATGAATAGCACGACCTACTTGTAGAGGATGCATATATACCCAATCATTAATATATATCTTTCCATCTTTTGCTTTATATACTTCTCCGTCTTTTGTTAAATTTTCTCTGCCATCTTCTTCTGCAATTGCTTTGCTTACAACTACACTAGATGTTCTATTCTCATCTTCTATTCCAGCATATTTTAATGCGAAAGCATATTCTTCTACATTATCACCATTATCTGATGTTAAATGTGTTAATCCATCATTTTTATTATATTGATAAGTAAATGCTTCGGTATAACCATTTATTTTATTATTCTTTTTAACAGTAAAGCTATTTACATCTAATGTATTTTGTGCTGCTTGATTAATTTTTTCTTCAAGAGTTTCTACATCACTATAATTAATTGTATATTCTTTTACTTCATACTGATTTGAATTTGCACCATCAGGATCAAGTTCTAGTTTATATACTTTTCCGTTATTACCTGTTATTTTTGAAGATTTAATTGCTTCTAATTGTAAATTCATTGTTTTAGCATTACTTACTGTTGCAATTCCATCATTTGAGTTTGAGCCATAAAGGTAACTTTTTACATTTCCGTTTGGGTCTGTAACTTTAACTGTTGAAACTCTATCTTCAAAATCATTTGATGTTAATGCTACTGGTAAATAAAACTTACCATCTTCACTTTGGCTTATTACTCCTGAATAAGTATCTCCATTAAGTTTTAAGCCTTTAATAACTGCTTGCTCTGGAAATATAGAATCCACTCCCGCTACTTCCATTCCAACTAATATTGTAATATCTTCAACATTATCTGGCTTTTTTTCAATTTCATCACCAGTTGAGCTTAGATATTTCTTTTCAATGTTATGAAAATCTTTAACATGAAATTTTATATTGCTAAAATCTTCTGATGAATCACCACATTCAACAGCAATTGCAATTACCTTCGATGTTAATAGTGATATATCAGCCTCTTTTTTATTAGCATCTTTTAGTATTTTAATTGCATAATCATTATTGTATGTATTGTTCTCAATTCTAATAGGCTCATCAGTATCAGTAATTTTTGCACTTATGTCAAAACTATTTATAGTTATCTCACATGTCTTCTTGCCATCACTAGAATTTATTTTTCTAAATGTATTGGTACAAATTTCTGATACTCCCGCTAAAGGATCTTCAATATCAATAAATGTATTTTTTATATTCTCTCCTTCAAATGTGTTCCATCTAATATCAGTTGCAACCTTATCTGTTCCATCAAGTTTTATAGCACTATCTACTGGGTTACCAACATTTTTTAAACTTGATTGCCACAATATAAATTTAAATAATTCATCTGAGTTACTAGTAGTAACATCTATTAACGCTTCGTCACTTTCATTTGCTTCTATTTCAAAGTCTATTCTATGAATGAAAACATCATCTGCTGTTATTTTTATACCACCTTTAACTTGCAATTTTATATGTGTAGATGGTCCAATAAGTGAAAGTTTTCTATTAATAGTGATAGCACCTTTGTCTGTATAATTAATATTGTTTTCTATATATATTTCTTTAATTGTAGGATCTTGTAAAGCATTATACAATTGATCTGCATCTTTAACATGTTTTACTTCAGGGTCTAATTTTGCATTATATGCTATAAAATAATATTTATCTGATGTGGCCTTTCCTAAATTTTTAATTACTCCAGATGTATCAGCATCATCAAAGAATACGGTATTTGACCCACTCTCTGTATAACCAATTTTAGTATAATCATATCCATCATATCTAAAACCTTTAAATGCAATAAATGAATCCTCAGTGTTTGGTTCTTCGATTTGTTCATTATGATAACAATATCTATTAAATTCAGCAATTCTTCTTCCTTCATGGTTATGAAAAACAATTTTATATATTTTTGAATTATCTACTTTATTATAATAATTATAATATTTGTATGTACTATCAACTTCCCTTTTATCTCCCAAATTGCTTTTAACTAATTGATTCTCATATTTAGTGATTTTTTCTACTTTTTCGAGTTTTGTTGCAGGTTTATTTTCACTATCTGTAAACTCAATATTTGCACCTGTTTTTTCTGATTTAACAGCAGGTTTATCGTATTTTTCTCCATTAAAAGTTAGTTTTGAAATGTTCAATGTAGCACCACTCTTAACTTCAACAGCCGTTTCTGCTTTATCTCCTTCAATAGTAAGCCCTGTTGTTGCTAAATTTCCATTACTTTCAACAATGATTGGAGTTTTTGCGTCTGCTAATGTAATAGCATCAATAGTCACATCTGGTGAACTTACTTTAAATATCGTTTCAGCACTACCAGAAGCAGTTAATTTATGATGTTCCTTGCCTCCATTTATTACAACTTTTCTTGTAATATCTACAGGATTACTTACTGTAAAGTCTTTACCTATAAATATATTTTCTGCTCCACTTTTTAATGCTTCATTTAAATCATTTTCTGAATTTACTATAATAGCATCTGATTCAAATTTAAATTCGTATTCAGTAGGTACATCTACTACACTTGCAAGTGAAAGTCCACTTTCTTCTGGTGCTTTTGTAAGTGTAATTGTTTCTGGCAAACTTTCTGGTTTAATTTTTAATTTAAAGCTGTTGTAACCTTCTTTATGAGCCAAATCACTTAAAGTTACTGTATCTTCATCTTTACCTTCAAATTGTGTTTTTAAAATTTCTGAATATAATTCTTTTGCATCATTAATAACTTGTTGTTTTAATTCTTCTTGACTAGTCTTTTCACCTTTTGTAAATGTTTTTTCTTGACCATTTATTGATAATGTAATTTCTTTAATTTCATCCTTTAATAATATATAAGCAATTGTTCCAGGTATGCTTGTTTCGTTCATTCTTGATAATTTTACTGTAGGATCTTTTACTGTAATTGTAACTTTTCCACTATTTTCTTTGTAATCTTCAATTACAAATTCTTCACTAAAATCATCTTTGTTATTTAAATCTTCAAGAACATCGCTAATAAATTTATCTGAATATATATTCCAATGTGGAACTATTTTTATATCTTCAGTATCTTTTGATATATTCTTAGTTTCAAATTTTGTTCCATTACCTTCGTCCCAATAAGCAAAACTACGATAATCTTTCTCTACTCCTTCTAATTTTGGTTCAGCTGGAAGATTATCTGTTGTTATTACATCTTCATCCCATACTGTAATTATATTATCTTCAGCATCTGTTCCATCATCAATTGTAATTTTATGAGATGATAAAAATTCTAATTTAGAATAATCTATTGTTTCCTCATATGGTAAGAAGTCATTTCCATCACCATCCCAGTCAATCATATAAGTAATTTTTTTGTCATCTCCAGGTTTATCATCAAGTTTAATTAATGCAGTTACAAATCCATTTTTGTAATCTTCAGCACTTGGTGCTACCGCCGGTTTATAATTTCCTTTTGAATCCTTTAACTGAACTGTCCACTTATCTGTAGTCACATAAGGAGTAGCTTCTAAATCTTCTGTTGTTGGACCGTTTATTTTTAAAACAATATAATATCCTTTATCTGTATCAAAGCCAGCTGCTTTTTTCAATGTTTGCTCTTTAATTTTACCACCTAATTCATAAGCTACAGTTAATCCTTTTCCCTCTTCAACAGTAATATCTTTTCCTGCATTTTTGAAATCATAGCCCCATTGTTCTGTAATTTGATTTTTATCAGCAATAGTTATATCTGCTATATCATCTTCACTAGCAAGCGCATCTATCTCTGTCATGTAACTTTCATATTGGAAATGTAAATCACTCCAATCTATAGTTACTTCATATGGTTTATATTCTCCCTTATCATCGTCAAAATCTACATTAATTTTAAATTTCTTTGTTGTTTGATATTTGCGTGGATTTATATATTTTAATACATAAATTTCATCGTTTCCGCCAAAATCTGCCTCAGTTATAGTATTAGTTTCTTCGCTACCTTCTCCATCAGTTAAAAATCTAACTGTTGTATTTTCATTTGTTCCTGATGTTCCTGCTTTTTTCAATTTAAATGCTAAATAATAATCATCTGCTAAATTTCCGAAAGGGTTAGATTCATTCCATTCATCATCATCGAATATTGGAATTAATCCACTTACTTTTACTGTATTTCCTTCAGTTTTAAATTCTGTTAAATAATTTTTGTCTTCTGTCCAACCTTTCCAATTTTCATTTTCAGCATTTGCTACAGTTCCAAGATCTGAAATCTCAACGATTGAAGATTTTTCAAATGTTACTCCACAATAGTCAATTGAGTAAACAACTGGTAAAAATTCTTTACCATTAGCTCCGTCCCAGTCAACTACATAGTATAATACTCTATCGCATACACCATTTTCTCCACAACAACCGCCTTCACAAGTTTCCTTTCCAGTACATTTTGTGCAACTTGTTGTATCTTTTGGAAATCTATATAAGATTGTTAAGTCATTATTTTTGTCAAGGTCTTTTGAAGTAAATTTCTTTATTATATTCTCTTGTTTTAAATCTTCACCTATATCTTTATGAGATTTTACTCTTGTTATTTCGATTTTCTCTTTATCTAAATTTACACCTTCTGGATGTTGAATTGTAAAATCAAAATAATATCCATCTTTATCTTTTTCTCCAAATGGTACTGCTGTTAGTTGTTGTTCTACTAATGTTCCCTTTAGCATTCCATCTGCCAATGTAACATTTTGTCCATTTGGTGTTGTATATCCCCATTCTTTCATTGTATTTTTGTCTTGTTCAGTTGCTTTATCTAATTCAACTTTAGCTTCAGAATCTACTTGAAGTTTTAATTCACTCCAATCTACTGTAATTGTATAGGAATTATATTTTGTTCCTTCTCCATCCATATCCACTTCAATAGTAAATGTTTTGTTGTTTGAATTTGGATGAAGATGTTTTAACATATATATAGTTTGATTTTCATCAAAATCTTTACCTGTCCATTTAAACGTTTCCTCTCCATCTATAATGTTAACTGTAGTTTTATTATCATCTTTATTATCTCTTGTTTTAATTGCAAAAGCTATATAATAACCTGTGTCGTGTCCTTCTTTAAAAGGAAGATTCTCTGCAGTACTATCAAATATTGGAAGAAGTCCTGTTACTTTTACTTTATCTCCATCTAGTGTATATTCAACATTATAATCTGTTGGCTTAGTCCATCCATAACTTTCTTTTAATTTAGTTTCATCATCTGCCTTTGTTACTTCAAATTTTGAATTCTTTCTTAATTCTAATTTACTAAAGTCAATTCTAATTCTTGTTGGCACACCATTAACTTCTATAATAATATCACGATATTTTGTTACTTCATTTTCTTCAACTTCCATAAGAATAGTAATTTGGCCATTATTTAAATCTTTTTTAGTGTATATATTATAATCATCATCTGTTTTTGGATCTGGTTTTTTTGGTAATTTTATATTTATTTTTTCAGCATTTTTTTCACTATCATCTAATGTTATTGTATATGCAAAATAGAAACCTGATGTGCTATCTCCAAAGCCCTTTACTCCTTCTTTCTCTGTTACATAGCCATCATCTAATATTTCATAAAGTCCATCAGCTGTTTTTCCTATATTATATGTATTTTCAATTGTATAATTTAATTTATCTTTTAATTCTTGAACATCATCTTGAAGAATTTCTGTTCCAATTGTAGCTTTTGCATCATATGCAAATTTAATTTTATATTCTTCTACTACATTATTATTTTGTGAACGAGCCTTTTCTTCATTTAATGTTACTTTTAATGTTAGTTCATCTTGTATCTTAGCTAAATCACCTAATGTTATATTTATGAACTTTGATAATGCATCGTCTGCGTCATTACAACTAGTATTTGTTAATTTACATAATAAATATGCAAATTGTTTCCATGCTGATGATGTAGGACCTGCCCCACCTATAACATCGTCTGCATCAAATACAACATCTTCTTTACCATTAGAGATAGTTATTGATAAAACATTATCTTCTTTTACTATATCAACTATATCAGCAATAAGACCTGTATTTGAAATTTCAGAATTCTTTTTATTTAAATCATACACATTAAATGTTAATGTTGGATTTCCCTTTTCAAAAGAAACATCATAATAATATCCGTATTTTCCTGTACTATCATTAATTTTTTTCTTTGCAGTATCAATTAAATCATCAGTGTTAACTTCATCATACCATGTTGCTTTTAAAGTAATAGGTTCTTTAACCTCATCTACTTCAAAATCCCATGTTTTTTCTTCTTCACCTGATTTACTCCATACCCATTCTTTAAATTTATAACCTTTTCTAGTTGGTGCATTATCACCAGTAATTAATGTTTTATCAATTTTACCTTCATCTACTCTAATTGATTTTTTATATTCATCTGCACTATCATCATCATCATTTAAGTCCAAAGTTACTGTATATGCTTCTTTTAATTTATTATAATCTACATATTTTATTGTAATTGGATTATCTTTATCAAATGATAAAGTGTTACTTCCTATAAAATTATTTTTTAATTCCCATTTATTTGTTTGGAAATTTTTTGATAAAGAGTATATATTCATATTCTCCGGTTTTGTTTCATTTTCTGATGAAACACTTATACTAGTTGCTCCTAACATTACATCTCTTAATTTAAAATCTATTCCAGATGTAAATATATATTCTCCAACTATATATGCATTTTCTGCATCTTTATTAATTTTCTCTATTTGTTGTCCTAACTCGTCTAAATCAAGTATTTCCCTTGCATACATTGATTTAACCACAAATGAAACACAAAATACTATAAACGTTGATATAAA
>CANPWO010000010.1 GCA_947584535.1 uncultured Clostridia bacterium
TTATTTCTTCTTTTGTTAAATGACTATTCATTTGTGTATCTATCATTCCTGGAGCAATTGCATTAACTCGTATATTTGATGGAGCAAGTTCTTTAGCTAAAGATTTTGTCATACCAATTATTCCAGCTTTCATTGTAGAATAATTTACTTCCATAGATGCTCCAACTATTCCCCAAATTGATGTAATATTAATAATACTACCTGTATGATTTCTAATCATATATTTTTTTAACGCTGATTGAGTTACATTAAATGTACCAACTATAGTTGTATAAAACATATTTTTTAAATCTTCTTCAGTTATATTAGTAAATAGTTTACTTTCAGATATACCTGCGTTATTTACAACTACATCTATACTGCCAAATTTTTCAATGACTTTATCAATCATTTTATCTACTTCTTTTCTATTTTTTATATCAGCTTTAATAATTTGTACATTACAATTTTTTTCAAGCAATTCCTTTTGTAAAGAAATTGCTTGTTCTTCTGATTTATTATAATTAATGCATACATTATAGCCTTCTAAAGCAAGAGTTTTTGCTACTTTTCTTCCAATACCTCTTGATGCACCAGTTACAAGTGCAGTTTTAGATTTCATCCATATCAACACCTTTCGTGTTTAATTTTATCTTTTCTTTTGATTTTTTATTATTTATTACTAAGAATAATGCTCCAACTATTATTGGTAAATAGAATGTGTATATTCTCCAAAATAATATTGCCATATTTATTGTGCCACTTGAGAAAAAGGTATTAAATATAACTAAAAAACCACCTTCTGCTGCAATTCCTGCACCTGGTATTGGAATAAATGCCATAATCATCATTAAAAATGCTTGTGCAGAAATTATATTAATTACACTTGCACCACTTTGTCCAAATGCTCTATATACTGCATATGTAACATAGAAAAATACTGTAAGTTGTATAACTGTATAGACAACAAGCTTTAAAATCATCATTTTCTCTTTTTGTATTATCTTAAATTGCTCATGAAAATTTGATATACTACTTTGCAAATGTTCTAATCTTTTATCTACATTTTTCATTAATTTTATTTTCTCAAGAAATTTATATACAAAGCTTACCATTTTATAAACTAACTTTTGATTTACTCCAATTAAAACTAAAAATACAATTACACCTAAATTTACTAAAAATCCTATTAGTGCTAAAAATATAAAATTACTAACTAGCGATTTAAAATAATAATACTTAAATAATATTAATGCTAATGTATATATTACAAGTGTTGCTTGATATACAATGAATTTTATAAGTAGAATACTAATACTATTTGATATTGATTTTCCATCATTAACCATTGCAACTGCTTGAATTGGTTGACCACCTGATGAAAATGGTGTAATACAATTAAATAGTTGACCTATCATTGATACTCTTAATGTTTGAATAAACTTTTCTTCTTTATATGATTTTCTAGTTACTGTATATAAACATATTGCTTCAAGTAACCAATATATAATCATACAAAGAAGTCCTATAAATAGCCATCCATAGTTCATATTTTTTATAACTGTTACAATATTTTCTATATCGTCTACTAAAAACATATATACAATTAAGCCTACAAATAATAACGCAACAATTATAATATTAATTATATTACTTGAAACTTTGCCCTTTCTTTCATTTTTTAATTTACTAAACATTTTTTCTCTTTCTCCATGTCTTTTTTTGTGAATTGTTATATATTTTATTATAGTAAGATTTCCACATTTTAGCTACATTTTCTTCACTATAATATTGTGCACATTTTTCAGACATTAATACTGCTTTTTCATAATATGCACTATCATTTTTTAATTTATTAATTTGTTCATTAAATGATTTTATATCATTTGCTTTTAAATAATATCCATCAAGTATCCCTTTATATAATTCTATATCTCTAAGTAATATAGGGAGCTTGCAATTTGATGCTTCAAGAACGGTCATTGGAAATAACTCTTCAAATGAAGCAAGAAATAACATATCTGCCATATTATATAATTCATTCATTTCTTCTCTTGGGATAATATCTAAAAATTTAACATTAGCTGGTGGGTTTTTAAGTATTTTCTTTATCTCATTATATCCATCAGATATTTGTTTAAATGAGAAACCACCTGCCCAAACAAACTGTATATTAGGTAATTGTTTTGCTACTTCTATAAAATCCATTATACCTTTTCTTATTTGTAATTGTCCAACTGATAGTACCACAAATTTATCTTTATCTATTCCATATTTTTCTCTTGTTTTTATATTTACATTATTATCATTAATTTTATAGAATCTTTTTGCTGATACATAATTTGGAATATATGTTACTTTTTCCCTCTGTATTCCAAGTTCTTCTAATTTATCTATAAAATATGGATTAACTGTTACTAAATAATCCATTGATTTATAAAATTCTATAACATATCCATATACAATTTTTCTAATTATTTTAGGCAATTTTAATGATTTATCAAGTGTTTCTGGTAAGAAATGTACATACCCTACTGTGCAAGATTTTATCTTTGCAAATGGTAGAGTTAATAAAAATTGTGGATTTATAGTATGATAATGCCTTATATCCGCAAATTTTAATTTATTAATTCTTACATCATACATATCATTTAAATGATTTTTAACAAGACTAACTTGTTCCTCATATGCTGAAAGCACCCCTTGTCCTTTAACAGTATGTGCTTTGGACATCATATTAATTGTTCTTGACATAAAAAACAACTCCTTATATTTTATTATACCATATAATATAAATAAAAACAATAAGGTAACCATATATATGTCTACCTTATTGCTTTTTTTGTAATATTTTAGTTACATATTACTTAAAATTTTCCAATTTCTCCTCTATCTCTTTTTCTAGCTAATCTACTACTTGGATCAATATTTACTCTACTTTGAATATAGCTACCTACTGGATTTACTTGTTCTCCTAATTTTCTCCTAATATCACTTTGGTAACTATATTGATTTGCTAAATATCCAGAATATGCATCACTATAATCTACAAGTGAATATAAGAAATGATTTTTTGCAGCTTGACTTTTTCCTTTAAATACATTTCTAAAGAATCCTCTAAATCCACCTCTTCTACTGCCTCTTTCCATCAATGCTCCGATTTTAGCATATTGTGCAAAATTATCATCAAATATTTTCATTTGATCAAGTGTAAGTTTTTGCCCAATCATTGCTTTGTTATAATAATCCATAACTTCTCTTAGTAAATTTATTTGCTTATCAGTATGTGTTGAAAAGTCTATATAATTTCCATCATCATCAAATATAGTATCATATAAATCATCTAAGGCAAATTCATTTTGAAATATACCACTTAATCTACTAACAAATTCATCTCTATCAATATAACCTAAATCCTCTTGAGAATTAGCTAAAATATGATTTAAACTTATTTTATCACTTTGAGATGCTGACTCAAGTACATCAACTAAATCAGAATATCCTCTACCTTTTAAAGTATTTCTTATTTGTGCTGGACTTGCATGTTTTAAATTTTCAATACTATAATTTGCAAGTGCTTGTTCAGAAGCATTTGCTATATCATTTGGAATAACTCGTCCATTACCTACAACAGTTCCACCGTTTTGTTGACTTTTTTGTTCATTCTGAGTATCATTGCTTGGTTGTTCTTCATTATTAATATCTTTTTCTTCATCTTTATTATCTGCTGATTTAACCTTAGTTTCTTTTTCATAATTTAGTTTCGTATTATCTACAGTTAATCCTTTAATATTCTCTTTAAAATAATCTTGTAATTTATCTATATTTTCATAATGTGATTTCGTAAGATCTCCACTTTTATTTATTAATTCGTCAAGATTTGTATTATATGTATCTATTCTATCTTGTAAATTATTTGATTGTTTTTCAAGGTTATCTATACTTGACATTAAACTTTGAGCATTTGTTTTACAATTTGATAATTCATTATTATAATTTGCATATTCACCTTCTTGATATTTTATTTGGTCATTTAAGCCTTTAATATATTCACTTAATGCATTTTGATTTCCTCTACCTCTTTGATTTTGGTTATTTGTTTGAACTAAATCGGAAGGAGGATTTTTAACTTCTTCTTTTAACTCTTCTATTTTATTTGCAATTTCTTGGCATAATTTTACCAAATCATCTTTTTTTCTCTCTTCAGCATCTAAATTTCTAATTTCTTCTGATCTTTTTGCATCTAAAGTACTTTTTTCGTTTTTTAATTCCCCTATTTTATATTTTGCACTTTCAATTAATTTATTGTTTTCGTCTATTAATTCTTGTTCTCCGTCTAATATTTTTATAGCTCTTTCTTTTAATTGTTCTTTTCTTGACTTAGCAATTTCTAAAACTTTATCTAGATTAATACCAAAAGAATGTTTAATAGATTGTACTGAAGTAAGAGCACTAAGTTTTTCATCAGGTGTTGCATAATTTGAAGCTTGCATAGGATTTCCATTTTCATCTAGAACTCCTTGTGCTCCAAGCTCATCAATTAATGTATCATAGAAATCAACAATCATACCATTAACTTCATCTAATTGAGTTTTTAATTGATCTATTTTAAAATCAGAAAGATCCATTTTTTTAGTAGTTTTTTCTGTGTTGACATCAATATTTACTAAAACATCTTTTTCATCATTTGCCTGTTGCTGTGTTTCCTCAGGTCTAGTTTCATTATTATTTTGCCTATCTTCTCTATCCCTATTATATGATCTTCTTCTATCATAGTTATCATATTGATTTCTTCTATCTCTTCTACTTTGTTCAGCCATTATTTTTTCGCCTCCATTACTTCAATTAATTTATCAATTTGTTGTATTTTATTTAAAGTATTTTCACATTCTTCTATTACTTTTGTGTTTTCATCAATTTGATTAATAATTTCTTCCATATAATTATCCTCCTTAAAAAATAATTAACTCTATTAAAATTATAATATATAAATTTTTAATTGTCAAATATTATTTGTTATGTTATGTAAAATTCACAAAAAAAAGATTAATGATAAAAATACCATCAATCTTTTTTACATATTTAGTATTATAATTTTTTATTTCTTTCTTTTACTTTACTGTTTATTTTTATATTTCTTGGATTAATATAATATAATATTTTTCCTACATTATATATAACCTCTTCAGCATGTTTAATTGTAATTGCTTTTTCTATTGCTTTTCCTCCAACAGTAAGTGAGGCAACAATAGCTCCAAATATTAATGATACAATTGCTATATTTAAATTTAATAAATTTGCTATTTTTATCGCAAGCATTGCACCTACTGCACCAGAGATTACGCCACATACATCTCCAACAACATCATTACATACACTTGAAACTTTATCTGCATATTTAACTAACTTCACAGCTTCTTTTGCACCTTTTTGCTTTTTAGATGCTTTTGCATGAAATGTTGCTTCATTACAAGTTACTACAGACATTCCTATCATATCAAAAACAATACCAATTAAAATAATTATAATAAGTATTATACATGCAATTACTACATTTAGTTTATCAATTAATAAGTTTGATACACTACCAAAACTTATCGATAATATAAATGTTATTATAAAAACATAAAGTATCCATTTATTACTATTTTTCTTTTCTCTTTTGTTTTGAACTTTCTTCTCTTTCGAGAGATAATCATCAGATTCTTTCACCTATTTTGCTCCTTTAAAAATAATGTTTTAGGCAATATATTAAGTAAATGTTGCGGCTTAGGTCAAGTAGGCTTTCCCTACTCATTACCATTTGTTACCTCATGGCGGTTTCCCTTTAAAATGAGCAATTAAATAATAACTTGATTACCACTTAGTCCACACTTTAATCCCTAATATATCTGAATATTCAACAGTCTAGAGGCTTTCCCAAACAGACTTTCCATATGCTTATCCGCTTTTGCAAATGTAATTTCAAAAACAAATAATAAATATTATTTGGCCAAATTAATATTATTATTTACCGTTCTATCCGCTACATTCACTCACGACAGACTACACTAAAATTAGTACTCTCTAATAATAGGGTTTCATCATAGAATATATTATGATGCCTCTCGAAAAAAAGGCCCTGTCTTTACATGCCGTTGTAAATGAACCTTAATTTCTTTCTCCATATAAATGCCCCTACCTGGGCGACAAAAGCAAATATACAAAGCTTCAACGATATGTCCTGTGATGGATTTTTAGGCCCACCTTCACATATGGGATTCTGACTAGAATACTGCACCTTCAAAACATTATTATTATAACATAAATATGAGAAAAAAGCAAATTTTATACTTTACTTTTTATTTTTCCCTTTTTATTCCATTGTGGTAATTCAGCATAAATAGCCTTAAATCCATTAATTAATATATTTTTGTATAAATCTCCATAATTTTTTAAATTATCAGTATATAAAAACATATTTTCAAAATTTTTAAGTTCTTCTTTTCTATCTAATCTTTTTAATAATATATATGTTTGTATTGTTATACATAAATCATCACTAAAATATTCATCAACTTGTACGTAATTTTTCTCTAAGTTTTCTATCAAATTTTTGTATGATTTAAGATTTTTTATATATCCATTCTTTGCAAATTCTTTATATTTTTTTAAAGGGTATTTCTCATATTCATAATTAGCGGATTTTTTTTGAAGCTTTTTAAAATCATTATCATTAATATATATATTAGATATATATTCTTTATCATTATGTTGAAATATCTTTACATCATTATAGAAAAACTGTGCTCTTGATATATTCATCATAAATTTATCGACACTGCATTTTATAAAATCATTATATATATCATATAGGTTATCAATGTCAATCACTCCATATACTTCAGTAACTCCTTTTATAAAATGATAAAATTTATTAATTTTTTTGTTTTTTATTTGATTCTCTTTTGTTGTTATTATATCTTTTATTAATGGTATAATATTTAAAGGAACATGGATTAATAGCTCATTTTCTTTTAATTCTCCAAATATTAAATTGCACTCAGATAATAGTTGGTAATCATCTATGTTTTTAAACAATTCATTTAATGATTTATAATTAAGTTCTATTTTTACTACATTATATACTAAGAGTTTTTTTAATAATTTAATTGAACTGGCTGGAAGAGCAGATATAAGATGTGTAAATACTTCGTATCTATTTTTCTCAAATAATTTTATTTTATTTTTATATGAAACTATTTCATTAAAATAATCTTTATCTTCTTCGACAAATGCAATTGATATTACATCTGTTAATGAATCTTCATTAGATTTATATTTTTCTTCAAGATAAACCTCGAAATCTTTTGAAAATTTTACTTTACTTGTAAAAATTTCACCTAAATCTATAAGTGTTTTTTCTAATATTTCATTATTTATTTCTTTAGGTATGTCATCAAATATATCAAAATCATCATCATCATCTATATCATTATCCTCTATATCTAATAACCCATCATTATCATACAATATTTCTTCTATTTTTTCTAACATGATTTTTTGATATTTTTCAGCTTTATTTTCTTTTCCATTTACAAAATAATATGATGAAAGCAATCTATATACTTCTACATTATCTATAGTTAAATTATCTTTTTCAGCTCTATTAACTATATCTATTATTTTATCTATGTCAAGTTCATATTTATCCATCTCATAAAGGCATAAAAGATTATATGGTTCAACTATATATTTTTTATTTGTCTTATTAAATTCATCTACATATTTTAAAGCAGTTTCAATGCCACTAGTACTATATAAACCTATTATATTGCATAATGCTATTATATATTTTGTCTCTTTTTTTAAAACAAATAAAGACTGTATTTTTTGTACCTCTTCTAATAACAACGCTGTAAAGTTTGAATTTTTACTTTTACAACACATTAATATTTGATCCATATAAACTTCTAAAAACTTATCTAATTCAATTTTTATACTTTTATATTTTTCTTTGAATTCTTCACTATTATGAATATTATTCTTTTTGCACTCTTCATAAATTTCATCAAATATTTCTTTATATTTATTATTTATATCTATATCAATCTTTTTTGTACTTTTATCATTATTTACACGTTCAATTGCTTTTTCTATTAATTTGTCTATATTATCAAATTTTTTATTAATTTCTTTTTGATTCATAAAAATCCACTCCTTATATAAATTAAGCACAAAATCTATTATAGCATTATATTTATATATTTTTATTTGCAATTTTTTTATTTTTAATATAATTTCACTACAATATTATATATTATTATATATATAAATAACAGTAATATATATAATTAAAGTTACAATTTAATGTTAAAATATTTAAAATTTCATTATATATAATCTTAATTTATATTTATTAATATTTTAAACATCAAATTGTAACTATCCCGTATTATTAAAAACATAATATTTTTATCAACAAATCTAAAATAATATATAGATTCTTTAATTCTATGACATATATATATTAATTTACAATTTTATAGATAGAAATATTCCTATATTATTGATGTATTATTTTTAATATTTCCTCTTCTGTACTATTAGTAATGTTGCAGATTAGCTTTATATCTATATTTTCATTATACATCTTTTTTATTATTTCTTTCCTACTTTCTTGTATACCTTTTTGCATGCCTTCTTCTAGTCCACTTCTTTTTGCTTCAGCTAAAAATGATACTTCATCTCTTAATGCTTTATCTCTTGCTTCTGCTCTTATTTTTGCTTCTTCATCTAAATTTAATCTGTCTAATTCTTTGGCTGCATTTTTGATTATTGAATTTCTTTCCATAATTTCTTTTATCTTCTCCTTTTTTTCTCCATCAATAAATATCAACCAATCTATTAGTGAATTTGCCATTTCCTCGTTCTTTTCTCTTAACTTCTTTAATTCTATTATTATATACTTTTGATTTTGGTCTATTTCTATTTGCCTATGTGCTTTTGATACTGTTACTGTCTCTGTTATATAGTCTTCGTATTCAAACATATCATAATTTAGTAGTAATATTATTATTACTGGCTTTATGTTTAAATAATCTTCACCACTTTCAAGTTGTGTTGATATTAATCTACTTGCATAAAAAGACATTCTTTTGGGTATATTTTTGTATCTTTCTAACTGCATTTCAATATCTATTATTTTCTCATTATTTATTGTTGCTTTTATATCAAGTATCCCTTGTTTATCTCTAACATTTTCTATACCTAAACTACTATCTTTTTGTACCTCTATTTGAGTTATGTTCATATCTAGTAATACACTTAAGAAATTTATTAGAAACTTCTCATTACTTTTCCTTGAAAAGAACTCTTTAAAAATGACATCATTTTTTAATGTATATTCATTTTTGATTGTTTCTATAGTTTTCACCTCCTTCATTATATAATTTTCTTTACAAAAAATCAATACATTTTGTGTATTTTTTAACACTAATTATTTTTTTGTATAAATAATATAATGAATTTAGTTTAATGATTTAAGAAAAAGGATAAAAAAATATCAAAAAGAACTAAATTAAATCATTTTAGAAAAAAAAAATTAGAATAAAAAACTTACGAAAAAATATTATAATTTTGTAAAGTAAAAAGATTATACAACTTAATTATCTATTTGTAAATAGTAAATTTTAAATTTCAAGTCGTTCGACAAAACTATTCTATTTTTGACAAAAATAATAGCCTAAATAGTATAATCTATTTAAGCTATATTATTAATATATTACAACTTTAGACTGCTTTAAATAATTAGCAAATGTATTTATGTCCATACTTCTGTTTGCATATATTCTTGGTATCTTGTATCTATCAGTATGAATATTTGTATGATATACTCCACCTGTCATTGCAAGTCCAAATTTGTATTGTTCCTTTGCTATATTTATTGTTTCTTGATTATAATCACCTACTGGATAACATATAGTTGACATCTCTACACCAAATTTTTCTTCAAATTTCTTTTTTGAATCAAGAATTTGCTTTCTTTGTTCATCATTTGAAAGTGTTGTAAGTTCTTTATGTGATAATGTATGAGATTCAATTGATACAAGTCCACTATCTAACATTTCCTTTACTTGTGCATCAGTTAGATAATTTTCACCATTCATATAATTATATATTAAGTTTAACGTTACCTTTACTTTATATTTTTTTATAATTGGAAACGCATTGTTATAAAAATAAACAAAGCAATCATCAAATGTTAAAGCAACTGGTTTAGTATATTTATATAATTTATCTAGTTCATTCTCAAATATAGTTTGATAATTATTATCTACTATATATTTAATTTGTTCTTCAAGTGTAGATGTTTTCATAAAATTTTCAACATCCATATTATTTCCATAGTCATCAAGTATAAAATGATACATAAATATAGGAACTGATGCTATATAATTTTCAGGAGCTAATTCTTGTTGATTAATATCACTTGACAAACTATTTTTTTTATCTTCAATATATGGAATCTTTTTCTTTACTATATTTACTTCATATCTAGAAAAAATTAAAGTACATAATAGCAAAATAACAATTATACTAATTATTATAAATAATATTTTTTTATTATTTAATATATTTTTCATAAATTTACCTTTTTTATTTAATTAATTTTTTCTGGAAATTCCATGTATCTTTACACATATCTTCTAAATTTTTTTCTGCTTTAAAACCAATTTCATTTTCTGCCTTTGTTGGATCTGCATAACATGTTGCAATATCCCCTGCTCTTCTTGGTGCAATTTTATAAGGCACTTCTATATTATTTGCTTTTTCAAATGCATTTACCATATCTAGTACACTATATCCAACACCTGTACCAAGATTATATATATATAATCCATTACCTTCTTTATCAGCCTTTTCAATAGCTCTAACATGACCTTTTGCTAAATCTACTACGTGAATATAATCTCTTACACCTGTACCATCTTTAGTATCATAATCATTTCCAAATACAGATAATTTTTCAAGCTTACCACTTGCTACTTGTGCTATATATGGCATTAAATTGTTTGGTATTCCTTGTGGGTTTTCTCCAATTAATCCACTTTCATGTGCTCCAACTGGATTAAAATATCTTAAAATAACAATATCCCAAGTATTATCTGATTTATATAAATCTTTTAATATTAATTCAATAACATATTTTGTTGTTCCATATGGATTAGTAGTACCACCTACTTTTGCATCTTCTGTAATTGGAACTACCTCTGGATCTCCATATACAGTAGCTGAAGAACTAAATACAAACTTTTTTACATTATATTTTCTCATTGTATCAAGAAGAACTAATGCACCTGAAACATTATTTGTATAATATTCAATAGGTTTCTCTACTGATTCTCCTACCGCTTTATAACCTGCAAAGTTTATAACTGAATCAATATCATTTTCTTCAAATACTTTTTGAAGTTTATCTCTATCTGAATAATCCATTTCGTAAAATACAAAATCTTTACCTGTAATTTTCCTTATATTATCAAGCACTTCTGGTTTACTATTAGAAAAGTTATCAATTATAACTAAATCTCTACCAGCATTTAATAATTCAACGCATGTATGTGATCCTATATATCCTGCGCCACCAGTAATTAATATTTTTTTCATAAAACATATCAAATACTACTCACTAAATAGTAGCATTTTTCCTCCTCTCATTATTTTACTAAAATTAATGCAATAACAGCTACAAATCCTATTACAAGGCATGCAAGTATTAATCTTAGTAATGCCTCTAATCTATCTCTTGGTTCTTCTAAATTATTTTCTCTTGTTTTTAATTTTTCCATATCAATTCCTCCGCTTATATTATATTACTAATATATTTATTTTTCAAGTATAAAAATTATATATTATTACTTATTACTATTATATTAATAAAAAATGTATTACTAGACATTTTAATTTAATAAATTTAATATCATTTTAAATAATTTAACATTATAAATACTATTTATATTACATTTTTTAATATACCTAAATTACTAAAAAGTAATGCTACATATTTTTTATATAAATATTTCTTTCCATAATTCCTTTATATATTTTTCATAATAACGATTTACAATATTATAACCATTACTTCCTAACTTTTTTCTTTTGTTGCTATCTTCAAGTAGTTTTTTTATTTTACTTGCCATAATATTTATATCTCTATCTTTAATCAAATAACCTGTTTTTCCATCATCTATAATTTCTCTTGGACCAACATCTACATCAAAAGCAATACAAGGCACACCAAAATTCATTGCTTCGCATAAAACTAATGAAAAGCTTTCACTTTTAGATGTTAATACAAATATATCAGATTTTAAAAGTTCGGAAATAATTTGTTCTTTATCTAACCTTCCTGTTAAAATTACGTTTTCTTCTAACTTTTCCTCTTTAATTAAATCTTCTAAATTTTTTCTTTGGCTACCCTCTCCTACTATTTTTAGGATTAATTTTCTATGTTTTTCTTGAACTAAAGAAAAAACATTAATCAAGGTTTTAAAATCCTTTACATCTTCAAGTCTTCCAATGCTAATAATTTGATTATTTTCAAGACTAGATAATTTACCCGTTTTGTTTTCTTCTATCATATTTGGAATTACTTTAATTTTAATATCAAGACCTTTTAAATAACTTTCATACAAATTTTTTGCTTGCTTAGTCATTACAACTAGATAGTTTATATCTTTAAAGGCTTTTTTACATTTTTTCATGTATTTAGTGTTACTTATATATGAATGTTCTTGAGTTATTGTAACAATATCTTTTCTATGAATTTGATTTGCAAATTCTACTCTCGATGAAATTAAAATATCAGTATCTAACTTATTTATAATTTTACTTAAGCCCCAAAATTTCATATATACTATTTCTATACTTTTATTTAGTTCTTTAAAGAAAGATATAAACTTTAACTTTTTTATATTTTCTTTTAATTTACTCTTATTTGGTCCATAAGGAAATATAAAATTAAGTTTTATTCTATTATCTAAATCATAGAAAGATTTTCCGCTCAAGCAAATCATATAATGATATTATTTCAATTTCATAATTATTTACTAAACTGTTTGCTAGAGTAGTAACTTGTCTTTCTATACCACCATAATTTAAGTGAAGCATCAAAAATGTAATTTTTTTCATTAATACTCCTCCTTAAAATTGACACTCTCCATCTTGAGTAAGTAAATTAGCAGCCATAACTGTTTCAAAATTTGATATTTCTTTTAGTAAATCATTTACATTTTCTCCTGATAGCTCATATATTATATCTATTTTACTTGCTGATGCATTTCTTGATTTTACTCTAAATTTTATTTTGTTCTTTTCTAAAAAACTAGAAATTTTCTTCTCTGTATCAAAATCATTAAAACTTACTACAAGCAAATATGGTATTTTATTTCCTGGTAATCTATCAAATAAAAGTAATCCAAGAGTTAAAGTAACAGCAAGTACACAAGCAAGAGAATATACACCTGCTCCAATTATTATACCATTACTTATTGACCAAAACAAAAATAATAAATCTTTTGGCTCTTTAATAGCAGTTCTAAATCTTACAATAGAAAGTGCACCAACCATACCTAAAGATACAACTACATTTGCTTGCATTGACATTACAACAGCTGCTGTAACAAGTGTCATAAGCGACATAGTAACATTAAATTTTTTAGAATATACCACATTATCACATACTAATTTATATACAAAGAAAATAATTAATGCAAAAGCAAATGCTACTGCAAGTGTAATAACAACTGAACTAAGTGATATATTATTAGTAAAATTTGCTAAAAACTTATTTTTAAAAATATCTGAAAAACTAAAACTATCCATAATAAATCTCCTCATCTATTAATCTATTTTGCATTATTCTACCATTTAGGTATTTAGAAAATGATGTTTGCTCTAATACATTTATATTAACTAACCATGCTAAATAACTTGGTAGAAAATCATCATATTTAACCTCTAAAATATTTCTGCCTTTTTCAAGTAAAGGAATACTCGTCCTATCCTTTTCAAAAAAATCTGAAACATTATAATTCATTGAAATGTTATGATCAAGTGTAATTCTTACATTGCCAGCTACATATGTATATGGAATTCTATCATAGTCTATTATTATAACTGGTTTATAACCATAAAATTTTGTTTTTATAATAAATTCATTTAACACCTTATGATTATCTTTACTAATATCAAGCTTTCCTGCGATTAAGTCTTCTACTTGCTTTCTTGTTACCTTACAAGATGTTTTATTTGTCATATTATTAATTTTAAATTTCTTTTCAAGACTTATATACTCTTCATTAAAATTATAATATCTAATTCTATATTTTTCTCTTTTACTTACCCCATTTAATACCTGATAATAACTAGTATTTAAGTGATCATCAAAATATAGACTTCTAATAAAATACTTGCCTTCTTTTTTTGCATTTTTATCAATATCTAGCAAACCTGAAAGCCTTGTTTTTAACTCTTCAAATTGTAAATCAGTTATCATATATTTTAATTCGTGTCTGTATTTACCTTTTTTTATTAATTCATCCATAAAACTTACCTTTCTTAAATCATAAATTATTCATATATTCATCAATTGCTATAAACCTTTTATTACACCAGTCTCTTATTTCGTTAAATTCTACATCTAAATCTACATCTTCCCACTTACTATTTTCTCTATCTATAGCACCTGTAACTGTTAATTCATTATAATAATTTGAAACTATTTCATCTATTACTTTATCATTAAATACATTCTTTCGTAAATATTTCCACCTAGATTTTAAATTCTTTGGATAATTATAACAATTGCTAGTGTTCTCTTCAACTAACATAACATTTTCATAACATTTACGAGGCCCTTCACTCTTTTCTGTCTTAACCCATTCCATCCCAAAGCTTAAGTCTAAATCCCAAGGGGTAATTAATACTTTAGTATCACTATTTAAATTCTTAAGTGAAAGATATAAATTTTTAGTACTTGAATTATCTAAAGCGTTTAATGCCATTATTAATACTCTAAAATTCACATAATTATCACTACAGAAATTATTTTCTATCATCTCATCAGTTACATTTTCCATATAATAATCTTTTATTCTATTTAATATAATTTTCCAATACATAGAACTATTTTTCAAGTTTTCTGGATATTTTAACTCATAAGACCCGTATTCTTCTCCTTTTATATTGTTTATGCTATCTTCTGAGAAATCTGTTGAGTTATAACTTACTCCTTTAAGTAATATTCCACTATCGCTATTTGAAGTTTCTTTTAAATTTAATGTTTTTTCATCAATAGGCTCTTTTAAAACATATAGTCCTGCATACTCACCATTCATAAATATTTCTATAAATTTTCCATTAAGTTTTGCATAATAATCTTCTGATATATCTTCATTCATTAAATTCCATAAATCATATGCAAGTAAATTTCTAATTTTAGAAGGATCTGAGTATAACGATTCCAAAATCCAATCAGAGTCATTTCTTAATCCAAGTAATGATAATTTTTTCTTTCTTTTATTATTATTATTTTCTTGCAACCTTATTCTATATGATTTTTTAGAAGAAAAATAGCTTGAAGTTCCTCTTAATCTTATATTTATATCAGAATTAATACAATATTCTGATTCATCTTTTATATAATCAGGATCTAAAATGCTAATATTTCCAAAAGAATATTCTTTAGTTAATTTTTTTGAACTGCTATTTATACATAAAATAGGTAAATTAGTAAATTTTATATATTTTTTATCATAATAAAATGCATTGTTAGAATATATTTCTATTGCTTTATTATACTCGGCCTTAGTTGTTAATTCAATACTTTTACTAAATTCTTTTCCATCTATAATATGTTTAACATTTTTATTAGTATTTATCTCTATTTTTAAATTTATGTCCCTGCCTATATCCTCTTTACTAATTGGATATAAATATGTGTTTCCTTGTTCAAAATATGGTAGTTCAATGTCATTAATTTTTACTGTTTCTTCTACATTTTTTTCTTGTTTGCCAATAAATGCATAAGTAACTAAGTCCACTAAATATTCTTTCCATAAAAGATAATATACTAACAAACCAGCTAGTATAATTAGCATACTATAAAATACTACATTTTTTACTTTTTTCTTATTATCTGTTAGCATATATCCCCCCAATTTTATTAATAAATACAAAGATGTAAAGTGTCGTTTTCAAATTTAAATTGATTTTTGTTAATTAAATCATAATCTATACTTTCAAATTCATTTTTGTACTCTTCTTTTTGATTATAATCTTGTACAAAATCTCTATTTAAATAATAATTTAATATATCTACCCTACACCAAGTAGTTTTTAAAACTCTTTCATTTATATCTCCATATTCTCTAAGACCTTTATAGCTATGTTTAGAGTCTTTATCGCTATAAAATACAATCTTAGTTATTTTGTTGTTACTTTCATTTTCATATTTTTCAATTTCTTCACCAATACTTAAAACTTCTTTTTTTTCTAAATAATTTAAAGTATAATGATCTCTAATTATACCATTAAAAGATATAAATTGTACAAAGAAATATACTAGAAATACTATAACAAAAAAGTTAATATAACGTTTATTATTAAATTTAACATTTATACATAAATACAAAACAGAAAGTGCAATTATTGATGCAAAAGGAAAAATTGCTCTAGCAGTTAAATTTATTGAAGCAGTATCAATAACAAGTTGTGGTAATATTGATGCGATAACACATCCTGCAAGTATATATATATATCCAAAAAATAGCACTTTTTTACTATCTTTATCATTTTTCTCATTATTACAATTTTTAAATATAATATATGTAGTAGCTACAAATACAAGTATAAAAGTAAATGCAAAGAATAACTTTGGCATTGTTCCATAAGTGTCTATAAATAATCTACAAATACCTTTTATTACCTTTTTTAAACTCTCAAATATATGTAATGCTCCTGTCGTTCTTGAAGTACTTTGATTTCCAACTATTCTTACTAGTAAATAAGAAAGTCCCATTGTAACTCCATATATAGAAGCAGTAATAACATTATTGTATATAAATTTTTTTATATTATTTGAATACTTTACAATAAATACAGTTGCAATAGCAATAAAAAGAGCTACTGTACCTTGATATGTAAATGATGATAAGCATAAAAATATAAACGAATATACTATATTTATCTTTTTACTACTTTCAAAAAATTTAATCAAAAATTTCAAAGCAATAACTGCAAATAGAATAGATAGTGAAAACATTCCCTTTTCTATATATAGAAAGTAATCAATTAAAAAACAATTTAATATAGTTCCAGTTGAAATGCAAATATTTATCAAATTATTTTTTATATATTTTTTAAATATATTATACAGTATAAAAATACTAAATGTAACAGATATAATTCCTATCAAGTAACTTACCATATAAGTTAAGTTAATAGAAAAGCCTAGTACATTTACTATTTTCCAAAATAATGCAACAATATACCTTCCTAAAACTAAGTAATGCTCATATTCGTCCACATATGGATTAGCATACATCCTAAATGTACACCTTGAATATTCTAATTTGTACAAACTCCCTAAAAATATTAATGTTATTAATAAAGATATCCATATATATTTATTTTTCAATAAATTAATTATATTTTCCTTTATTTTTTCCATAAATCCCCCTAGAATTGATATCTTAATTTTAACATAGAAATATTAAAAAATCAACATAATAAATTAAATTATCTCTTGACCAAAAAAAATAAATATTGTATACTTAATACATAATTTAAGGAGAGCATATTATGTTAGAAATAATAAAAAAAAATCATAAAAAAATATTGTTTTCTATAATCTATGGAATCTTAGCATATAGCCTGTATTTTCAAGCCCATTATGTGCACGATTCATATAGAATATATAATTTTGGTTTTTTTCAAAATCTATCAGGATTTTGGACACAAGGAAGGCCCATATGTATGTGGTTTAATATGTTATTTAACTTTTTAAAAATTTCCCCAAGAATCGGACAAATAATATCAGTATTTTTAGTAATAGTATTTATGGCTTTATCCACAAATATTGTTTATAATTTAATTATTAAAAGAATCTCAAGTGACTCCAAATTAAATACTGCCATTTTTATATTAACTAATTGCCTATTTTTTAATGTTTATATAACTGAATGGATGGTGTTTTTTGAGGGATGCGTTTTTGCCTTTGGTTGTTTCCTTTCAATACTTGGAGCATATTACATAATTGAATTAAAACAGACTCCAAAAAAAATATTCATTTCATCAATATTATTTATAATATCTATTTTCTGCTATCAAGCAGTTGTGGCAATGGCTGGTACATTAATAATAGCATTTACAATATATGATAATAAAGATAAAAATATATTACAAATAATAAAAAAGATACTTATTAATATGATACCATATATTATAGCTTTAGTTGCAAATTTTATATTTATAAAAATAATAAATATAAATAATTCTTCAGATATTAGACTTTCTGGTAATGTAAACATTTTATACAATATATTTTTCGTTATAAAGCAAATAAAATGGTGTATTATAGATATGTTTAATTATCCTACAAAATACATAATAGCCTTGGCAATTACCATTATATCTATATTTTATATTATTAAAGTATTTAAAAATAAAGATGAAAACAAAATAACGGTATTATATACATTAGTAACACTATTTTCACTATGGTTTTTAAGTATATTACCAATTATGGCAATGCCTAGCAATAGCATATACTTTATACCAAGAAGTGTGCCATATTTAGCCTCTTTCCTACCACTTTTATTAATTGTTATATATTTATTTAATAACAAATTAATAATAAAATATGAAAAATATATTTATATAACATCAATTATATTTATACTATTTTCAACACTTTGTATCATTAGAATTACATCTGAGTGTTTAAAGAACAATGTTCAAGATATACATATTGCAAAAAATATTCAAAATGAAATTGATAATTACGAATCAAGCACTGGCAAAACTATAGATAAAATAATTTTATTACCAGATAAAATACTTTCTACTTCTGAAGGAAATATTACTCAATATAGCGATAATTCAGTTAGAGCATTTTCCGCTGATTATGCTACAAAAGAAATAATGTATTTTGCAAATAAAAGATTATACGATGTTACCGAAGGTACATTAGATGAAAAAGAAAAAATATTTGGGCAAAAAGAATATGATTGTTTTGATTATGAGCAACTAAAATTTGATGAAAATATTTTATATATGGTAAAATATTAATATAAAATAATAAAGGAACTATACATCAAGATATAAAAATTTGTATAGTTCCTTATTTTTATCTGTTTTCTATATTTATAGTTTTATCAATTATATATTCAGGTCTTTTTTTACTCTCATCATATATTCTTGCAATATATTCTGAAATTAACCATATTGATAATAATTGAACACCTGCAAAAAAAGTTATTGCAACTATAATAGAAGTCCATCCTGCTGTAAGTCCATTAAACTTAAATATATAAGCTAAAATTGCATATACAAGTAATATAAATGAAATTATAATTGAAAATATACCTATTCCACCTACTAATTTTAATGGCTTACTAGAAAAACTAATTATACCATCGGATGCAAGTTTTAACATTTTCTTTAAAGGATATTTTGTTTCACCTGCAAATCTTTCTTGCCTTTCATATTCATAAGCATATTGTTTAAAGCCTACCCAACTAAATAAGCCTCTTAAAAATTTATTATGCTCAGGTAAAGAATTAATTACATCAATAACTTTTCTATCAACTAATCTAAAATCACCTGTATCCTTAGGAATCTTTACATCTGAAAGCATATTTAATGTTTGGTAAAACATTTTTGCAGTCATTAGCTTAAATGCTGATTCTCCCTTTCTAGTTTTTCTTTTTCCGTATATAACTTCATTTCCTTCTTCCCATAAGTTAAGCATATCTGGTATTACTTCTGGTGGATCTTGTAAATCAGCATCAATAATAACAACAGCATCACCAGTAACATATTTTATTCCTGCAGTTACAGCACATTGATGTCCAAAGTTCCTTGAAAAAGAAATAACTTTAACATTCTTATCTTTTTTTGCTATTTCTTGTAATAACTCTAATGTTTTATCTTTACTCCCATCATTTACAAATATTATCTCATAATTATAGCCTTCTATTCCTTTAAGGACAGTAATTAGTCTATTATAACATTCTTCAACAACCTTTTCTTCATAATACATTGGTACAACAACTGATACTTTTTTTATCATAATATATTCTCCTTTTTTAGCTAATAGTAAATTAATATAAATTATCTATACTTATTCATTTATCAACTCATTTTTTAAATTCTTATTTTTTAAATTCATTATTATAATTCCTAAAATAACAATAATTGCTCCAATTATTCCTTTAACTTTTATTTGTTCATTAAATATAACAAAGCCTGAAATCAAAGTAATAACTTGAACAAGTCCAGAACTTATTGGCATAATATAGCTTAAATCAAACTTTACTATTATATTAGTAAATAATAAAAAACTTAATATATATGATATAAAACCAATTAAACTTATTAAGTTCATAGAAAAAATAAAAGAATCATTTTCAAATTCTAGACTTCCTGTATTACCACCAAATTTAAGTAAAACTAAACCTGCAATATAAAGTACTATATAAAAAATAACTAAAATATATTTTTTCATACTGCCTCCTAAATATTCATAACAAATATCCCTATAATAATAAGGCTTGCACCTATTATTGACGTTTTATTAATTTTTTCTTTAAAGAACATATTTGCAATAACTAAAGTAGCTATTTGTACTATACCTGTTACAATAGGCATAATATAACTTAAATCAAACATAACTACAATTTTAGTAAATAATAAAAAGCTACACAAATAACATACAAAGCCTAACGCGCTAATAGGGCTCATTGATAAGTCAATTTCTTTTTTATTAATTTTTATTTTTCCAGGATTTCCACCTTTTTTCATAAGTACTAAACCAGAAAGGGTTAATACTAAATAAATACATACTAAAAAATATTTTAACATATTAATTTTCATCCTTTACAATTTTATATCAATTTTAAGTTTACCAATTATAAATCTACATAATTTTAAAAAAATACTTAGAATATGTAGTACATATACTCATTTAGTTATTATTTTTAATTAAAACTTTCATAATATAAATAGTCTATACATAAAAGAAATGCGTAAATGTAAGAATGCAAAAAAATCTATTACAGAAGAAGTATATTTTTATTATCAAAATTATTATTACTTCATTTATAATATACTTGTGTTATATATAAGGGAATCATTTACTATCATTATTTCTACATTTTTTATATTTTTTTATTTCATTTATTACTTTAACTATATTTTGCTCTTGATTATATGCAGATATTACAAATGTAATATATTCTTTAATCATTTATTTAACCTTTTTTGACACTACTATTATACTATACTTTTGTAAAAAATCCATAGAATTAATAATAAAATATTACATTAAAACAATCTTTGTGTATAATTTATACAAGAAAAGCATTTCAAAAAGAAACACTTTTTTAATTTTTCTCTTTTATTATATATATAGGTCTTTTTTTCACCTCTAAATATGTTTTTGACAAGTAATGACCTATAACCCCAAGAGAAAATAGTTGTACTCCACTAACAAAAAATATTATACACACAAGTGATGGCCAACCACCAGTTGGATCACCAAATGCGATAGTTTTAACTATTATTACTATTATTAATATAAAAGCAACAAAACAAAAGAATAATCCAATAAATGAAGATATAACTAGTGGAACTGTAGAAAATGCAGTTATTCCTTCAATAGCATACTTAAATAATTTCCAAAAAGACCATTTACTCTCACCTGCAACTCTTTCTATATTTTCATACTCAAGCCATTTAGTATTAAATCCAACAAAACTCCAAAGTCCTTTAGAATATCTATTATACTCACCTAATTCTAATATTGCATCTACCACTTGTCTTGACATTAAGCGATAATCTCTTGCTCCATCAACCATTTCAATGTTAGACATTCTATTTATTATCTTGTAAAATAATCTTGCAAAAAAACTTCTAATTGGTGGTTCTCCCTTTCTAGAAACACGTCTTGTACCAACAGCATCATATCCTTCACTTTTGATTATATCATACATTTCTTTTAACATTGAAGGTGGATCCTGTAAATCTGCATCCATTAATGTAACATAATCTCCACTGCTTTCTTTTAAACCAGCATACATAGCAGCCTCTTTACCAAAGTTTCTTGAAAAAGAAATATACCTTATTTTTTTATCTTTTCTACTTAATTCTTTAATAATATTCAAAGTATTATCTTTTGAGCCGTCATTTACAAATATATATTCAAATTCTACATTTTTAAAGTCTTTTTTTACTATATTTTCTATTTCATTATAAAATAAAGGTAAAGATCTTTCTTCGTTATAACATGAAACTATAATTGATATTTTATCCATAATTAATTCCTTTCAAATTATATGATATCATAAAAATAGTATAATATCAATATTTTAACATAAATTAAATAATTGACTTTAGTATTTATTTTTATATCTTTTTATGAATAAATATACTATAATAATAAATAAAGTTCCAGTACTAGTAGTTATTCCTATGAAAAATCCCCTTGGATAATACTTTAGCTCAACTATATTTTCACCTTTTTCTAATTCTATTCCAAGTAATGAATCTGCTATTAAAATAGGTTCTTTATTTTTTCCGTTTACTTTTACTTGCCATCCTTTGTCAAAAATTATAGAAGTATATAATATATTATTATCTTTTATATTTATTCTACCTTTTATATAATCAATATTATTTTTTTCAATATCTAACTTTGGACATGAATTAAGAATATTAAATATTTTTTCATACGCATCTTTATTAAAGCTAATAAAAGAAAATTTAAACCATTTACAATTATTTTTTAATTTTATTTGTATAGAATGTTGGCCCTTTGGTAAATATAAATGATTGTACTGATTAGTTTCTGATATTGTATAGTCAATTAAATTACCTAATTTAATATCTACATTATCCATACTATAAAAATTTCCTATATAAGAAAAATACATATCGGTTAATGAATTAACTTTTATTGATATTGTTCCATATTTAGACTTATCTTTTATTATATAATGATTATTATATTGATCATATTCGATATTATCTAAATCAATACTATATTTGTCACTATTTAAAGTTGAAAATACATCTAAATCAGTATTAGACATTACTTTTAACAAACTGTTTTGATTATATAATGTATTTATATTATTTTCTTGCTGATAATCTAAAACATTTTTATTAACAGCAATTCCAAGAGGAAGATAATATTTATTTTCATATACACGTATATTTCCAATTTTATCGATTAAGTTATAAGCATAGTTTTCTTGATTTTTAGTCTCGTTATTTAAATTATCAAACATCATATAGTACTTGATACCTAGAAGAGTTGACATAGGAATACTCGTATTAGTTTGATTTTCTTGTACAAGATTATTTCTAATCCCAAAATTTGTTAAAAATTTTTTATTTTCTTTTCCTGAAGTTGAACTATAATGATGCATACTTGCATAATTATACAACATTGAATCATTAACCGTACGATAAGTATCCATTTCCATTCTATAGAAATTAGTATTATCACTTTTATATTTTTCTACAACAGGTTTATTTTCTTGATATGAATTTATAAAACTTTCACGTGTAATATTTCCAAGTTGTCTAACAACTAATATACCATTTAATGTTATTTCAATAAATACAAAAAATCCTATTATATAAATTAATATCTTTCTATTTAATTTTTTATATAATAATAACATTATTGTATCTAACATAATAAACATTATGGTAATAATAATTTTTTTAGTAGATATATAGTCATATTCAAACTTATCAATTATAACAAAAAAACATATAAGTATTATCATTGAATATAATAATCAGATATTTTTACTTTATCAAAGTATTTTAACGTTCTAGCAGCCATATATATTAATATAAAACTAAAAATAAATGAATAACGATAAGGAAAATATACAGGACTTTGTAACATATGCCATATATTATTAATTCCAATTATATTAAAAGATACAATTATTACTGTTAAAAGTATCATAATAGATATTTTTTCTAATAACCTAATTTTATTATTTTTAAAATAACAAATAACCAATATTAAAACAAACATACTTACAAATATATTAGGTGGCCCATATGGCATTTCCCCTTGATTAAAACTTCCAATTGGGAACTTAGAAAATAAATCTAGTATATTTCCAAATGTATTCATACTAAAATTATTTGCTGATACAGATAATTTGCTTTCCATTAAGTTAATCGCCGTAGGTAATAAAATTACTGAAGCAAGTAAAATACTTATTAAACATGATATTATAAACATAATAATACATTTTTTATTTTCTTTTAAAAATACTTTTATTCCATAACTTTTATATCTACTTATCAATCTAAAAATAAAATATAATACAGTAAATATTCCTACCATATATCCAGTATAAAAATTAGATATTATTGTAATAAATAGAAAAAAAGTAAAAATAAAGTTTTTGTTGCATATTATTATTCTATCTACACCATATAAAACTATTGGAAGCCATATAACAGAGTCTAACCACATAATGTTACTAGAATAAACTATATTATAACCAATTAATGAATATATTATAGATAATATAATATTAAAAACTCCATTTAATTTTAATGATTTTTTAAAAATACCGACATAGTTAAAGAGCATAATGATAATTTTATAATTATTAATACTAATATACCTTCAGAAATATTAGCTTCTTTAAATAATAATAATATAAAATTAAAAGGGCTAGTTAAATAATATGATATTAAACCGTAAGCATTACTTCCTAAATTCATTGCAAAATTATAAAAAGGCGATGCATTACCTAAAAATATATTTCTAATATATCCTAAAAAATATGGATATTGTGCTGACATATCATTATTAAATATAATCATATTTCCAAAAGGGTAAATTTTATTGAAGGCAAATATACTAATAATTGCTAATATACTAATTATTATAGATAAAAAATATTCATAATTGCTTTTTATATAACTATATATTTTTTTCATGTTAAATTTCATTCCTTTCTAACTTTGCTATAAAGGTACACATATATATGAAGTATTTGAAAGTGAAATATTCAACTTATATATAATATCTATCATATACTAGTGCAGTTATTTCAATCACTCATAAGTAACCTTTTAAGACTATAAACTAATTGGTATTAGTATTAATTAAACATTCTTTAAAATTTATTATATAAATGAAATGATTTATAATAAAGTTTGTGAAGCTGACGTGCAAAAGACTTTTATAGTAACAGTTATTTGTGACTTTACATACGTAAAACCTCTAAATATTCGTAATTTTTTTTACATTTCATAATTATCTAACCAACTTTAGATATGTAATTAATTATTAAATAAACTATTTAAACAATGTTTTTCACAAATTTTAGTTTTATTTTTCATAAATATTATTCATCCTTCATATATATACAAGTTGTATATATTTAATAAATCAATTATTTTAAACAATTATTTAAATTAAAATTAAGTTATACATAATATATAACTACTGTAGTTGTAACACAAAAAACATAAGTTACAACAACATGACATAAAATTATAAAATTTCTTATGTGATATAATTTAAAGAAGGTAATAAATTATTACAGAAAAGGGGTATATGAAAGATATATATAAACAAAAGAATGTATTAAAAAATGTGATAGTTTATCATAAGAAACTAAAGATATAAAAAATACTCATAAAAAAAATTCAAACAATTAAAAAATTAGTTTTTAAAATAAAAAAATAAAGAACTTAAATAATGCAACAAACAAAAAAGAAAAATTAATAAACAAATTGAAAAATAGAGTATAAAGTATATGGATTGTTAATGCCAAGTATAAAATTTTGAAGTTAAAAATGTACAATTTATTCATTATACTCAATTTAATTTTTATTTATTAATTTATAAAAATTTTCATTAATGTTGATAATATGATCTACCTAATATATTATTTTAAATTGTTGATAGTGTAAAATAAAGTGCATAAGTTTTTGTTCTTTTAACTTACACACTTTATTATATACTATCAAATTATAACTTAATTTTTTATCATTTCTTTCAAAATATATTCCTTTAGCCCCACCCTTAAAGATTTTCCATTACTATATATTAAATACTTAATTATCAGTTTATTAAAAATCTAAAAAATTTTTAGTTTAATATAATTATTATTACTATTATAATAATTTAAGCATACAAAATCAATCCTTTAAAAAACACATAAATGTATTGTATCACCTTTAAATATAATTTGTTCTTTTGAATAATAATCCCAATTATTATCACAGAAAAATTTTTCAATTTCAATATCCTTATCTTTTATTTCTATTAGTTGTTTATTTAATTTCTCATTAATTATTGAGCCAACACTCCACTCTGGATAAAATGCTCTTATATTCATGTCTCCATAACATATAATATTTTGATATGAATATGAAGGACTTTTATCTCTATAAAAAACTATATTTTTAATATTAATTCCTGTATTTAATTCATATTCTAATATTTCATCTTTAATTTGTGTACATATATAATTATCTAAATAATTTAAAATATAATGATCTTTTATTATTTTTTGATAACTAACATATTGAATTCCTAAATAAAATATTAAAATTAAAATAATAAAATTATTAATAATTTTATTACATTTAACTTCATATAATAAATGAATAATAATTATTCCAATTATTGAAGCTATAGCATATGAACTTCTAGCAACCATCCATATAGAGTCAGTTTTAATTATTAATTGTGGTAATATAGTAAAAATATTTAACATTATTATAATATATATAAGCTTTAAAATACTTAATAATTTATAAGAACCTTTTGATTTATCTATTATAATTGAAATTATAAAAATAATAATACTAATTATAATTATTGATAAAAAAAAGTATTTTGGTAGGATGTCAAAAGATCTAATATATAATTCCTTAAGTCCTACAAATATTTTTCTTAAAGATTCTTCAATAATATATATACCTGTAGTCACTCTACTATTATTGAAAAAGAAATTAACTACTAAATAATTTATTATAGCTGGTATTCCATAAATCAATCCTAAAAATATATTATTTTTTATAAATTGTTTTATATTTTTAGAATACTTAACAATATATATAGCTCCTAATCCCATAAAAATTGATATAGTACCTTGATATGAAAATATAGCTAGTAACATAAAAAACATTGATACTATAAATCTCTTTATTGTTTTTTTGTTTAAAAACTTAATAAAAAAATCTACTCCTAATATACTCATAAGAATAGAAAAAGAAAGTATTCCTTTTTCAAAAAATAAAAATAACTCAATTAAAAATGGATTAATTACAATAGCTATAGCTAATATTCCACATAAAAATTTATTACTAATATCTTTAATAAATATCCTATATAACTTGTAAATAGATAATGATACAAATATAATTCCTAAACCAAAAGATATAATATATGATTTATATATTCCTAAATTTAATATTGAAATTATATACCAAAATCCTGCTGTTAAAAATCTACCAGATAACAAAAAATGTTTTAAAGGAATTATATAATTTTGATTAAATATAGTGTAAGTATCTGTTGCGTATTGTAATTTAATAAATGCACCTAAAAATAATATTGTAACCCCAAAAAAAAGCCAAAAAGCTTTATCTTTAAAAATCCCACAAAATATGTTCTTTATGTTTATAGCAAAATCAAAAATTTTAAGTGTAAATTTCATATTATGTCTTCTGCAAAACAAACTTATTTTTTCAGTTTTACTTGCCCAAGTTGCATTAAAATGATGAATACAACACGTATTCTCTGTAAATAAATTATCATGATAATCATAACTCAAAGGATAAAAATAATCTCTAGGATATACAAGTAGCTCTCCATTATAAAAACTTTGTATCTCTTTTTTTTCTTTATCAAATCCCAAAGTTTCCAACATATTTGTTACTTGTCTTGGAATAGTTAAAGCATATATATCATTATTATTAAATCCTTCTAAATTATCATATTGAGAAATTAAACTATCTATAAAAACATTATGTGGTTTCCTCACTCCAATTATTGCAGCATTTACTAAACCTGAATCTTCTACTCCTAGAAAACATTCGCTTGATTCTATTATATCTAAAATATCTCTTGTAATCTCCATATCTGTGTCTAAATATATTCCACCGTATTCTGATAACACTTTAAGTCTTGCATAATCAGATACAAATGCCCATTTTTTATTTTCATATGCCTGTTTAATAAATATATTCTGATTTACATCAAAATTATCTTCATTCCAACATATTATCTTATAATCTGGTAAATACTTTTTCCAACTTTCAATGCATTTTTTAGCTATTTCTGGTAAATCATTTTTACCAAACCAACAATAATGAATTATCTTTTCCATAAAAGCCTCCTTACTTTTAACTACACTAATTTATTATTAAAAAATATTAAATTTTAATAATATAATAATTCTATTTATATATATAAAATATGTTTATTATATAATAAATAATTATCTAAACTATACTGACATATCTAATAGCAAAAAATCTATAATATATGTATTTTTTTAAAATGATTTCAATTAGATTATATCTATTATTTTTTATAGAATTATGTAATAATCTATTACTAAGCCTTTTTATCATACTTTGTGATTTTAATAATTTTTGAAAATAAAAATTTTCATACATCTCATTTTCCAACTTATTAATATTTTTACAAAACTTAATTATAAATTCTTTGCTTTTATTATTTAAAGAAATCTTTTCAAGTAATTCTTCATAAAAACGTCTAGTATATAATATATATTTGGCTTTTTCTTTTTCCCTATTTGTTAAACTTAATATATCAATTTTATCAAAAACATATTCTAATGCTGTTATAATATTAAGTGTATTTGAATTAAATTCTTGATTCATTATAGAATTTAAATTTTGCACATAATTATAACCCACCTCGTTTAAGTAAAATATATTTTTTGAATTTAAAATTACACATGGAATTACAGCTAAGTCTTCATAATTTATATTCTCAGGAAATTTAATATTTTCAATTAATTCTTTTTTTATTATTTTATTCCAACATGATGGAGAAATCATCATATCTAAACATCCCCATTTATTGTCGTTATAACTATTATTCTTAGTTTCGATAATAAATTCATTTTTATAATTTATTAAATCAATATTTTTTATATCAAAAATAATCATATCTATATCATCGTTATTTTTTAATATATTATTAAATACTTTTTTATAAATATTTTCTTCTATATAATCATCTGAATCAACAAAATGCACATATTTTCCTTTTGCTTCTGATATACATCTATTTCTTGTTGCTCCCCTACCTTTGTTCTCCTGTGAGAAAAATTTTATTAAACTTGAATATTTTTCTGTATATTCTACTATTATTTCTTTAATATTACCTTTTGAACCATCATCTACTACAATTATTTCAGCATTTATATTTGCTTTATTAATTGCAGATATAACTGATTCAATACACTTTTTAAAATAGTTTTCAGTGTTATATACTGGAATTAAAACGGATAAATCTAAATTATTCATAGAATATACTCCTATCTATTAATAAATTCGTTTAATTTGTTATTTGAAAAATCATCAAAATTATCTTTCCAATCTCTATATAATTTAATAATTTCTTCTTTATTTTCTAAAGCATACATTGTTTTTTTATAAATTTCATCTATATCATCCTCACTTTTTACAACTAAGTAATCTTGTAATTTAGAATTTTTAAAATACGAATGATTATTTCCTGTTATACAAGGTACACCAAGTTCTAAACTTTCAAGAGGAAGTACAGGCGAACACTCAGTAAATGTTACATATAAATTTACATCATTTAAAGACATTCTATTTAATAATTCTTGTCTTGGCAAATATTTTAAATTTTTATCATTTATTTGTATATTCATTGTACTACAAAATTCATTTATTTGCGGTGTAACTGGTATTATATCAACAATTGCATTTTTTACCATCGATACTGCACTTAATTGATTTACTGTATTTTTTCCCCATCTATCTCCTGCTGAATATGAACCTATATACATTTTACCTTTTTCTTTTGCAAAGGCCTCTTTATTTGTAATACCAACATTTTTTACATTATTTGTTACAAAAAATGAATTATATCCTTTTTCTTTATAATATATAGCCATACTTTCCTTAAAGAAACCTATTGAATCAACTAAATCTCTGTCCATTAATTCTAATATACTATATAAAAAATATGATTCATTTCTTTCAACAAACATTGCATGAGAACCATGCCATAAAACTTTTATTATTATACTATTATCCTTTTCTTTTAATTTTTCAATTAAAGCTTTCCAACCAAATGTAATTGAACTAAAAATTACATATTTAAATTTTAAATTAATAATAGTATTTGCTATTTCTTCAATTTGTTTTTCATTTAAAAGCTCTTTCATTGCAATAGTATTTTCAAATAAATCTTTTGTTGAATTCATAATACCTAAGCATTCAGGATTATATATAGCAAAGCCATCTTCACTACTTAATTTATTTATATCTTCTATTATTTTATCCGTTTCATTTTTAGGATATAACAATATACTTTTTATTTTACTAAAATGTCTAGACATTTTACCACCTATATTTTTACATATTTAAGAAAGATTTAACACTTTCTTTACTTTCATTATCATATGAATTTTTCCATTTTTTATATAAATCAAATATAATATCTTTATTTTCTAATGCATATTCTATCTTATCTCTAATACTACATACATCATCTTCCCTAGATACTACGAGATATTTTTCAAGTTCAGTATTTTTAAAATAATGATGATTATCACCTGTAAGGCAAATAGTACCTACTTCCATACTTTCTATAGGTAACATCGGAGCACATTCAGAAAATGTTACATATAAATTAATATCATTTTGTGCCATTCTTTTTAAAAGTTCTTCTCTTTTTACTCCTTTTTTTAAGCCCTGCATATTTGTATTAACTTTTGAAGCAAAAACTTGTCCATCAAAATTTAAAGGAACACTATCAATAACTGCGTTATTAACTAAAGAAGCGCCTGCAATTTGATTAAACATATTTTTTCTCCAGTCCATACCAGCAGCATATATACCAATTAATATTTTATCATCATTTCTTTTTTCTTTTGCAATATTATTTTTAAAATTTTCATCTAATCTAACAGTATTTTTAATAAATGCTGTATTAAAGCCTTGTGAATTATAAAAATTAACTAAACTTTCTTTACAAGTACCAAATACATCAATTATTCCTTCTCTACATAAATTTATAACTTTTAAGTTAGTTTTCCAATTCATAATATCTACTAACTGACCATTTATTTGAGAATTACTACTATGCCAAAAAATCTTTATTTTTATATCATTGTCTAAATTTCTTATCTTTCTTGCTAACTTATCATATCCATATTCAAAAGCACTAAAAATAACTTGTTTTGGCTTTATATCTATTATTTTATTTGCAATCAAATCCACTTGTTTATCGGTAATAAGCCCTTGTAAAGGTACTAAATTTTCAAACAATTCTTTAGTCGCACTTGTAACTCCCATCCATCTAGGATTATGAAATATAACATAGTCTACATTTTTTTCTTTATATGAGCAAAGTATATTATATGCTTCTTGGACTGAAGATTTTATTACTTGTTTATCTTGAAATTTTCCTTTTTGTTGTTTATTTATATATCTTTTTGCTCCTATTTTGTTTCTAATACTATCAGTTAAACTTAATAAATATCTAAGTGAATATGAACCATATTTATAATATATTTTTTGCTTAATTTTACAATATAGACTTATTTTTTCATCTTTATGTAGTATAGTTTTTGTATTTTCAGATATATTCTTTCCATGTCTTTCATAATCAATTGGATAAAAATAATCATAAGGATATATATATATTTCTTTATTAATAGCAACAAGAGAGTTAAAAGTATTAGCTAAATCTCTATTTAACACTTTTGAAAAAACAGCAGTTATATCTTTGTCTTCAGTTTTTTCAATTTCATCAAGAACTTTTTTTATAATTAAATTTTTCTTTGACTTACACCATATAATATTTGTAGCTATAGTATTTTCAGTATCAAAGCCTAAAAATACCTCATTTTTAAAAAAGTTATTAAGTGAACTTCTTATTTCGAGCATTCCATCTATAACAAGTCCACCTTCAATATATTCTATATATAATCTTAAATAATCATTATACAAGGGATGTTCTTCTTTAAGTTTAATATTATCTTTATACTTTTTTAACTCATTAGTTGTTAATATATGTAAATCAATATCACTTATATATCTACTATAGTTTAAGTAATATTTTTCAATATTATTTAAAACAAATACTTTATTCATATTTCTCCTTATTTTGATATATTTATATTATTTTTTTTGAAAATGTTTAGCTCTAAATCTTTTAAATCCGTAAATCATATTTCTATACCATTTATATTCCCATAAAAAATTAACAATTTTATTATTTCTCTTAATCATAACATCAGGATTATAATAATATTTTCTATTTGTTTCATTAAATAGTACCAAATATCTTTCTATAAGATTATAATCATTTTTTATATCTTCAAATTTTACTGTTGTTCCATTTTTTATAGTATCAGAAATTATTTTTAACATTTTATCTTGCATTATACTTACAGTAAATTTACTTAAAATTCTTTTTCTACAGTTATTTCTTATATTTTTATTATCTATAATTTCTTCAATTGCACAAACATATTCATTAATTTCATCATTAGAATACTTATAATTATTTATATCTTTGTTAGGATCTTGATATAATTTTATTATTCTACCACATTCTTCATTTACTAATTCCTTTTGACCACCTACATCAGCAGTAATTACTGGAACCCCCATTGCAAGTGATTCGTATGTAGTAAGTGATATTCCTTCATTCATAGAACAAATTAAAGTAGCATCCGCAATTTTATAATACTCCCTAATATCATTTTTAGAAGGGATAAATACGATATTGTCATTTAAACTATATTCATTTACTTTTTGTTTAACACCTTCAAGCATATTTCCATCTCCAATAACTATAAATGCAATATCATTTCTTTTCTTTAATAATTCTCTTAATATTTCAACCATTAAATATGGTCTTTTTTGTTCAGCAATACGGCAAGGGAATATTACTTTTTTCTTATTTTTTATCTTATTAATCAAAATATCTTTAGAAGGTTCTATAATATCAGGATTAAATTTTTTTTCATTTGTACCAATATAAACAACATCAATATTATTATTTTGTTTATGCATTTTATTGCGCATAACATCTATAAGATATTTTGAACAAGTATAAGTATAATCTAAATATTTCTCAACTGCTATAGAATCTCTTGGAAATCCTCCATCTCTCCAATGCCATTCTTCCATATGTATATAATCAATTATAGGAATTTGAGGATATATATATTTTAACCATGGTAATACATAATACCCATAAGCACTATTACTTTGAAATATTAAATCTATATTTCTTGATTTTATTAGATATGATATAAAAGCAGGCCAATCTTTCTTATCTAAAAAGGTTGTTAAATCAAAAATATCGGTAGTATACTTTTCAAATTGTTGTCTCCACACATATTTAGATGCTTCTGTTGTTACTACACTTATTTCATATCCTTGTTCAACTAATTTTTCAATTAAATCTATATTAAACTTATCGGCCCCTCCTAATGTCATCCAAGGAAATATAAATAATATTCTTTTTCCATTTTTTTCTTTATTTAATAGAGGTAAATCTATATTAAATTCATACGGATGAGAAGAAAAAGGTTTAAAAGAATCTGTGCTAGGATATTGTATAGCTTTTACTTTTTTCTTTATTGGCTTTGCAGATTTAATAACATTCTTATTTGCAATTTTGGCATTCTTTTTATTAGAATTTAAAGTATGTAACCTTCCTCCTTGTTGCCTTCTATACCAAGTACCATAATAAGACATTCTTATTGGTTTTTTACCTTTTTTTAATAAATTAATCCATAATTGCCAATCTTCATGTGATTTATTTGGAGAAGCTGAAAATCCTCCCACATCTAATATATCTTGCTTTTTTATTAACGCCATACAAGTTAATAAATTTTCTTTTTTCTCTTTAAAAGTGTCAAACTTTGGATTCCATAAATATTCTATATCTCCAAATCCTACTGAGTTACTATATACCCAAGATACTTCTGGATGAGTATATGCTGCAAAAAAAGAGGTCTCCAAAATGGTAGGATCAATTAAATCATCATCATCTAATATAAAAACATATTCAGCAGAAGCTAAAGTAATCCCTTTATCTCTTGTAGCTGGTGTACCAATGTTTTCTTTATTATAGTAAATTTTTATTCTATCATCTAATTTTGATAACTTTATTAATAAATCTTTACTTTCTTCATTTTTACTACAATCATCTACTATAATCCACTCCCAAAAAGGAAATGTTTGATCTAAAATGCTGTTTGCAGTTTGTAAAATTGTATTTTTTGCATTATAACTTGCAGTTATAATACTAATAAGTGGTTTATCAAATTTAACATTTCTTCTTAAATTTATATTTTTTCCAGGTTCTCTTGTAAAGTCAAAAAATTTATTTTCCTTCATTATCATGCTCCTTTTAAATACTCAAATTATATAATAAATATGAAATTTTTATAATTTATATTTAAAAAATTTACCCCTGCTCTTTTAAATACTCCTCTATAACTTCATCAGTTTTTCCATCCATTTTCATTACACCGTTATATATCCATATTGCTCTATCACAAAAACTTTTTACTTGCGGTACACTATGTGATACAAAAACCATAGTTTTTCCTTGTGATTTTAACTCTTTCATTTTATTTAAACATTTATCTTGGAAATGTGCATCTCCAACAGCAAGTATTTCGTCAATTAATAATATGTCAGCTTGTACATTTACAGCTATTGAAAAAGCAAGACGCATATACATACCAGATGAATATGTTCTAACTGGTACATCAATAAACTGACCAAGTTCAGAAAAATCTATTATTTTATCAATTATTGGATCAACATCTTTTTTTCCAAGTCCATACATTGATGCATTAAAATATATATTTTCTCTTCCAGTAAAGTCAGTATTAAATCCAGCACCAAGTTCTATCATACTTGAAAGTTTTCCATTTATTTCAATTGTACCTTTTTCTGGATATATAATTTTATTCATGAGTTTAAGCAATGTAGATTTACCTGAACCGTTTACTCCAATTAATGCAACAGATTCTCCTCTTTTTATATCACAAGATATATCTTTTAAAACTACATGCTTAGATTTTTTATTTCTTTTTAAATTAGATAATCTTTCTTTTAAAAAATATGCTTTATCTTCATATACAGTAAATTCCTTAGT
>CANPWO010000011.1 GCA_947584535.1 uncultured Clostridia bacterium
AAGCGTTTTGACATAAAAATCCCTCACTTTCTTTATTATAATATGGCTGGTAACCTTTATTATTATATCGAATGTGAAGGATTTTTGCAAACCCACGCCTTTGGCTCTCCTGTACCATAGGCATAGCCTATGGTTTACTCCAAAAACTAAAAAGAGAAAAGAATTAATTTAAAAATTCTTTTCTCTTTTTAGTTACAAATTTTCGTCATTTTACTACTTACTTATAACTAAAATTCATGTGTTTATCTTTCTTTAAGAAAGGAATTATGTTTCTTTGGTATATTAATTCGGCATTGTCCTTAAACAGTTGCCCCGCTTTATAGAAATAATACTTATAAAAATATTATTTCTTTCATACCAAAGTGAGAAACACACACCGCATGAAAGCTAGTATTATAGGTGTTTCCTCTACCATTGCTGTTGATAAAATAGAATAGTCCCGCTTCGGTACCACTACTGTTATGACCACCACCACGAGTCATGAATGAATTTTTTACGCCAAAGAAATATGAAGCGTCTACAAACCAACTTGTTAAACCACTTCCACTTGTAGATGTCTCCCATATTGCTTCTCCTTTTCTTGCCTTGTTTATTGATTCATTATAATTGTTTTCATCAATATCAGATGATGCTACGTTATATACCGATACGTATTTTGTTGATGTTTTACTTCCACTTTTTGTTGTTTCAGATATTAGTGATTGTCCATATTTTGTTAAATTACTATTGCTATTATTTAGGTAGCTTTCTACATACTCATATCCTCCTCCACTCATATCATATATGCCGTATAAATTACCTGTTGTTGATGCTTTCTGTCCTTCTTCTGTATTGTATGATGATTTTCCTCCACATCCTGTTATTGGTCCGCTAGCTAAGTTTTGCGTTACTTCTACTCCATTTCTTCCATATTTACTCTGTGCTAGATATGCTACTGCTCCCCATTCACTATTCTTCATTTGATGTGTATCTGCTGTTGAAGAAGAAAATCCGTATGGATTACTATTATCTGTTGCTAGATTTTTACATAGTGTAAACACATCTCCTATTTGAATATCTCCATAAGAAGTTTGTCCTGGTACAAATTTTGGATATATTTTACTTGATGTACTTTCTGTTACAGTTCCTCTGCTTGCTTCGTATTTTGCTACCCATATTCCTGTTAATTCTTTATCCCATCCACCATTTTTGTAATTTGTACTACTTTCATTCGTAAATGCTGGATGTACTATATATCCACTTGGTAAAGTTGTATGTGTTACTCCACTTGAATCCACATATTCGGTCTTACTTGTTCCTTTCAAGAATATTATATCTATTTCTCCACCTTCTGTTTTATATTCATTTGGTTGTTTTACTATTTTATATGCATATCTTGGTATCCATACCCATTGACTTTCATCTGCTGTTTTCGCATTTGCCCAATGACTTGTTGTGTTATCTGTTTTAAAACTTTGATTATTTGATTTGTACGCATACCAATCTTTATCTGTGATATTTGTTGTTATTACCCCACCATTTGTATCAAATTTTATTGGTGTCATTCCTGCTAGTATCTCTGGTTTATTTACTCTTGCTACTCCTGCTTCTGTATTTCCATTTTTTCCATATGGTTATTGGTTATTTTTGTAATGTTCCATCCATATATTCTCCATTTTTACTAAATACCACTTTATAGTTATTTAATACATGAAATTGTGTATTATTTGAAAGCAGTGGATAAACTGTACTATTACTATTAAAACTGGCATTTTCATAATTACTTCTTAATATGCCGTCATAAAAATATACATTTGCTTGTGTACTATTATATGTAGTAATTGCAAAAGTATCTCCACAAATTACCGGAGAAGTTTTAGATACTGTAGAGTCATTAGCACCTATTGTAATCTTACATGCATTTTTACTTCCATTAGTATTTATTCCCCAGCCCACAGTCTCTATAGTTCCATCTGTTATTGTTAAATTTCCAGATTTTATACTTATTCCATCTTTTTGTGCTTTGGTTTCTATTTTTCCTGAACTCATTGTAATATTTCCAAGGTTACTTACAACATCTCCACTTGTACTAAGTAAAGTCGCTCCCGATATTGTTAATGTAGCACTAGTTGATGCATTTTCTATTGCATTTCCACTTGTTGATGTATGTGTTGAACTTATTGTTCCACTACCTGCAGTTACTTCTTTTGTATTATATATTGCTGCTTTACTACTTGCTGATGTTTTTATTGTTGGATTACTTGATAATGTTAATGTTCCTATATTATTTATTGCATATCCTCCGCTACTTGATACTGTTCCACTTCCAGTTATTGTTAGATTTCCATTATTTGTTATTGTTGCTGTACTTGTCGTATTTGATACTGTATAACTATTTAAACGTAAATTTGCATAATGGTCACTTGCCAATGTTGGACTTTCTGTTATATTCTTTAACAATATTATTTCTGTTCTTGTTCCTGAAGATTGTGAACTTTCATTAAATGCCTCTTGTAATGTCGCATAATATGTACTTCCTATTTTCGCTACTGATTCAACTAATGTCGCTTTTTCCACTCCTCCTGAATTATTGCGTAATATTGAATATCCACTTCTTGGCGTTAAAGTACCACTTGACCATATTGCTGCAAGATTACCTGATATGGAACCATTATAGAAATATGTTGTTCCGTAATTTACTAATCCCCAATAATTACTTTGCCCTTGAATACTAGTAATTGTTGGACTGGAAGTACTTACCGTTTTACTACTATCTCCTATTATAGCCGTTCCGTTCTGCATTTACCCATACTCCACTTATTGTTCCATCATAGATTGTTGTTGTTCCTCCTACTACTGTTATACCTTGATTTGAACCATTTATATTACATCCATTCTTTATTATTACTGTTCCTACAACATCCATTGCATTTCCGATTAGGGTTATCTACTACTATATTATTTACTGTCATCGTTCCAGAATCATTATTATTAAGCGGACCTGTTATTTTATTTTGTGATCCCTTTATCTCTAAATTACCTTTTACCATATTCCTTATTGCATAACCACTTCCAGTTTGTGTTATATTATGTCCATTCATATCTAAAACAACAGTATTTGTCTTTGAATATTCAGCTGCACTTGTTAATGTTATGTCTTTTAATAATTTTATTGTTGTATTTGATGTTACTGCATCAAATGCACTTTGTAATGTTGCATAATTTGTACTTCCTATTTGTGCTACTGCATCTTGTACTGTTACTTCACATGTTGCTTTTGCATTTGCATTATCTTGTGATGTTGCTGTTATTGTTGCTGTTCCTACTCCCCCTTTTAGTGTTACTGTTCCATTACTTACCGTTGCTATACCACTATTATCTGTTGTCCATGTTATTCCTTTATTTCCTGCATCACTTGGACTTATTGTCGCTGCTATACTAAATGAACTTGTATTTCCTTTTACTATCGTTTTACTTGTTGGATTTAATGTCAACCCTGTTACAGATTTACCTAATGTCGCTGTTTGTATTCCTCCTGATGTATTATACAATATTGAATATCCTTCTCTTTGTTTTAAAGTTGCATTTGACCAAATTGCTGAACTTCCTCCTGATATTGATCCATTATTATAATATGTTGTTCCATAATTTACTAGTCCCCAATTTTCTTGATCTGGCAATTTGGTAATTGTTGGACTAGAAGAACTTACTGTTTTACTAATATCTCCTATTGTTGCTGTTCCTCCTGAATTTACCCATACTCCACTTATATTTCCATCATATATATTAGCTGTTGCACCATCTTGTACAAAAACTCCATCCCAACCTGAATTAATTGTTCCATCTTCAATAGTTAATACTCCAGATACTACATTTATTCCATATTCCTTAGATTCTATATTAGTTCCATCTTTTATTGTTAAATTTCCAGCAGAATCTATACCAGAAGCATATGATGTTACTATGTTTACATTACTTACAATCATAGTTGAACCAGAATTAGAATTAAGAGCTCCTATCGTTTCCTGTGAACCAGTTATCTCTAAAGTTCCATCAAAAACTCTTATAGCATATCCGTACTGATTACTACTTGAAGTACTCGCAACACTAATATTATGTCCATTCATATTTAAAGTTGTATAATAATGTTTGTTATAATTTGCTGAACTTGCCGAATTTATATCTTTTAATAAAGATATTGTACAATCAGAAGATACACTATCAAACGCACTTTGAAGTGAAGAATAATATGTTTTACCTATTTGTGCTACTGCTTCTTGTACCGTTACTGTACATGATGCTGATGCACTACTATTATCTTGTGATGTTGCTGTTATATGCGCTGTTCCTACTCCCCCTTTTAGTGTTACTGTTCCACTTGAATTTACTGTTGCTACATTACCATTATCTGTTGTCCAATTTACTCCTTTGTTTGTTGCATTTTGTGGTGTTATTGTTGCAGTTATATTAAATGAATCTGTATTTCCTTTTACTATTGTGTTACTTGTTGGATTTACTGATATTCCTGTTACATTTATTTTCTTTGTTGTTGCTTTTAGTCCTGTTTTAGATAATGCATGATTTGTTGATATAGTTACTACTACTTCTATTTCATATTCTGTATATGGATTTAATCCACTATTTATTGTATATGTCTTATTATATGATTTTACATTTGTTCCTAAATCACTTACTGTTTTTACTGTCCACGTATCTGTATTTTTAGCCCTATACTTTACTTGTATACTACTTATTGTTCCTACCTTTGTTGTTGTATTTATTTTTACTGGTATTGTGCTTGATGTTGTTTCCTCTATACTTGCTTCTATTGTTATTGGTTCTGTTACATTGACTGTACAACTATCTGTCGCTTGGTTGTTATCTTGTGATGTTGCTGTTATTATTGTCTTTCCTAATGATTTTGTTGTTATTGTTCCATCATTTACTGTTGCTACTCCTATATCACTACTTGACCAATTTACTACTTGATTTGTTGCGTCATTTGGTGTTATTGTTGCTATTAATCTTTGTGTATTATCTCCTAATGGTATATCTAATGTTTTATTATTTAATACTAATCCTGTTACATCCCTCTTTTTTGTCTTTCCTAGTAAATTTGTTATTGATTTACTATGTTCTCCTATTACACTACTTTCTAATGTTACCTTTACTTGTATATTATATTCTGTATTTGGTGTTAAATTTGTTATTTCAAATGTACCAATATAACTTGTTTGATTTGATTCTAAGTCATTTACTTGTTTTGTTATCCACTCTGATGCTCCATTTTCTTTATACATTACCTCTATCTTTTTTATAGTTCCATGTTTTGTTAATGTATTTATACTTACTGGTATTACTTCATCTGTTATATTTCCTGATACTACTTGTGCTGTTAATGATATTGGTTCTGTTACTTCTACACTACACTGTGCTGTTGCTTTTTCATTATCTGTTGATGTTACTTTTACATTTGTTGTTCCTATATCTTTTGTTATTATTGTAGCACTTGCTGCTCCACTCTTTGCTGTATCTTCTCCTTCTATTGTGACTATACTTGTTTGTCCACTTTCCCATTTTAATCCTTGATGTGTTGCATCACTTGGTTGTATTGTTGCTTGTATATTTTCTGTATTTCCTAATGGTATTTTTATACTTGTTGGACTTAATGATACACTATTTACTGGTATTTTTAATGTTGTTCCACTTAATCCTGATTGTGTTACTGAGTGTCCATTTGCATAATTACTTGTTTTACTTGATATTTCTACTTTTACTTCTATATCATATTGTGTTTCATCTTTTAATCCTTCTATTATTATTGTATCATCATAATTTATCTGTCCACTTACTCCATCTATTACTTCTTTTTCTTGCCAATTATTATTTTCACTTGTCTTTTTATACCTTATTGTTATTTTTGCTAATGTTCCATGTTCTGTTGATGTTTTTACTTTAACTGGTATACTTGATGATGTTATTCCATTTTCATCTACACTTGCATCTATTGTTATTGGTTCTGTTACTTCTACTTGGCATGTAGCTTTCTTATCCTGATTATCATTTGCCTTTACTGTTATTGTTGTATTTCCTACTCCTGTTGTTGTTATTACTCCTTCACTTACAGTTGCTTTGCTTTGATCTCCACTTTCCCATGTTACTGTCTTATTTGATGCATCTTCTGGCAATACTGTTGCTGTTAATGTTTCTGTTTCTCCTAGTACTATCTTTGTACTTCCTTTATTTAATGTTACACTTTCTACTGGTATCCATACTGGTTCTGCTTGTAAAGTTACTTTCTTTTCACATGATCCATCTTTTAATGTAGCTATTACTTCTATTTCAAATGTCTTTAATGGTTCTAATCCACTTATTTCATAACTATCTGTACTATATTCTGTTTTATTTACGTCTATTGGTGGATCTGTTATCCATTCTTCTGTATCTTGCTTTCTATGTTTTATTTCTATTTTCTCTATTTGGTTATATGTTGTATTTGCTGATATATTTAATGTTGCTTTTGTTCCTCTTGCTTCTGTTACCTTAGCTGTTAACACTAATGGGTCTAATACTTCTACCTGGCATGTTACACTTTTTGTTAAATATTTTGCTGTTATTGTTGCTCTTCCTACTTCTTTTGCTGTTATATTTCCTTCTTGGTCTACTCCTACTTTTGTATCATCACTTGTTTCCCATGTTAATGTTCCTTGTCTTGTATTTTTGTTTTCTACTGTTGCTTTTAATTTACCTTCTTGTCCTTTTCTTAATTGCAAAGTTGTCTTATCTAATGTTATTGTTGTTCTATCTATTACTTTTACACTACATTCTTCTGATGTTAAATTTCCATATTCTCCTTTTGCTATTATCTTTGCTGTTCCTACATTTCTTCCTGTTACTAGTCCTGTTTCTGTTAATTCTACTGCATCTTTTGGATTTTGACTATCTACTTCCCACGATACTTCTTGGTTATCTGCGCTCTCTGGTGTTATTATTGCTTTTAACTGTTGTTCGTCATCTAATCCAAGTTCTACTACATTTGGATCTATTGTTATTCTTTCTACTTTTATATAGTCTCCTACATTTACTTTTATTGTTACTTTCTTTTCTATTTCTGTTCCGTCTTCTGCTGTTACTTTTGCTGTTAGTATTGCTACTCCATCACTTATTCCTTGTATATCTACTGTATTTGTCTCACTTGTTAACTGTCTTACTTTTGTTTTCTCATCTATGTCAAACTCTACTTGACTATCTGTATCTGGCATTACTGTTGCATATATTCTTTCTTTTTGACTTATCTTTAAGCTTACTTCCTCTGTACTTAATACTAGTACTTCTCCTTCATTTAATACATTTATCCCTACTTCTTTTGCCCATTCTTGTTGTTCTTCACTTAAAAACTGGTCTCTATTATCTATATATATCTTGCCATCTGCTACAAATACTTTTCCTTCATATTCTGTTCCTACTATACTTGGCATGATATTAGCGAGGCTGTTATTTTCACCCTCGTTTACTACTTTTCCTTTATATATTATATTTCCTTCTTTTGTTATATTCATCTTGTCTGTATAGTATCCTTTTGTATTTGATACATTATCAAACAAGGCACTTGAGTAAAAATTATTATACTCATCTTTTAATGCTGTTAAATCTGTTTTTACCTTAGTTTCATTTGCTTTTGATATTGGATTATTACTTGTTATTGACAAGATTACAGCGCTCGCCAATATAATCATTACTATTATTGTTATAATCAATACTAGTAATGATATTCCTCTTTTTTTATTTGTTTTCATGAATATTACTCATCTCCCACATATTACACATATCTCACATACTTTTTTGGTTATATACTACCATTTACACACTTTTTTCATTCTCATTTTTTGTTTTCAATTTGTTTTCTCACATACTTTTTACCTCTTTTTATCCTTTACAAATAATGATATTTGTAAATAATAATATATATATACCTAGTGTCAGTTTAGCATAATTTTTTTATGAATGCAATAACAAGATATAATTTTTTATTAATATTTCAATACATTTCATACAATTGTAATATTATTGTAACATTGTGCGATTTTTGCAAAATAAAAAGCATGTATAAATTACTTGTATACATAATTTACACATACTTTATATAATATATCAGATTTATATATATTTTTTTCCTTTTATTTATTCATCTTCATCATCATCTATTTCATCGAAATATTTTTTATCACGTCCACATCTTGGGCATTCTTCAATATCTCTTAAAAGTGGTTCTCTTGGTTTAGATTCATCTAAAATGTAACCACATTTTGAGCATTTATATTTATAATATCTTGGCATTAAGATCACCTTCTTTCATTACATCATATCTTTTTTCTTTAGCCATAACATTGCTAATATTGTAACAAGTATTGATACTATAATAGCGCCCCAAAAGCCTACAACCCCTGTATTAAATGGGAATTTAACATTCATACCAAGTATTCCTGATATCATAGTAGGTAAAGCTATTAATACAGTAATTGATGTTAAATATTTCATAACAATATTTAGATTATTTGATACCATTGTTCCAAATATATCAACTATTCCATTTAATATTTCACTATATGTTTGTATCATCTCTATTGCCTGTCGATTTTCAATTAATGTATCTTCTAGTATATCTTCATCATCTTCATATAACTTTATTGACTTGCCTCTTTTTAGCTTTTCTAAAACAACTTGATTACCTTTAACTGATGCATTAAAATATACCATACTTTTCTCAAATTTCATTATTTTCAAAAGTTCTTTGTTTCTCATTGTTTTTTCCATATGCGATTCAAATTTTTCAAGATCAGCATTTATATATGTTAAGTATCTAATATAGTCTTGTGCTATATCATATAGTATTTGAAAAACAAATCTTGATTTCTTATCTGTATGTATTTGATAAGCTTTATCTCTATTAAGTATTCCTTTGATACAGTCAATTTCTTCTTGTGATACTGTTATAAATATATCATCTCTAACAAGTATCATACCTATAGGAAGCGTAGTATATACTTTTTCTCCTGATTTAAATTTTGTAAAAGGTGAGTCTACAACAATCAATACAGCATCATCTTCAACATCAATATGCGCTTTTTCAGCAATATCTAGAGGATATGTAAGCAATTGTTCTTCTATCCCAACTTTATCACATATATTTTTTATTTCTTCTTCTGTTGGTTTAACCATATTTATCCAACAACCCTTAATAGGTTCTTTTATTACATCTAACTTTCCTGATACAGGATTTGTAATATATATATTTACCACTTAATCACTTCCTTCCATAATTATTTTATAATTAATAAACAAGTATGTCAACAAATTTCCATTAAATGATTAAGAAATAATTAAAACATTATTTTAAATTTATCTTTATAATTTTATAACAAGCAAAAAAGAAATACATATATATCAAAACATAAGAAATGTGTAAAAAATATTACTTTTTTTGAAAAGATAATTATATAATGATTATTATAGTTTGTAATTATAAAATGCATAGACGGTATTCATTACATCGTAAGAATACCGCCTTCAGTTTCAAGTATCAGTAATACTTGCTCTTCTTGACCTGTTTTTGCATTTATATATATTAAAAATTCTCTTTCATCAATCTTACCTTTAAATTCATAAGTTAATACTTCATTTTTTGATTCTGTTGGTATTATAGCAAGATTTTCACTCATTATATTAAGGTTTTTATTTAGTGCTTTTTTTGCTTCTTCTATTGATATAGTTGGAGTAATATCTTCCCTTTTTATATGGTTAAAAATATATCCTTGGCATTCTACAGAACACACTTCACCATTATCTAATGCTACTTTAACTTTAACTAAATCTGGATATAATACTACGTTATCTTGTATACCTGCATAGTTAATTATCGCAAAATTTTCTGTTTTTAAATAATAATTTTCTTTTACATCATTAATACCTATTTTATTTAAAAATTCAAGTCCGTTTAGTTTCTGCCTCCTCCATAGATATTTTTTCTTCATCTACTTTTCTATCACTTAACATCAAATACATTTTTCCATCTTTTTTAGTCATACTAATATCTCTTGAATTTTCTTCATTTTTTAATTTTAAATTAAAGTTATATAAATCTATTCTACCATTTGACTCTCCTTTATCTTCAATGTTTTCTATATTTTCATTTCCAAATATATTTATAATATTATTCTTTGCCTGTTCTTTTGTAACTTCATTATTTGTTAAGGATTTTGATGTTTGAGTAAGTAAATGATCTGAAAAAGCGCCGTCATATATTAACCCTTCATATTCTTGAAATGTTTTTCCTATCTTAGATATATTTGCAACTGTTGTTGCAACTTCTGTATTTTCAAGTTTTTCATCACTTACTTTTTCCAATTCATCCCATTTAATTCTTCCATTATTTAAGTCATCATATATATCGCTCATTACAGCACCTAATTCTTTGGAACTATCATATAACTTAGATATATTCGTATATTGTTCATCAGTTATCTTTTTATCCTCTGAAGTTTGTTTTAAGAGAGTATAACAATAATCACTTAATTGTGTAAGATATTTTGAAGCATTTGCTTGACTTTCTTGATTACTTGGCAGTTCTTCTAAATTTTCTTTTGCAAGATTAGCTTGTTTCCATATACTTGCTAAAGTAGTAGAAGTCATTTTTGGAGTATTAGTTATTTGAAGCTTAGCAAGCTCTGTTTCTACATTACTTATATAACCTACCATATCATACATAGCCCTGTTATATTCATCTTGTGTTGCTTGTTTTTGTCTTTTAAATTGATTTGTCATTTCTACTGCATATATACTAAAAGCACCAAATATCATAAAAATTATAACTGCAAGAGCTTTTTTATTTATTTTGTTTTTTATATCATTAACTTTCTTTTCAAATTTTTCTATCATATCAACCACCTATTGCAAACCTATGATTACCAATTGTAGCTAAAGTTTTAAGTGAAAATAGCCATTTACTCTTTGTTGTTTTGGGATTATAGAAAAAAAGTGCACCATTACTTGGATCAGAACCGCTTATTGCCTCTTGTGCCGCTTTGTATACTGTAGAGTCTTTATCTATTTTCTTGTTAAATTGGCCATCTTTTATACATGAAAATTGATTTTTTTGATATATCACACTTGATATTGTATTTGGAAACTCTGAGCTTTTCACTCTATTTAAAACTACCGCACCTACTGCTACTTGCCCTTGATATGGTTCTCCTCTTGCCTCACCATTTATAAGGCGAGCTAATAAATCTACCATATCACCTGTTGAAGCTTTATTTGTAGAAGTAGAACTTTGATCTGTTTTGGCTATTATATTATTTTTTATGCTTTCTATAATATATTTAAAACTTCCATTATAATTAAGAGAAATATATAACATACAAAATAGAATTAAGCAAGAAAAAATGCATATTGTATACTTTTTGAAATTTTGCTTTATCATAATACCTCCAAAATTTAACATTACTAGTATTTTTTCCAAAATTTCTGTTTATATACAATATGTATTTAATTTTAAACTTTTTAATTTTTTTACTTTAATAATTTTAATGTTATTGCCTCTTTATATTTATTGCTTAAAGATAAAAATCACATTTTTTAAAAAAAGTTATCCACATTTATCACATTTTTTTAAAAAATATAATGTAAAATAACAAGTACAATAACTCCAGGCAGTCCAAGGAGTCCTGAAACAAGTGCAGTAACCGCATTAAATGGAATACTTAAACCAATATATGAACCAAATACATTTACAAGTAATATCATTAAAAGCCCTAATCCAATATTAAGCAAGAGCTTTAAGATTTTTTTAAGTGGCCATGCAAGAATTCTTGCAACAATTATAACGGCTATAATACAAAGTATCAAAATTATATATTGCATATATCTACCTCCAAATTACTATTTCTAATATAATTATACTTGTCTATATTATATTTATGATTATTTTTATATATTTTTTCGGTAATTTTTTGTATATACTATCATATAATATATTATACAAAAAAATATATAAAATATCTTAGATTGGAGGTATGACTATGACTAAGCATTACTATGATAGTGTAATTAATATTCCTAATGGCTCCTTTATAGGTATAAAAAATGGACGGTATGATTTTTTATACAGAGATAAGGTAATTTTAGCAGATTGTGATAACTTTTCATATATAGCTGGAAAAATTGTAGCTTTCAAGAAAGAAAACAAAGTTATAGTTTTTTCAATGCATATAGTAAATGAAGGTAATAACAAAACTGTAGAAAAGTTACTTGAATTTTCATCTTTTTCAAAAGTAGCTTACGGTAAAATCATCTGTGAAAGAAATACCTATTTAATTGATAGCAATTGCCAAATCAAGTATTCTGAAAGGAGTCATATTAATTAAACTATGAAAAGAAAAAACACGATAAATCTAGTTTTTAAGATTTATCGTGCTTTTTTAAAACCAATCAAATTTGTAATCAATAAAATAATTAGTACTATCAAATGTACCTTTAAATCTACTGAAAGTATATATAATTTGTTCTAAATTTTCTGGGAATCGGTTTAATCTTAATAAAAATTCATATATCATTGTAAACGCAAGTTGTTTATGAAATGTATCTGGTATTTTATTTTCAAATAATTGGTTATATATACCTCTATATACAGTTCTTTCATTTCCATCCTCTTTACTGCAAATTCCATGCCAAAAATTTCCTCTAAAATTTAATACTCTATAACTTATTTTTCCTCCGTCTGTATCAATTAAATAAGGGATATCATTTTTTACTATTATATTATTTAAATTTATATCGCCATGTATAAATATCCTATCTTGTGATATAACATATTGTTTTAAATTATTTACACTCATAAATAATTTATCTAAATTTATATAAGGAAGCATATCACTTTCACTATATTTATCATAAAACTCTTTTATCTTTATTGTATCTTCTATTAATTTTGCTAGTTTAACTTCAATATCTTCTATATCAAGATTTATTTTTCTAACATCTATATTATTAAATTTATTAAGTTCATTACCAACTAAAGAGCCAAGTTTATCTAGTTTAGATTTACTAATTTCATCTGATCTTGCCACATTTAGTAAAGTTCTACCATCTATATATTCATAAATTGTATAAGTTCTATCTATTTTATCTATATACCCCAAATCTTGTATTTTAGCTGTTTTAACGCAGTTTTTTTCATATATTTCATCGATTTCTTTTAAAGAATTTATCCTATTTCCTTTGTATAACTTAAGAAAATATTTATTGTTATATCTATCAAGTAATATATATCTATATGCAGATGAATGCCCACTTAAATCCTCTTTAACATCAACGTATTTATTAAAGTTTGGTATTACAGAATATAACATATCAATATTTATTTTACACATTTATATTTTTTTCCCTTTCAAAAATATCATAAAGAGTGCTAAAATATTCAGCACTCTATAATTTTATATAATCCTATATAATTCTTACTATATCGTTATATGTAACAAATAGTGTAAGTAACAAAAGTAATGCAAACCCAATATATGAAATTATTGCTTCAACTTTTATTGGTACTTTCTTTCTTGTTATTGTTTCAATTAATACTATAACAATTTTTCCTCCATCAAGTGGTGGAAATGGCATAATATTTGCTACGCCAACTGCCAAACTTATTATTCCAAGTAAATTTAAGAATGAAAGTAGTCCTTCAGTTTTTGATACAACTTCTCCAATTCCTACTATTCCAGACATTTCATTTACACTTACCTGTCCTCTAAATAAGTCAACATATGATCCAACTATATTTACAAAATTATTTTTTGCAGAAAGCACAGCATAGTATAAACTTGGTTTAACTTTCTCAGTTTCAAAGTTTCCTAAGTTAAATTGTCTTTGAGAATTTGGAGTTATATCTTTTTCAATTGTTTCTGATCCTCTAACAATAGTAAATTTAAGACTATTTCCAGCATTTTGTTTAACTATATTTATAACATCATATGAGTTATTTGTATCTACACCGTTAATTTTAATTATTTTATCCCCTGCTTTAAGTCCTGCACTAACAGCAGCACCTCCTGAAGCAACCATTTCAATTTCATTGGAAATATCAATATTATTAGGATCTACCAAGAATGATACTCCAATATATCCTATATTTGTAACAGCATCTTTAACTATTGCTTTATTTTTTTTGCCATCTCTTATATATTCAATTTCAACATCATTTGGTAAATCTGATCTTTTAGACATTAAATCATCACTTAAATTTACTTTATTGCCATTTACTGAATATATCTCATCTCCTACTTGTATACCAGCTTTTGCAAGCACTGAGCTTTCATCTAAATTAGTAATTTTTGTATTAAATGTACTAGTAGCAAACCCAATCCCTATAAAAATTACAGCTGCAAGAATTGCATTAAAGAAAACACCTGCAAGTAATACAATTATTTTTTCTAAAGCGTTCTTGTTTGCAAAAGAATCTTCTCTATCAGAATCTCCATCTTCTCCTTCTATAGCACAATATCCACCAAGTGGAATCCATCTTAAAGAATACATTGTACCTTTAAATTCTTTCTGTACTATCTTAGGTCCAAAACCAATAGAGAACTCATTTACTCCCATTTTAAAAAGTTTGGCAAATAAAAAATGTCCAAACTCATGTATAGTTGCAACTACACCTAAAATTATCAATAACTTTAATATAGTAATTAAAAAAGCTACCAAACTTATTCCTCCTTAAATTATAGTCCCATATATACTTTAAATATAATGTATATAACTGGTGCGACAAACATCATACTATCTAATCTATCAAGTATACCACCATGTCCTGGCATAAGTGAGCCAAAGTCTTTTATTTTACAAAATCTTTTTATAGCAGAAGCTGTTAAATCTCCAAATTGTCCAACTATAGCGATTATGACTCCACTAAATATTGCAAGATACATATTTATATCTAAACTATAATAATTATTTGCAATTAGAGTTATTACAATATATGCTATAACAACTGCTACAATACCAGCTATTGATCCCTCAACAGTCTTATTTGGACTTATATCCGGACATAATTTTCTTTTTCCAAATTTAGAGCCTATAAAATATGCCGCTATATCAGATGCAAAAGCACCAAGTATCACATACCATATAAGTAACCTACCATTTTCCATCATAAGTATAAGCTTTATAAATGAAAACATAAATGGTATTAATACTAATGAAAAACAAGTAATCATTACATCTATAATATTAAACTTAAGATTTGTAAGAATTGCATAAGAAAAAATACATATCAAAATTGCAGGAAGTGCTATTCTAATACAAAGTATTTTATCTGCATTTTCTACAAGTCCACCCATTGAAAACAATGTTAAACATCCTAAATACCCAATCCATGAAATAGGATTATAACCAGCTGTTTTAAATGCTTTGTTATATTCATAAACACCTATCAAAGATATAGCTATTACAACTAAGGTATCTACAATTGGAATATTTACAATTAATATAGCTGCAAGGAATATAGAATATATTAGTCCTGTAATTAATCTAGTTTTCACGACACCAATCCTTTTCTTAAACTTCCATTATCTCTTTTTCTTTTTCAGAAATAATACTTTCAATATTTGAAATATACTTATCTGTTATCTTCTGTATTTTATCTTCATAATCTTTCTGATCATCTTCTGTTATTTCTGATGCTTTTTGTTTAGCTTTTACTTCATCCATTGCATCTCTTCTTGAATTTCTAATAGCAACTTTTGCTTCTTCTCCTAAAGATTTTACTTGTTTAGAAAGTTCCCTTCTTCTATCTTCAGTTAACTCTGGAAAAACAAGTCTTATAGCATTTCCATCATTTATTGGATTAACACCAAGATCTGCTTTTTGAATTGCTTTTTCTACTGCTATAACCATAGATCTGTCCCAAGGTGTAACAAGTATTTGTCTTGCTTCTGGCACAGATATAGTACCTACTTGATTAAGAGGAGTAGCAACTCCATAATAATCAACTTCAACTTTATTAAGTATAGCTGGATTTGCTCTACCAGCTCTAATGTTAGCAAGTTCTTCCTTTAAATAATCTATAGATTTAATCATTTTTTCTTCTAATATATCAAAATCCATTAAAATTTCCCCCTTGAAAACTTATATTACTATTATACATCAAATTAGAAAAAAAGCAAGATTAAAAGCTAGAAAAAGCAATTTATTTAAGTATCTTCATTTATTTCTCATTTTTTTACAAAATATGCTATTTTATATAAAATGCAATTTAATAAAATAGCATAAATCATGAACTCTACCTATTAAAGTATACACTATTTTTTGTGCCTACTTTAAGTGATAGAGTTCAATATTCTTTTATATGTTTTTTAATTTTTCAAAAAGACTTATTCTTCTTTCTCCAAATACAGTTGGATTATCTTTAGATTTTATCATATCTATTATTTTATCAATATCAAACCATTTTACTTCAGATAATTCCTCTTTTTGAATAATAAAATCCTTTTCATCCAAGTTTGATTTAGTATAATAATAATAAGTAATGTGTGAATTTGAATCTCTTATTGTAAATTCTCTTTCTGAAAATGGCTTTAAGTCATTTATAGTAATATCTATACCAACTTCTTCTTTTAATTCTCTTAAAGCTGCTGACTCTAAACTTTCTCCTGCATCTACATGTCCAGCACATAAAGCCCATTTATTTGGATTAAATCTTTTACTCGCACTTCTTTTTTGAAGTAAAACTTGTTTCTTATCATTAATTATAAAAATTGCAATTTCATTATGCAATAAATTTTTATCATGTGCCTCTTCTCTATCCATGATTTGTCCTGTAAAATTTCCATCTTTGTCAACTATTTCTAATAATTCCATAAAATTTATCTCTCCCTTCAAATATTTCTTTTAACCCTTTTTATAAAAGTTTTAAATTTTTATCTTCTAATTTATTTTCTTTTTACTTAAATTTTATAGTTAAATTAATTCGTAAATTTAATTTATCATTTCAAAATCCATAGTAATAATAATCATTTATAGCTTTTTTAAACTTTTTTACTCTACTTGAAATATAATCTTCAAGTTTATTCATAAACTCATCTGCTTTTATCTTGTTTTCAGCTACAAGTGTTAGCCCTTTTTCCCAACTTGCAGTAAGTTCAGGATTAAGCATATCTGGTATAGTTTTTACTACAATATCATATATTGCCTCACCTTTTTTTGTAGGTGTTAATATTTGAGTTTTTTTGTTAGTATTTATATATGCAATTCTTTCAAGTTTTTTTATAATCTCTGCCCTTGTTGCACTCGTACCTATCCCACTTCCCTTTATTTGTTCTCTTAAAGTTTCATCTTCTATTAATTTACCTGCATTTTCCATTGCAAGAATTATAGAGCCTGAAGAATATCTAGTAGGTGGAGTTGTTTCACCTTCCTTAACTTGCATACTAGTTAATTTAAGTATATCACCTTTTTTTAATTTTGTTAATATTTCAATATTATTTTGCTTTTCTTCATCTTTTTCATTTTTATCATTCTTATCAACTTTATCATCTTTTAATATTTCTAAATATCCACTTTTTACACATATTTTACTTGAGTTACTAAACTCCTCGTTTTTAACATTAACTGTAACAGCTATTTTGCTATACTCTGCTGGCGGATAGAAAATACTTAAGAATCTTCTTACAATTAAATGATATATTTCTTTTTGTAAATCTTTTAAGTTCTTGTAGTTTTCAAAGCCTTGTCCTGTAGGTATGATAGCATAATGGTCTGTTATTTTAGTGTCATCAACATATTTTGTTTTAATTAGATTTGTGCTATATTTTTCAGTAATCATTTTTTTAATAAAATACTTTATACTATCATCTAATGGTGCTTTTGCAAGACCATTAAGATTTTTAGTTATCTCTTTTGCAACAGCAGTTGAAAGTACTCTTGCATCTGTTCTTGGATAAGTTACTAATTTTTTTTCATATAGTTCTTGTATAATATTTAATGTTTCATCTGGACTTATCTTAAATTTTTTACTACATTGATTTTGAATTTCTGCAAGATTAAATAACAAAGGTGGATTTTCTTTTTGATTTTTTTTACTTATACTTTTTATAACACCATCTTCATTAAGTGATTTTACATACTCTATATATTTTATAGCATCCTCTTTATTTTTAAAGCCAGTATCATTATATAGTTTACTTGAGTTATATACACTTGAACCTTCTACTGCTTTAAAGTCACAATTTATTTGGTTATCATCAGCTCCAAATTTTCCTTGTATCTTGTAATAACTAACTTTCTTAAAGTTCCTAATCTCTCTTTCTCTTCTTACTATCATTCCAAGCACACAGGTCATAACTCTACCTATTGAAATAACAGCTCTTTCTTCATTTAATTTCTTAGCCAAATCTCTACCATATACAAGTGACAAAATTCTTGAAAAATTAATTCCTATTAAATAATCTTCTTTAGCTCTTAAATATGCTGAATCTGATAGTGAGTTATATTCTTCAAGAAGTTTAGCTTGCTTTATTCCATTAAGTATTTCTTCTTCTGTTTGTGAGTCTATCCAAACGCGCCTTTTTTCCTTTTTAGGACATCCTGCCATAGCATCTACAAGTCTATATATATATTCTCCTTCTCTTCCAGAGTCAGTACATACATATATGCACTCTACATCTTCTCTAGTTAATATATTACTTACAATATCAAATTGTTTTTTTACCGCATCAATAACTTCATACTTAAATTCTTTTGGTATAAATGGAAGTGTTTTCAAACTCCATATTTTCATATTTTCGTTATATTTTTCAGGATAGCTCATTGTAACAAGATGTCCTACACACCAAGTTACTATATATTCATCTGATTCAATATATCCATCGTTATTTTTACCATTTACTTTTAGTACCTTTGCAAATTCTCTTGCTACACTTGGTTTTTCTGCTATTATTACCTTTTTACCCATTTTAACTCCTACTTTTTTACATGCTTTATTATATACTATTTTTTACATTATTTCAATTTTTTTAATAGTAAAATCATACTTAGTTATTAAGAATATACTATTCAAAAAAATATATAAATAATATTATCGTTTTTATTTAAAGTAGTTTTACAGTTACAACTTTTGTACTTTACAAATTAATTTTGAAAAATTCTTGAATTTGTGGATTTTTCTAATAAAAAATGCTATAATAATGTAAATTGATTTTGGAGGTAATTAATATGTCTATACAAAAACAAAAGTTATATAATGAAATAGATACATTACCAGAAGAACTTGCTAACCAAGTTATAGATTTTATTGAATATTTAAAATTTTCACATATCGATAAAGAAGCTCCAGATAGTGTAATAATAAAAAGTAAAAAAGACTTAAAAGAAAAATTACAAAAAGGACTAGATGATATAAAAGCTAATAAAGTATATTCTATAGATGAAACTTTTTGCAAAATGGATAATATATAATAATTTGGAGTGAATAGTATGAAAAAATATACTATTCAAATAAATACAGTAAATTTATATAAATATTATTATTATTCTTGAATAAATGCTAGGCTTAAGAAAAAACTTACACATTACAATAGTAACATGTAAGTTTTTTATTTTTTTAGGCTAAATTTTTTATGCAAAATATAGAGTAAATTATAACCATAATTACAAATATAACAAGCATACAATTAATAGTTACTCTAAATAATGCACTTTTTTCAGATTCAACAAGATGTTCTACTTTATACTTGTTTATATTATTATCGTCTGCAGAGTAATATTTAACTTTAACTTTTTCGTTTGCAACTTCTACCCATTCAATGCCCGCGTTATTTTTCTTTACACTTACACATGGTGCATTTACATTAAGCGAGCCACCTGCTATAATTTCTTTTGCCTGCTCTTTTAAATCTTCAATTTTCTCTTGAGATTCACGCCCTATTTTCATTCCTTTGGCAAACAGACACCGGTGTTTTACCATGAAATAAGCAAGAATCAAAGAAATTACGAACCAAAGGATTAAGATACCTATAAAAAGAATAAAACCAAGCATTATTTTTCTCTCCTTTAAATTTAATTTAATTTATCGTAAGTGGTAAAAGGATGACAACCATAGCCCGATTTCGTAGTTAAAGTTATATTACCATCTATTATAGCAATCATCCAAAATGATTTAAGTGGAATATTGTTAAGTGCTTTCTCAACTCCACACTCCTTTGCAATCTCTCTTAACTTATCACAAGGATAATAATTACATTCAATTACTACGTTGCCATTATTTTTAAGTGTATCTTCGATGTATTTAGAAAGTTTACTTTCAAACTCAACAGCCTTTTCTTTATTTACTTCTTCACGAATAAAATCAGACCACCATTTTGCCGTTTCATCGCTTATCTCTTTTATTGTCATTTCATATTCCTCCTTAATTTTTTTCACATATTAGCATGATATTTTTTTATGAGTATATTGTACTAAATTTTTGACAAAATTAAGATTTAGACAATAACAAAGCTGTCATCTGTAGTGTAGTGTTGATCCATGAAACTATCATATCTCTCTTTTTTTATTATTACAGTTTTCTTCCTCGAATCATATACTACTTTTACGCTTGCATCAGATGGAATATAGCTAAGACCATTTTCAACTCCGCAATCTTTGGCAATTTTTCGTACTAAATCATCATAAGGAAAGGTCTCAAAGTCAAAATTAATTTCAAAGCTGCCATCTTTCTCAAGTTTTTTCTCAATATTTTTAGCAAGTTCTTCTTCAAATTTGCTAAGCTTTTTCTTGTTTATAACTTTCTTACCTGCTTGCCGCATAAAATCGGTCACCCATTTTGTAGCTTCTTTGCATACATCATTTAAAGTCATAATAAATTCCTCCTTATCTTGCCACATATTACTGTGACTTATTAATAATATTTTTTATGCATTTATTATATCACACTTTCAATATTATGTCAAATATCACAAAGCTATTTTATATATAAATATTGACTTTTATACAAAACTAATATATAATACATACAAGTAAAAAATATATTACTTAATTTTTAATAAAGGAGAGATTATAATGAAAGCTAAACTTATTTGTCCAAATTGTGGTGAAATTGCATTTTATAACGTCGAAAAAGAAGGTTACTATTGTGATTCTTGTAAATGGAATAGTAACTCATCTGATACAGCTGATATTTCATATAAAAGCTATGAAACAGGTGCACTTTCAAATCTATTCCCATATAAATTTGAAATAGATGGCGTACAATGTGCTTCAATGGAAAGTTTTATACAATCATTAAGAGAAGAGAACCCTGATATTCAAGCTAAAATTTGTTCAGACTGTGCAGGACCTCATGCATACAAACTTAGAGTATGTCTAAATGATTGGAGAACAGACGGATTTGTATACTGGAGAGGTAAAAAAATAAAGAGAATTAGTGAAGATTATACTGCTTTAATAACAAGAGCATACGATGCTTTATTTGAGCAAAATATTTTATTTAGAAGAGCTCTTGAACATTTCAAGTATCATTATCTTATTCATAGTATTGGAAAAGATGATAATACGGAAACTCTTTTAACAGAAGAAGAATATCGTTTCCAGCTAAATAGATTAAAAAATATATTAATCCAGCAAAATATTCCGCCTTTATATATTTTATAATTTAAAAGCTGAAAAATAGTGTGCCAATATTGACACACTATTTATTTTTATTGTTTATTCGTTGATTTTTGAGTACTTTCAGTACTTGTTGTATCACTTGCAAGAGTTACTTCTATTTCTTGTTCTTTTGATGTACGAATAATCTTAATTTTTATCTTATCACCTATTTTCTTAGTATTTTTATATTCGTTTAATTTCTCCATTTCTTTTATTTCTTGGCCATCAACACCTACAATAATATCACCTTTTTGAAGTCCTGCTTGTGATGCTGGTGAATTGGCATATACCTGAGCAACATATATTCCAGTTGTTAAATTATTTCTTTTAGCAGTAGCTTCATCAATATCAATACCACCAATACCAATATATGGTCTTTCTATTTTACCCTTTGACATTAATTCATCAATTATAGTTATAGCATCATCTGTTGGAATAGCAAATCCAAGTCCTTCTACTGCAGTTGCGCCAATTTTAACTGTATTTATACCGATTACTTCTCCTGCTGAATTAACAAGTGCCCCACCACTATTTCCAGGATTTATAGCGGCATCTGTTTGTATTAATTTATATGTTCTTCCATCAGTTGTTATTTTTCTATTTAAAGCTGAAATATACCCAACTGTAACACTACCTGCAAATTCTTGGCCTAAAGGATTTCCTATTGCAACTGCAAGTTCTCCTACTTTTAAGTCAGATGATTTTCCAATTTTTGCAGCAGTAAGACCACTTTTTTCAATTTTTATTACTGCTAAATCAGTAGTTTTATCTCCACCTATAATTTTAGCTTCAATTTCCTCATCAGAGTTTGGGAAAGTTACTACAACTTTTGCAGTAGAATTACCTATAGCAGATTCTATAACATGATAGTTTGTTATAATATATCCATCTTCTTTATATATTATTCCTGAACCTTCATCATCTTCTTCTGATAAAGCACCAAATAAATCTTGTGATACATAATTTACTTTTACGCCAATAATAGATGGTCCAACATTTTCTGCTATAGCAACTACAGGATTTTCTACACTACTAAATTCATATGATTTTGTAGTACCTGACTTACTTGCAGAGTTACCTGTTAATTCATCTATTTTATGATCTAAAGCTACATATGTAAATAGTCCTCCAATTAAACCACCAATTAAGGCAACAACGATAACCATAAGTACCTTTGAAGATGATTTCTTTTCTCTAAACATTATTTTTTCTTCCATTTTACATTTATACCTCCATTTTATTAATTATTTCCAGCAGCATATGCTGTAGAAAACGCGATTTGTAAGTTATATCCACCTGTAAATGCATCTACATCTATTATTTCACCTGCAAAATATACTCCTTGTACTATCTTAGACTGCATTGTTTTTGGATCTATTTGTTTTGTATCTATACCACCGCAAGTAATTATTCCAGTTTCAAGTGGCATAAGCCCCGATATATTTACCTTTAGCTCTTTTATGCATTTTAGTAAATTTTGCCTTTCTTCTTTAGTAATCTGATTAACTTTCTTTGTTCCGTCAATTTTTGAAAGAGCTATTATTACTGGTATTAGTTTTTGCGGTAATAAATCATTTAAACTATTCTTAAATTCTTTATTATTATATTTTTCAAAATCTCTACATATTCTTTTATCTAATGTTTTGTTATCTAGTGCAGGTTTTAAATCAATTACTGCAAAGATTTTATGATTTTTTATTTTCTCTGCTACATTATCTATTCTGTTAAGTACACTACTAGAGCTTAATACAACTGGTCCCGTTAGTCCAAAATGTGCAAACATTAACTCGCCAAAATCATTATATAACAAAGTATTACTCTCTTCATCTATAAGTTTATATGATATATTCTTAAGTGACAGGCCTTGTAAATTTTGACATATCATATCATTTGATTTTAGTGGCACAAGACCAGGAAGTATTTTTATTATCTTATGTCCTAATTTTTCTGCTAAAATATATCCATCTCCTGTACTACCAGTCTTAGAATAGCTTTTTCCACCTGTAGCTAAAATACATTTATCTCCAGTTATAACATCATTATTTTCAAGTTTAACTCCCTTAAATTTATTTTGTGCATAAATTATTTCCTTAACCCTAGAATTGTATATTATTTTTACATTAAGTCTATTTAGTTCTTTTACTAGAGCATTAACTATATCACCTGCATTATCTGAAACTGGAAATACTCTTGCACCTCTTTCTACTTTAGTTTTGACGCCTAAGCTTTTAAAGAAATTAATCACATCATTATTATCAAACTTAGAAAAAGAGCTATACATAAATTTATAATTCTTAACTATATTTTTCTTGAAATCTTCTATATCACCTGAAAAAGTTAAATTACATCTTCCTTTACCAGTAATTTTTAGTTTATTTGCAAGACTATTTGTTTTTTCCAGTAATATTACTTCATTATTATTTCTTGCAGAAATTATAGCAGACATTAAACCTGAAGCACCGACCACCTATTACAATTACTTTCATTTATGCATATCTCCTAACATTTTATCTACTGCTACGCAAATAGCGATTTTCGCAGATTCATATGTTAATCCACCCTGCATATATGCAACATATGGTTCTCTTATAGGGCTATCTGCTGAAAGTTCAATTGATGCTCCATCAATAAATGTACCTGCTGCCATTATTACCTTATCACTATATCCTGGCATATTCCATGGATATGGAGTAACATTACTATCAACTGGACTTGCTGACTGTATACCCTGTATGAACTTTACAAGAAGTTCCTCATTATTTAACTTTATTGCTTGAATTATATCACTTCTTTTTTCGTTATATTTAGGATAAACTTCAAATCCAAGTATTTCAAGCAATCTTGAAGCAAATACTGAAGCTTTCAATGCATTTTTTGTAATAGCTGGAGCCGTAAATAGTCCTTGCAATATATTTCTATTTTGATCCAAAGTTGCGCCACATTCTTTACCAATTCCAGGGCAAGTTAAAGTTTGAGCACACAAATCTATTAAATCTTTTTTTCCTACTATATATGCACCTGTTTGGCACAAGCCTCCTCCAATATTCTTTATTAAACTGCCACATGCAATATCTGCTCCAACATCAGTTGGCTCAAGTTTCTCTACAAATTCACCATAACAGTTATCTACCATTATATATACTGTTTTATCTATCTTTCGTATAGCTTCTATTACCTCTTTTATATCATCAATATATAATGATTTTCTAAGAGCATATCCTTTAGAACGCTGAATATGTATTAACTTTACTTTATTACTTTCTATATATTTCGTAATTTTTGGTATATCGAAATTACCATCTTCAGTTAATTCTATTTGATTATATTTTACCCCATAGTTTTTTAAAGATAACTTATTTTCTGTTATTCCTATAACTTCACAAAGTGTATCATATGGTTTACCAGATATTGCTAGTAATTCATCTCCTGGCATAAGCAACGCTTTTAAAACTGTTGCAATAGCATGAGTACCATTTACAAATTGTACTCTAACTAAACTATCCTCTGCATTAAAAATTCTTGCATAAATTTTTTCTATTACCTCACGACCAGCATCATCATAGCCATAACCTGTTGTTTTTGTGAAATGCATACCGTGATACTTTTTCTTCTTTAAATGCTTTTAATACTTTCGCCTGATTATATAATGCTATATTATCTATATCTTCAAATACATTACTAATTTCTTTTTCTGCTTTTTTTGATGCAGCTACTATTTCGTTTGATAAATTAAATAAATTAGCAATCTTATCCATTTTTTATCACCGACTACATTATATCACAAATAACCCATATTTTGAATATATAGTACTTAATTTCACTAAAATTTCACTGCATTTACAACTTTTTCATATAACATATAAGTGTGTATTTACATACATCAGATAATTCTCATATACTAATTTTATCTAGCATATTGTAAAATGATGAAGGGGTGATTTTATGCCTATAAATCTTGATTACAAGAAGAATAGAGTTAAAGCAAGCTATAAATCACTTTATTTAAAAGACGAACTAGTGGAAAAAATTGACAAAATAGCAAAAGATAATAACTCTTCTTTTAACAATGTTGTAGTTAGTATGTTAGAATATTGCGTTAATAATAACAAATAAAGAGTTTTAATATGCAAAATAAGTGCATCATTATTTTAAATAATAATACACTTATTTTTTTATATTTTTTAGTTATTGGTAATTTTTAGTTATTTATAATTCTTGTTGTCTCTTCCATAATTTTATTTATTTTTTCTTTAATCCTATTTGAAGGGTTATATACTCTAAGTATTGCTTTACCATATGCTAAAAATATTATACTATATTCTTCTAATTCTTTAGTATATATATCACATTTTTCTATATCGTTGCTAAAATATAGTTTCTTCCGATATTTAGCATGAGATTTTAAATGAAAAAAGTGTATACGAAAAGCCAAATAATGCTTAAGATAAAGAATATAATTAATAATTTTTTTCATACAAAGGTCTCCTAACATTCTAATTATATTTGTTATACAAATTTTTATATGCCTAATTATATACTCATCTTTTCTAATTGTCAAGAAAAAAACTTAGAAGTTAAATCACCTCTAAGTTCTTATTACTATTATTCTTCATCTTCTTGAGCTGCTAATTCTTTTTGTTGCTCAACAAATTTATCAAATACCTTTTTACCAACTTCTTCATCAGTAACAGTATCATAAACTTCTTCGCCATCTTCTTCTTTTATTTCAAGAATTACAACTTCAACATCTTCTTTTTCTTCTTCTGTAGCTTCTGCTACTATCAAATACTCTTTTTCATCATCCATAACAACAACATCAAGAATTTCAAATTCAACATCTTTTCCATCTTCATCTGTTAATGTTATGATTGGGCTAAAGTCATCTGGAAGTTCCATATGTTCATGTCCACAACCTGAGCATCCTGCGCATCCTGATGCACATCCATTTACTTCTTGTTCTTTATCCATTATTTTATCCTCCTAAAATATATTTCTTATTATACACTACATTTTATATTTTGTATATATTTTTAGCATTTTTTTGCAAATTATTACTATTTTTTCGCAATACTTGCAAGATAACCCTCAAGTATATACGTAGCAGCAAGCTTGTCTGCATATGTTTTTTTACTTTTTTGAGATATTCCAAGTTCTTTCATAGCTTTATATGCTGAAACAGTAGTTAACCTTTCATCCCATTTATTAACATCTGGTACAATCTCTTTTAATTTTGGAATTAACATATCAACTTTTTTAGCTTTATCAGATATAGTACCATCCATATTTTTAGGATAGCCTATAACTATCGTATTAATATTGTACTCAGCTACTATCTTTCTAATTCCCTTTAAAAAGTTTTTCTCACTACCATTTATAACTAATGTATCTATTCCTTGAGCTGTTAGCCCTAAAGGGTCAGATACAGCAAGTCCTACTCTAACATCTCCATAATCAATTGACAATATTCTACTACTCATAATTACAAATCCAAATACTTCTTAATCATCTCTTGTAACAAGTCATCTCTTTCAATCTTGCAAATTAAAGCTCTAGCATTTTGATGTGATGTAATATATGTAGGATCACCAGATAGAATATATCCAATAATTTGACTTACTGGCTCGTATCCTTTATCTTTTAGTGCTGCAACTACTTGCTCCATAATTTCTTTTACTCTTTTAGATTCATCTTTTTGTGGTGTAAAAACTGTTGTGTTTTGATCCATTAAAATCACTCCTTTACTATATTCTATTAAATAATTTTTATTGTATTCACATTTTCCATTCCATCAATATATGACATTGTTTTTTGTATTTCTTTTTCTAAGTTATTTTGTTTCTTTAATGTATGTATTAATAATTGTGTTTCTATATTTACTTTATAATCATTAACATATTCATAAATATCTTTATACTTTGATAGTAATACTTCAATTTGTGCTTGTACAGATTCAGCGGTTTTATTTTTTATAAATATTATAAATCTTAGGCCACTATATCTTACATATATATTATCATTTCCAAGTACTTCTTTTGTTGCATTTGCAAATTTAACTAATAATAAATTACCAATATTTCTTCCATAATTATCATTTATATCAGGTAAATTAGTAAATTTTATTGTTACCATTGCAGAATTATTATATGTTGCTAAAAATTTCCTAGCATTAGAATATAAATAAACAGTATTATAAAAATTAGTTTGACTATCTATTATATTTGCTGTTTCAAGTGTATTTTGAAATTCAACATTTTCTATAAAATTTGCAATATTATTTTTTAAGTCAATAAGTATTGTATCACTTATATCTCCTAAATTATTTTCGTGAACATCTTCAAATAATACAAATCCTAGATAATTTTCTTCAAAACATATAGGAATTAATAATGCATTCTTTATTTTCCTTTCCATAGCGCTTTTATATAATAAAGTTTTTCCTTTTTCTGCCTCTATATATTTTGCGTTCTTTTTTGAAATATTTGATTTAAAGCTTTTATCATTTACTATATCAGCAATAGCAGTAGCATATTCCTTTTCTACATTACTTGCCTTTACCTCATAGTTATATCCATCATATAAACAAATTGTAGAATACTTTATATCAAGCTTATCAATAAAAACTTTATTAAGATTTTCAATTTTGTCAGTTGCTTTTATATCTAAGCTCATAGTATTAAGCATTTCTTGTACAATATCTTTTATAACTAATTCCCATTTTGAAGTATATTTTTTTAGTTTCATTTTATAATCAAAGTCAATAGAAAATACTAATATTATAAGTACTAATATTAACAATAATAATATATAAATTGAATAAATCACTATTTACTTCCCTCTTCTTTCATCTTTTGTTACTTCTTTAACTACTTAAATATTCCGCCTTTCTTCCTTGTTTGTCCAGCACTAGTTCTTGTTCCAACTATTCCAGATACTGGATATATAGAGTTTATTATTCCTTCTAGATTTTGTTTGAATTCATCTGTAAATGTTGCAAATTTATTAGAATATTTATATACCATTTCAATATATTTTTTATAGTTATCCATATCAAATGGTAAAATATAATATGGTATTGTAGAAGAATTAAATAATTCATCGTACATTTTCAAATCAAAACTTGTATATGTTGCTATACCATCTAATATATCTTTTGCAGTAAGTACACATTTTACATGTTTATTTATAATAACTCTAAGCTTATTCATTGATACTCCTTTAGATTTAAGATTTCTAAGAAACATTGTAAGTTGATTAATATTTAGTATATCCATATCTTGTACTACATAAATTTCTTGACAAATTCTAAAATAATCTATTGGAGTAGTAAAATCCGTATCAACTAATATAGCGTTATTATTACTTGAAATAGTCTCCATCGCTGCACTTGCATTATATGTTTTTCTATCTTCACCTGGCATACCAGTATATATACTTAATTTATCGTATATAAGCGGTTCATTTAAACCATTTGATGCATATTTTAAACTCTCAGCTGCAATATGCCTTTTACCTTCATTATCATAAGTATATATTGTATATGTGTCTCTTTTTTTAGTTAAGTCAACTATTGCAGTTTTTACTTTATTTCTAGCTAAATAAGTTCCAATTGCATTAATGCAAAATGTAGTTCCAACTTTTGGAGCACCTACAAAACATACTGTTTTTTTATAATCTTTTGGTACTTCATATACATTTCTTACAACTTCTTTTTCTACAACTTGAGTAACTACTTGTTGTTGTGGAACTTTCTGAACGACTATCTTCTCAACTATTTCTGGTTCTTTCTTTATTTGTATTGCATTAGCATCCTGCGAATTTTTTAAAATTTCTTTTGGCTTATACTCTGATGCTTGAGGTTGAACAGTTTGAACTGTTACATTATCAGGTAACATCATTATATTTTTAAATTTCTCAGAATTCATAGAAAGATATTGTTTAACATCAGCTGGTAAGAAATTACAAATTACTCTTAATTGTTCATTTGTATATTGTGTAGAAATTCTATCGAAAATTTCATTATATTTATCTGTATTACCATTTTGATTTTTATAGTATGAAATTATTCTTTGTATCTCTATCTCTGAAACTTCTGCAGATTTATATACATTTTCTCCTACAACATCTTCATAATATTTTTTTACATCTTTTTTAAATAATGGTGTATGTATAGCTTCACAAACTTTTCCTTTTGTTCTATCCTGTCCTGTTAATACTGTATACATTCCTAGATTAAATAATTTAGATAAGAATTCATCTCCATGCTTTCTTCTATCAGATGCTATATATACAATACTTTTTGCGTCAAATACATCAGTCATATTATCAATATTCTTAAATAAATAATCATCTATTTGTGCATAATTAGTAGTAGGAAACTTTTCCAATTCTTCTAGTAAAACTGCTCTATCATATCCACCACTTGCAAGTTCTTGTATAAATTGTTTAAAATAATATACATTTTTATATTCAAGTTTAACATTATATTTTTCATTATAGAATTTAACGATTCCACTTACTGTATCATCATTATTAATTCCAAATAATACTTTCATATGTATCTTCCCTCTCTATTTGTTATTTTACAGTTACAAATGCATAAAACAAAGGCAAGCACTGTATTATAACCATAAATACAGCTATACCGACTATTAGTCTTTGACCTATTATTTTACTTTCAAGTATCTCAGAACCTGCTACATAAAATTGATAAAGTGCGTAAATAAATAGTAAAGTTAAAACAGGCCAAGAATATTTTTGTAAAAATATTAATATATTAAGTGTTGAATCAATTATTTTGTCATTAGAAGTTATATCAGTAGCTGCAAAAGTTATATTACTAATTACACAAATAATAATTGATATAATAATAGCTACTATTGTTATTTTTTTATAAACCATATTTAATACCTCTCTATAATATTTAATATATTAAGTAGATTATTTATTATATTTTACTATAAATAAATAAAAATATCAAGTAATATAACAAAAAATAAAAATTATTTTTTTCGAATTTTCTGCCTTTTTTAGCAGAAAAAAATAATATATATTTATGCATTTATAATTTTTGCACTTCAATATATATTATTTTACAATTAATATATCTTTATAATACCGTCATCATCAAAATTATTATTGCCCTGTACTGGTTCTTCTGTATTTTCAACTACATCATCATCGTCATAATCTTTAACAACATAGTCATTATCATAAGAATTTATATCATCTTTTTTGTTACTTTTCTTTTTTTCTTCTACTTTTTCAGTATTTTGTTCTTCTTTTTCTTCATTACTATTTTCAGTTTTTTGAGGCTCTACAAATATTGAAACAAGTATAAATGAAATTAACATAGCTGAAAAAAATATAATTAGTGCAATAATTATTGCCTTCTTTTTAAGTTTTTTCTTATTTAATTCATCAGAGTTGTTATCAAAGCCATCATTATTTGTTGATTTAATATCATGTGAATATATTTCAGAAATATTAACTTCATTATTTTTTTCTTCAATTTGATTGTTTTCTAATTCTTTCTGTTTAAGTTCTAAATCATATGCAGCTCTTTTTTCTTTATTGCTTAATACCTCATACGCCTCATTAATTTGACGCATTTTTTCTTCTATTTCTTCTTTATTTACATTTACTGTATCAGGATGATATTTTTTAACAAGGGCTCTATATGCGTTTTTTATAACTTCATCTGAGGCATTTCTACTTATTTCCAATAATTCATAATAATCCATATTACATCAAATAATGTATTAAAATACATCTCCTTACAAAATAAATTCTAACATATAAATTATTTATTTTCAAGAGAAAATAATATTTACACTATAGTTTATTAAATTACTGAAAAAAATATTATAAATTTTTTTGCCACCTAAAAACATAATAGTTTTTAAGTGGCTTTTATATAATAAAAAAATAATTATACTCCCATTTTCTTTGTCATTTTTCTTACTTCTTTTGTACCTTTGTTAAACATTTTCATTATACTATCACTATTCATTACACCAACTATTGTACCTGCGACAATCCCCATCATAGCACCTTTTATAAAATTCATATAACTCACTCCTTTCACTTATTATTATTTTTTGCCTTTATCATATTTTTTAAACTTGAAATTATTTCATAACTGCCAATTATTAACATGAAAATATAAAAGCAAAATTTTAGTGAATTATCATTTATTTTTTTTAATAAAAATATTCCACATATACTACCTATACACACAGGAATAATTAATTTTTTAAACATTTGCTTATCTATAGTTTTATTTTTTAAATTTGAAATTGTAGCACTAATTCCAACAACTATAAACATAATTAAATTATAACTTTGAGCCTCTTTATGTCCTAGTAAATTAAATATCGTTGTAAGTAATATAAATATACTACCGCCACCAATTCCCATTCCAGCAACTATACCACTAAATATAGCAATTATTACTAAAAATATATACATTATTTACCACCCCATATCATCTTATATACAGTTAGTGAAACTATCAATATACCTGAAATTAAATTTAAAATATTAGCTGGAATTTTTTTCATGAGTTTTGTACCTATAAATCCGGTAATTATGGCAATAATAATAAATGAAATAACTATCTTTAAATCAAAACTAACAATTTTACTATAACCAAAAATTGAAAAAATACTTGATAAAGAAAGTATAGCTACACTTAAAGAGCGCGCTTTATGCGTTTCTTCTTTTAAAATAAAAATTAAATAAAATACTAAAACCTGACCTGCACCTGATGCAAATAGTCCATTAAGTAATCCGACCAATAAACCAATAATATAAATCATATTATTAGTATTTGTAATTTTAAAAAATATATGTATTTTTTAATAAAATAAGGACCATCAAATTAATGATAGTCCCTATACACTCTTTTAACACGCACATTCAAAAACTATACCTTTAGTCTCAAGTCTAAGAATGTCCTTAAATGTTTTGATACTTATAAGAGGCATAGTCCTTATCGTTTTCTGTTCTCCCTTATACTGAACATTACCTTCAGCAACTATGCATTCGCCTGCATCAAGAATCTTTTTTGCCTCTTCGATATTTTGTATCTTCTTTTTGTTGCACAAAAATCCTATGAGTTCGAATTTCTTTACGTTTTTGTTAAAAATTGCCATTTCTTTTTATCTCCTTACATATTAATGTTATAGTTTTGTATGTTTTCCATACAATATAATTATAACATATTATTTATTTTAAGTCAAATTTTACTCATTATCTGGATTTATCTTATCTTGGATTTTTTTTATACTTTGCATATTATTTTCAACTATTTCCTTATTTACTTTCATTTCGAATTCATCCCAGGATTTACTAAATTTATGATTTGCAAACATTTCTTTTAATCCTGTAATTTGTTTTAAACGTATAATTTCATCAAGTTCCATACCTAAATGTTTTGATATTTGTTTATCACTCCAGCCTCTATTTGCTAAATCTCTAACAATATGTGACATATCTGTTATTTGATGTGTACCCCTTGCTCTATTATGACGTATTGTACTAGCCATTCTATTTTCAATACTTTTATCTATAGTAACAATTGGAATTTTAGATAAATGGAAATATTCCTTAGCGCATCTATATCTATGAAATCCATCAACAACTATATATATATCATTATCTTTATCATAATATGTTACGATTGGTTGTGTATAACCATCTTCTTCAATTGAGTGTTTAAGAAGTTGCATCTCAGGAGGTGCAACTCTATTTGGATTATAATCATTAGCGATTACTTTATCAATATCTACCATTTTTACATTTAGAACTGGAAATTTAATATTATTTTCCTCCATTTATTTTCCCTCTTTACTATTAATAACTACAAAATTCTTAAATTTATCTTCATCATACACATTTAATCCAACCTTTTTATAAATATCTATATAAATTGCTGGTACTATACTTTCTTCAATTTTAATTTCATTTTTTAATTCAATTAATAAATACTCTAGTTGTTCATCATTTATAGCATAAATATTTTTAATTGTATTATTTACTAAAGAAACAAATCCTACTGATTTATTTTCCTCAAGTAGTATATACCAATCTTTATTTGCATCATCAAATATTCTATCATTTATTTTATTTTGAACAACTCTTGAGCCGAAAAATTTACCCATATACATATAAAAATCATTATTTTTATTATTTATTTTTAATATTCTTCTCTCTAACATATTCTTCCCTCATTTCAATATTCTTTTATTCATGGGTATTTAATTTATTTTAATTAAAAATATTAATTACCTAACTGTTCTATTTGCTTTTTCAAAAATTTATCATCTGTTATTGTATTCTTATTTAATAAATTATCCCATTTATGTATCATTCTTTTCAAAGTTTCTTCATCACTTTTAGTTGGTGCAAAAGATAAACGCTTTAGATAAAAATCATTTTTTTCTAATGCTCTTGCAATCCTTCTCCAAGATATAGCTTTTTTTAAATTTTCTAACTTTTTATCTGCTGTTTCAGGAATTTGTTCTAACGAAACATTATACTTATTCTTATACCATATCATAAACTTTTTTATTTTTCTATAATAATGTAACATTAAATCCCTATTATATATCCCTATACTTTCAAGAAGAAATACTACATACTCTTGCCAACTCATAAAATTAGGCTTACAAGTTCTTAGATTTCCAAGTGCAGTTGTTCTACAATATATATTTCCAAAATTTACACCATTAACCCTATTTAATATTTTAGACCATGTTTCATACTCTAATGCTTTAAATTGGTCTAATCCATTTTTTTGATCATCACCAAATGGCTGGCAAAGTCTTTGCTGATAAATGCTCATTCCATTTTTATACATAAGTTCATATATTTCATTATACATTAAATCTAATTTACTTACAGTTCCCCATATATCATCTGCTGAAAAATCATAAATAGGGTAAAAATTAAAAACATCTATATACTTATCGTTAAATTTTATTTTAGTCGTCCAATGATAATTATTAAATCTAATTTTCTTATCTTGCACAGCTACTGTATTAAATCTATTTAAACTTTCATCAGTTCTAATTCCAACACCACAAGCAACTGTTTGTCCATACTTTTTTTGATACCAATCAGCAAATTGTATCATAAACTCTTCAAACTCTTCTCCCTTTACAAAAAAATTAAACGGACAATTAGACATATTTATGCTATCTTCTGGTAAATCCCTAACCCATAAATCTTTTGATTCTTCTTCCCAACATATCCATTTAGGTTGCAAAACAGAAATAGCATTTCTAAGTGCAATAGGCAAACATATATGATAAAAATCTCTTAATTGAGATAATTTTTTTAATTCATTAATATGATCTATTGTACATTGATATTGAGCTTCTAAGTCAATAAACATAATATCAAATTTTTTATTTAATTTTTTAGCAACAATATTTGCAAGTTGTATCATAACTGAACTATCTTTTCCGCCACTAACACTAAAGTATATATTATCAAAATTATTAAAAATTATTTCAAGTCTTTCTAGTGCAGCTTCTAGTACATTTTTTTCTAAATATTTCTTTGGCATAATTTCATTCCTTTGCATAAAAATTTTCACTTTTCCTCTTTAACTTGTTCTTATAAATTATAACACAAAATATTATAAAAAAAAAGATTTTATAACAATTTACGACAAAAGTCATAATTAATTATGTTACTATTCAGACTAGACAAACACTTTATTCCCAGTTGACTATATTTCAACTGGGATATTCATGTATATTTTTTTA
>CANPWO010000012.1 GCA_947584535.1 uncultured Clostridia bacterium
ATTTGTAGTTATTTCAATTATATCAGTTGAATCACTTTTTGTATATATTTTGTTTCACATCTATTGTAACATAACAATTCAAGTGTTAATAAAAACATAAATAGTATTGATTTTTCATTTTATAAAATGTATAATAAAAGGAGGATGATAAATGTCAAAAGAGGCACAAATAAATAAAGAATTAAAAGTAAAAAATGATATAGTATTTAAAGAGCTATTTTCAAAAGAAGGAAACCAGGAGTTTTTAATTGATTTTCTATCAAATTTGTTAAAAATAAAGATAAATAGGATAGAAATATATAAGGAAAATGAATTAAAAAAACATAATATATATGAAAAATCAGAAAGGATAGATTTAAGGGTAAATATAAACGAAGATAAAATAATAGATATAGAAATACAATTAAAAGATAACAAGAATATAATAGAAAGAACAACAAAATATGCAAGTGATATAATGTCAAAGCAGTTAAAGAGGGGAGATGATTACAAAAAGATAAAACAAGTAATAGTAATAACAATAGCAGATTATATTATATGGCCAGAGTATAAAGGGTATATACATAAAAGTATGATGGTATTAGAAGACCATAGAGATTACGAATTAAATGAATACATAAGGTATTATTATATAGAACTGCCGAAGTTTAGAATAAGGGAAGAAAAGAATTATGAAGATAAAGTAGAACAATGGTTAACGTTTATAGATGATGAAAATAAAGAGGAGGTAGAGAAAGTAATGAAAAAGAATGAATTAATAAAAAAAGCGAAGGTAGAGTTTAAGTATTATACCGGAGATGAAGAAGTACAAAGAATGAGAGAAATAGAGGAAAGAAACTATAGAGATAAAATATCAGAGCTGGCATATGAAAGAGATGAAGGTAAAAAAGAGGGCAAGAAAGAAGGAAAAAAAGAAGGTAAAATAATAGGTATGGAATTAGGAATAAAAAAAGTAGCAAAAACGATGTTAAAAAATGGAGTAAATATAAATATGATATGTAAATATACGAATTTATCAAAAGAGGAAGTGTCAAAAATAAAGATATAAATAAGATATAGAAGGATAAACAATGTGATTATCCTTCTATTTTCCTAATATTTCATATAATTGTTACATAAATATTACATTTTCTAAATAAATATCAAAATACTTATATATTTTAACAATACTTACTTGAAAAAAAAAATAACTTATGATATATTGAAGTAAAAATAATAGGGAGTGATTTCATGAGCGCTTTAAAAGATACCGATATAGAATTATTTAACTATATAGAAGATGAAAAAAATAGACAGAAAAATAATATTGAACTTATTGCATCTGAAAATTTTGTAAGTCCAAGTGTTCTTGAAGCAGTTGGTTCGATTTTAACTAATAAATATGCAGAAGGTTATCCTTCAAAAAGATATTATGGTGGTTGTATAAATGTTGATAATGTGGAAAGATTAGCAATAGAAAGAGCAAAAAAACTTTTTAATGCTGAACATGCAAATGTACAACCACATAGTGGTAGTCAAGCTAATATGGCAGTGTATATGTCAGTACTTACTCCAGGAGATACAATACTTGGAATGAATCTTGCAAATGGTGGACATTTAACGCATGGTAGTCCAGTTAATTTTTCAGGTAAATTATTTAATTTTGTATCATATGGTACAGATGAAAATGGATATATAGATTATGAAGATGTATTAAAAAAAGCCGAAGAATCAAAACCTAAAATGATTGTTGCAGGAGCTAGCGCTTATCCAAGAAGTATAGATTTTAGTAAATTTAGAGAAATTGCCGATAAAGTAGGAGCATATCTTATGGTGGATATGGCACATATTGCAGGACTTGTATGCACAGGGAATCATATGTCTCCTGTAGAATATGCTGATTTTGTAACTTCTACAACTCATAAAACATTAAGAGGTCCAAGAGGTGGACTTATACTTTGCAAAGAAAAATATGCAAAAGCAATTGATAAGACAATATTTCCTGGTATTCAAGGTGGACCTTTAGAACATGTTATAGCAGGAAAAGCAGTATGTTTTAAAGAAGCTCTTGAACCTGAATTTAAAGAATATATTGATCAAGTTGTTTTAAATTGCAAAACACTTGCAAATGAATTAGTAAAAAGAGGTTTTAAACTTGTTTCAGGTGGTACAGATAATCATTTAATGTTAATAGATTTAACAACTAAAAATATAACAGGTAAAGAGGCAGAAAACTTACTTGAAAATGTAAATATAACTGTAAATAAAAATGCTATTCCAAATGATAAAGAAAAACCAACAGTAACAAGTGGTATTAGAGTTGGTACAGCAGCATGTACAACTAAAGGATTAAAAGAAAAGGATATGATAATGCTAGCTGAAGCATTTGATTTAGTATTATCTAAAAATATGGATAATATATCTGAAGAAATGTATGAAGAAAATATAGAAAAGGCAAAAAGTATAGTAAAAGAGTTAGTTAAAAAATATGTATAGTATAGAAGGGGTGAGTATATGCAAGGTTTATCAGTAGATTTTAGTAATTTAAAAAATTTTGTTTCAGATGAAGAATTCAGTTTAATGGAAGAAAAAATAAAAACTGCTCATAAAATGTTACAAGAAAAAAGTGGTGATGGCAGAGATATGCTTGGATGGCTTGATATACCAAGTAATAGAAATGAAGAAGAATTAAATAAAATTAAAGAGGCTGCACTTAAGATACAAAAGCAATGTGATGTATTTGTTGTTATTGGTATAGGTGGTTCTTATCTTGGTGCTAAAGCAATGATAGATATATTTACTAATAATTTTAGTAATATGTTATCATTAAGTGAAAGAAAATTCCCACAAATTATATTTGCTGGAAATAATATGAGTGGTAAATATCTTAGAAATCTTGTAGAGTTTTTAGAAGATAAGGACATTGCAATTAATGTAATTTCAAAATCAGGTAAAACACTTGAGCCTGCTATAACATTTAGAGTATTAAAAATACTTATGGAACAAAAATATGGAATAGCTGGTGCAGCAGAGAGAATATACGTTACAACAGACCAGTCAAATGGCTTACTTCATGATATAGCGAAGAAGAATGACTATGAAACATTTATTATACCTGATAATGTTGGTGGTAGATATTCTGTACTTACACCTGTTGGACTTTTACCTATGGCTGTTGCAAATATAAATATTGAAGATATATTAGATGGTGCGCAATTTGCTTCACATTTGTTTAATGAAGAAAAAATAGAATATAATGATTGTTATAAATATGCTGTATATAGAAATATATTATATAATAAGGGAAAAGAAATAGAAATACTTGCAAGTTATGACCCATGTTTTAAATATTTCATTGAATGGTTTAAACAACTATTTGGAGAAAGTGAAGGAAAAAACGGTAAAGGAATATATCCATCTGGTGCGTTATTTACAACTGATTTACATTCAATGGGACAGATGATACAAGAAGGCAAAAGAAATGTATTTGAAACAGTAATTAATGTACAACTTGATAGAAGTTTTATAGAACTTCCAAAAACAGAAGATAATTTAGATGAATTAAATTATCTATCAGGTAAAAGTATTGAATATATAAATAAGCAAGCATTTAATGGAACTTTAGAAGCCCATGTACAAGGTGGAGTACCAAATATTATAATTAATTTAGATGATTTAAATGAGTATAATATTGGCCAACTTATATTTTTCTTTGAAAAAGCCTGTGCAGTAAGTGGATATATACTTGGAGTTAATCCTTTTAATCAACCAGGTGTTGAAGCTTACAAAAAAAACATGATGAATTTACTTAATAATGATAAGGAATAATTCTGATATAACAAAAGTAGAGATAAGTACCTCTACTTTTTTTCAAATGCTTTATATAATAAAATCAATATGGTACAATATAATAAAAGGAGTCAAAAATATGTTGAGTTCTAATAAACTAAAAATAATTGCAGTTATCAGTATGCTTATAGACCATATAGGGTATTTTTGCCTTTCAAATGGAAATCAAATTACATACTTGATTTTTAGAAGTATAGGAAGAATTGCAATGCCATTATTTGTATTTATGATAGTTGAAGGATATATGCATACTAAAAATTTTAAAAAATATATAGCGCGACTCTTGATTATTGCAATTGTTACACAAGTTATAATTACTTTTTTTGACATACAGATAATAGGATATGTAAGAAATATTAATATAGTATTTTCATTTGTATTAATACTCATACTATTAAGAATAATGGAAAGAGAATTATTCAAAAATAAATATATAGATCCAATTGCTAGACTTTACATTTTAGCAATTATAATTAGTATATACCTTTTAATTGAAATAGACTATTCATATTTTGCACCAATTCTTGCAATGTTCTTTTATATAACAAATAAAATAAAAAACAAAGATAATAAATTATTAATATACTTTTTATATATTGTTATAATTCCAGTAATATCAACACTTGCAATAAAACAATTAATAGGACTTACTACAATTATCTCTGCTATATTGCTAATTTTATATAATGGTAAATTAGGAAAGAAAAGTAAAGTATTACAATATTCTTTTTATATATTTTTTCCAATACACTATCTAATACTTTATTTGATAAAAATATATTTAATTAATTAGAGATATACAGTTGTTATAAATTTAACTATTTGTTTACATAAACTATTTACAAAATAAAAATAATGTGATATAATGTTTCCAACTTAGTAATTTTTTTAGTAATTAAACATAAGAATAGTAATATAAGGTTCAAAGGAGGAAACATTTTATGGAGAACTACAATGATAACAACATAGTAGAATTAGGTGGTAAAATTATATCTGATATGGAATTTAGTCATGAAATATATGAAGAAAAATTCTATAGATTTTATGTAGAAACTAGAAGAATGAGTGATTATGTAGATAATTTGCCAATAATAATTTCTGAAAGATTAATTGATATTAATAATACTAAAATAGGTGATATAGTTCATATAACAGGACAATTTAGATCATATAATCAACCTATAGATGGAAAGAGTAAATTAGTACTTTCTATATTTGCAAAAGAGATTGAAACAGTTGAAGATGAAAGTATTTTAACATTAAATGATGCCACATTTATAGGATATATATGTAAGAAACCTATATATAGAAAAACACCTCTTGGAAGGGAAATTGCTGATGTACTTTTAGCAGTTAATAGAACATACAGAAAGTCAGATTATATACCATGTATTTTATGGGGTAGAAATGCTAAATTTTGTGAAAAAGTGGAAATAGGTACAATGATAAAACTAAATGGTAGAATTCAATCAAGAAAATATGAAAAGAAATTAGAAGATGGAACAATAATTTCTAAAGTAGCCTATGAAGTTTCTATTTCAAAACTATCTGTTGCTAAAAAAGATGAAGAAAAAGAAGAAATAACTGAGTAATATTAAAAAGTTAGATGTAAAGTCTAGCTTTTTTTCTTTAGATTTAAGCTTAAAGGATCTATTAGCTGTTTTTTATCATTATATACTGTAAAATGAAGATGTGGTCCTGTAGTATTACCATTAAGCACACCATTTGAAAGGTATTTTGGACCAACATTTGCAATAACATCTCCTTGATTAACTTGTTTTCCAACGTATACAAAGGATTTAACATTTTCGTCTAAATGCGCATACAAGGATATATAGTTATTAGGATGCAATATAGTAATACAAATACCATAACCTTGTACAAAGCCACAACTTTTAACAGTACCATTTGCTGTAGCATAAACTTTAGAACCTCTTGGAACTGGAAAATCAGTTCCAGTATGAAAATTATTTTTACCAAATAAAACTCTATAACCAAACTCGGACGAAGTATATGTTATATCACTTGGATATATATAGTCTTTTGAAAAAGTGGTAGCTTTACTAATTTTATTTAGGGAAAATAATAATTGAAATATAAAAGTAATAGAAAAAAATAAAATATAGAATTTTTTAAACATATATAAATTATACAACTAAATAAATTAAAAGTAAAGTTAAAATTTCTATCAAAATATGACAAATAACGCATAATACAAATGTTACAAAAATGTTACAAAAGTGTGTATTTTACTAAAAAAAATAAAAAAGTATTGATTTATTTTTTATAATTGTTATAATTAAAGGTGTAAATTACAAAAATTAAGGAGGAAAATTATGAAGAAATCAAAAAAAATTATATTAAGACTTATACCAGTATTATTACTTGTAGTTGTAGTATTAAATTCAAGTGTATTTGGATTTAGCAACTTTGATCCTTCACAAGGAAACTTAGATACTGTTGGAGATGGTTCATATTCTACTGTTGTAAATGATACAGTTAATAAAGTATGGGGATCAGTTACATTAATATTGCAAGTATTAGCAATAGCTGCAATTGTATTTGCAGGAGTAAGATATATGTTTGCAAGTGCAGATCAAAAAGCGGATATTAAGAAAAGTATGATAATATTAGTTGTAGGCGCAGTACTTGTATTTGGTGCTTCAACAATAGTACAATTTATAGTTAATGTAACAAATGATGTAACTAATACAACACCATAATAATAGTTAAGGAGAATTTAGTAAATGCAAAAGAAAAAAAATATATGTATAATTATTTCTTTCATTTTACTTTCATTTGTTATATTTAATACATACAATATATTTGCTGTAGATCCAAGTACTATATTTACACCTGATCAAATGCCAGATCCTGGAAGTAATAAAATAGAAAGAGTTAATACTTCTATTAATAGAGTATGGGGCTCTGTTACTTTAATATTGCAAGTTGCATCTGTTACAGCAGTTGTATTTGCAGGAGTAAGGTATATGTTTGCAAGTGCAGATCAAAAGGCAGATATTAAGAAAAGTATGATTTATTTAGTCGTAGGAGCTATATTTGTGTTTTCTGCATCGACAGTTATAAACTTTGTTGTTAAGGCTTTTCAAGATATAGTAAAGTAAAAGAGTATAGAAAAAAGTAAATAAAGACTTGTAATTATATTGTTTGAAAAAGGAATAGTTATTATGAAAAAAAAGAGATTTTATATTATAATACTTAATTTGTTAATTATATGTAGTGTATTTTTTAATGTGGTTTTAGCTACTGACCCATATGATGGGTTAGGACAAGGCTTTGATTATAGTAAAGTTCCAACAGATAAAGGGCAAGAAATAATGCCTACACAAATAAAAAAAATTAGTGGAACAGTTACTTTCGCATTACAAGTTTTGTCTGTTGTAGCAGTAATATATACAGGAGTAAGATATATGTTCGCAGGTGCAGATAAGAAAGCTGATATGAAAAAAAGTACAATATATATAGTTGTTGGTTTAATATTAGTATTTGCATTTTCAACATTTATTAATTTTGTTATTGATGTTCAACAGCAAATTACAGCTCCTTAGAAAATATTACTGTATTGTTACAAAAAAATTACAAATCAATAAAAAAAATAAAATTAGTCTGTGTTTTTTAAAAAAACATAGACTTTTTTTTTTTTTATTGATATAATTTTATAGAATATGGCGTAAAGCATGTTGAGGTGGATTATATGAAAAAAATATCAGTAATTTTGCTTGCTTTTTCAATTATTTTTAGCATGATTTCGTGTGCAAATGTGATATATGCTGAAACTGGAGATAGTCTTTTTGATCAAAGATATAATTACCCATGGAATGATCCTCAAGAGAATACAACTCCATGGCTTAATCAAGGAGGTACTGAAGACACTAATGAAACTGATGAATCTGAAGGTGATTTCTGGAATCAGGCAAATAAATGGTATGATAAAGGTAAGAACGAATATAGTGAAGATGGCAAAACAATAGATAATTTAGCAGAAAATAATTCGAATGTAAGAGAAATAATAAATGAACTATCAAAAATGGTTAATATTGTTGGAACAACTGTAATTGTATGCGTGACAACGTTTTTAGGTATAAAATACATATTTGGATCTGTTGAATCAAAAACTGAAGTTAAAGAAAGTCTTTTAACCTTAGTAGTAGCATGCGTATTCTTCTTTGGATGGAATGGAATATGGGGAACTATATTCCAAAATGGAACTCTTGTTTTTAATAATGCAAATGACGGATATGAGTCGGTAATAGGAAGCATATTTAAAACAGTGTCATTAATTGCAAATATATTAGCTATACTTGGAGTGATTTACATTGGTATTAGGTATATATTTGCAGGTGCAGAAGGAAAGGCAGAATTGAAAGGAAAATCAACGCATTTTCTTATAGGAGTTATTTTAGCATTCTGTTCAGTAGGAATATTAAATTACATTTCTGCAGTAGTCAATGAAATATTTACACCATAATTATTATGAAAAGAGGTTAGATATATGGGAAAAACGTATTATGTTCCACGTAGTGTAAAAGGTGAATCAAGATTATTATATATTTTTACAATTAAGTCATTTGTAACTACAGTTGCTTTTGGTCTAATAGGTGCTTTGATTTGGTATTTAGGAAGTAATATAGGAATGGGACTTGTGCCAGGTCTAATAGTAACAGCTATATTTGCAGCCATTGGCTTTGCTTTTGGTGCATTAAAAATACCAGATGTTCCTATGATGGGAAAATTTAGAAAAGCAGGTGGAGAGTATATAACAGATATAGCTTTTAGATTCATTACATTTAGACGAAAGAAAAAAATATATATGTATAATTTAAACAGAGGAGGAAAATAAAATGGATTTAAGTTCTTTAGCTTTTCCAGCAATTTTATTAGGTGTATTGCTAATATTTGGGGTTGTTTTTATGATAATTACTAAAAAGCAACATAGTAAAGCAAGTATTAATTCTGAAAATAAAAATTCTAATAATTCAGAAAAAACTAACAACACAAAAAATTCTAATACAAATGTACAAAAAGAAGATGTTTTTAATTTTCTAGAATTTGATAGAATATTAGATAATATGATTGTACAAAATGACGGTACAAAATTTACAATGGCAATAAAATGTAAAGGTATTAATTATGATTTGATGTCTGATATGGAGCAGATTGCAGTTGAAGAAGGCTTTATAACTTTTTTAAATACATTAAGATATCCAATTCAATTATATGTACAAGCTCAAAATATTGATTTAAAATCAGCTATTAATAAATATAGAGAAAATATAAAAGGCTTAGAAGAAGAATTTGAAACTGTTAATAAAGAGTATAATGATATTCAAGAACAATTTGATGCAAAAAAAGAGGATATTAGAAAAATCGAAAATAATAGAACTAAAATTTTAAATGTATATGAATATGCAAATGATATAGTAAATTATGTTGAAAGATTAAGTCTTAACAAAAGTCTACTTCAAAGAAACTTTTATGTATTAGTTTCATACTATTCTTCAGAAATTACTTCAACTACAAATTTTACTAAAGAAGAATTGATTAATATTTGTTATAATGAACTATTGACACGTGCGCAAAGTATAATTAGTGGACTTATGACATGTTCAGTAGTTGGAACAATACTTAACTCAAACGAAGTTGCTGATTTATTGTATAATGCGTATAATAGAGATGATAAAGGATTATTAAGTGTTAAAGAAGCTATACAGTCAGGATTTTATAGATTATATTCTACTTCTGAAGATGTATTCTTTAAAAAGCAACAAAAAATGATAGAACAAATAAACGAAGAAGCAGAATTAAAAGCATTAGAATCTATAAAGAAAGCTATAGAAGATGGTACATATATTTCTCCTGCAGCTGAAAAATTAAATATAATTGATCAAGTAAGTAAAACTGCAGCTGAAATTGTAAAAAAGGAAGATTTGCCACAAGATGTAAAAGAACGTGCAAAAGAAATATTAGTAGAAGAGTATTCGGAAAGTAAAGATAAAATAATAAAAGAAATTAATGACGAAAAACAAGATAAATCTAAAGATACAAAAAAATCAAATAAAGAAGAAATAAATAAAGAAAATGATATTAATCAATCTGATGATACTGAAAATGTACAAACAACGAAAGAACCTGAAAAAATTGAAGAACAACAATTAGATAATAGAATGGGATTTGAAGAAGTTAATGTTGAAGAAAAAAAAGATGAGGGAAAGTCAGAGTCTTCTAGTAATAATGACGAAGATGATTTGATAATTTAGATATATTTGAGAGGGTATGATATATTATGGGAAAAAAGAAAAATAAAAATGTGCAAGAAGCACCTAAAGAAGAATTAATAACATCAAATGAACTAATTGAAAGTTCGCTTGAAGTAAATAAATCTACTTTAAAAGATTTACTTGCCCCATCTGGAATTGATGCAACACATTATGATTATTTAGAAATATTTTCTAAAGTATCAAGATTTGCAAGAACTTTTTATTTAACAACAATTCCAAGACAGGCAACATTTCCATACTTTTTATCTGGTATATATGAATTTGGAGATGTAAATACTTCAGTATTTATTACTCCTATATCAGAGACTAAATCACAAAATGAATTAAATAAACAAATTGTAGAATTACAATCAGAAAGATATGTTGCTCATGATAGAGGAGATATAAATAGGGAATCTGTTCTTACTACTAAACAAGCTGAGGCAGAAAGTTTAAGAGATCAAATAGCAGCAGGATATAATAAATTATTTGATGCAACAATAATATGTACATTATTTGCGTATACAAAGGATGAACTTGATAAATATTCAGAACTACTTGCAATGGAAGCTTCAAAAAATTTATTAGGACTTAAAACAGCTTGGGCATTACAAGAGGAAGGATTTAAATCTAATCTACCTCTTAACACTAACAAGATTACTAGAAAGCATACATTTGATAGAGGTTCTATGGCTACTGTATTTCCGTTTGTTGATGCAAACGCAGGACATGATACTGGAGTGCCAATAGGTATAAATAAACAAACCGGATTACCTGTTATATTTGATAATTTTAGTAACACTCTTTCAAATTATAACATGATTATATTTGGTAAATCAGGTGCTGGTAAATCTGTTACAATTAAAACAATAATGGCAAGATCTGCAATACTTATGGGCGTAGAAAATCTAGTTTTAGATGCTGAAGGAGAGTATGTAGTAGTTGCTGAGGCTTTAAGAGGAATAAATGTAAATATAAGCCCAAATAGTAATACAATTATTAATATATTTGATATTGAGACAGAAATTGAAAAAGATGAAATAACAGGTAAAGATAGATTTGTACTTAATGTTGAAAATAAGGTAGAAGATGTTACTCAATCTCTTCTTACAATGGCAAGAGGTGCAACTAAGTCTGAAGAAGTAAATGAGCTTACAAAACAGATTATTGCTGAAATCGCAGCAGAAGAATATGCTGATAAGGGTATTACAAGTGATCCAAATTCACTTTATGAAGATAGTTTTGGAAGTTTAGAAAGTGATGGCGGAGATTTCAATGTAACAAGAAAGAAAAAAGAAATGCCTACTATTGGTTCTTGGTATGATAGACTAGAAAAAAAGGCAAAAGAAAATACAAATGAAACATATAAATATCACTATGATTATTTAACAAAAGTTATGAAACAATATGTTAGAAAATTTGATGGACAAATGGCGTATTTTGATGGACAATCTACTTTTGAACTTCAAGACGGTTCATTGTTTATAAATATAAATATATCTCAACTTGAGGAAAGATTTGCAAGACCACTTGCACAACAAATACTTCTTTCATGGATTTGGGAAAAATATGTTAAAAAGAATAGTGAAGATAAAACAAAAGCAAGGAGTAAACGTGTACTAGTTGATGAGGCATGGATGATGCTTGCATATCCCGAAGCTGTTGATTTCTTAAATACAATGGCTAGACGTGCTAGAAAAAGAAATGTTTCTTTAACTGTTGTTTCACAGAAATTCCAAGATTTTTATGAAAATAAAAATGTTCAAGCAGTTTTAACTTCTGCAGATACAAAACTATTTTTATCACAAGATAAATCAGAAATCGAATATTTGCAGGAAGTATTTAAATTAAGTGAAGGAGAATCAAATTTCCTTATAACTTGTTCTAGAGGTGAAGGCTTAATTAAAATTGGATATTCATCAGCTGTAATAGCTATTAGGCCAACGCAAAAAGAATTTGAATTTGTAGAAACAAATCTAAATAAAATTGTAGAAAGTAGAAATAAAAAATAATTTAAATAAAGATATTAAGGTGATAAGATGAAAAATAAAGCATTAAAAATTACTTTTGCATTAGTGTTTATAGTATTAATAATGTTTTCTTTGTCAGCAAATACAATAAATACTATATATGCAAAAATAAATGATACATATGGTGAAACTAGCTCTCAGGTAGTTGATAATAATTTAGATAAAAAAGTAAATGATAATCCAGTAACTGGGGCACTTGCATCTTTTATATATTCTATTGCATCATTAGTAGAATATTTGGTAGGGAATATATTTACTTCTATATCAGGGGATCCAACATTTCCTTGGGCTGATAGAATAATTTTTAATGCAGTACCTTTACTTGATATTAATTTCTTTAATCCATCTAAATCTTCATTTTTTGTAAGTACTGATGGTAGTGATACACCAGTAGCAAGAATGGTTAGAAATGTTTATTTTACAATACTTGCAATATCAATAGCATTTTTAACTATAGTTGTTGGGATTGCAGCAATAAAAATGGCATTAACTGCACTAGCATCTGAAAAAGCAAAATACAAAGAAGCAATAACCAAATGGATGTTTTCTATAGTATTACTTTTTCTTATGCATAATCTAATGTCTTTTATATTCTTCTTAAATGAAGGACTGGTTAAAGTTGCTAGCGGTATTTTAACTGATAAAATGAATGAATATGATTTTAATAAGATAAATACTAATTTACGAGGAGAGGTAAACAGTAAAACTTTAGTAGATAATTTTTTTGAACAAAATTGGGGAATTGGTGGCGCAGATGCAGAAAATGCGAAAGATTTTATATATAGTTCTGATGATAAAATAGAAATGGCCGCATACTTATTAAATGATCCAGATTATAATAGTACAATATTGAAATATGCTTCTGGAACTGATTTTTTGGATAGTAATTTTATAAACACCTTAAGATATTCTTTTGATATGGTATTTGGAAGTACAGGCGGTGGAATGGTATCAAAAGAACAAGGCTGTGCACCTCTTCCATCTTTAGCTAGTTCGCTTAAATGTGCAGTAGATGATTCAACATATAATAGTGTGAAACAATTTGTCGAAGGATATAATGGTCTTTCGAGAGAGGCAGCAAGAAGAAAATTTGAACAAGATGCTAATTTGAATACAGTTGAACAGTGGATTACAACCACAAATATGATAAATAATTTAATAGATTGGTATAGAGGAATAGTTAATGGAGCAGAAACTTTAAGAAAAGTTTTTAAATATGATTCTGATAGTGGAAAATGGGTCAAACAAAAAGCTAGTGATTCGTCCGATATATTAAAAATGATGGCTGAAATATTTAAAAGTGCTGCTTATACATATCCAACTGATAATGCTGGCAATGTAACTGGTTGGTCACCATCAAAAGTCTCAGTTACAGGTGCTATATTGTATGCTATTTTTGTATTTCAATCAGTATTATATGTATTTTCATATACTAAAAGATTGTTCTATATAATTATACTTGCAATATTTGCTCCAATTATTGTTTTATTAGATTTTTTAGGAAAAGCATTAATGTAAGAAGGTGAATAAATGAAAAAAGATATTTTTGCAGACTGGCTTAAAGAGTTATGCATGCTTGTTTTTATACAAACAGTTCAAGCGTTTATATTTGCAATTGTAATGTCTCTTATATTATCATTACTTATGGGTGATTATGGAAGTAGTAATGATGCAACTGGTTCAGTAGGTATTATTGCTGTAATACTACTTGCATCAATTTCAAAAATAGAAGAATTAATAAAGAAAGTACTTGGTGTAAAGTCAAATGTGCATGATGCTGGTATGCGTGGTGGTATGAAGTCACTTGCTACTACTATGCTTGCTGCGAACTTAGCAAAAAATGTTCTTGATAATGGTAGAAAATTTGTTGGTGGAGCAGCAGGAGCTATTGGTGCTAAAGCCGGTCAAAGAAGAGATATGAATCAGGCAAGGGCAAGGATGGCAAGAGATGTAGCTAGATATGGTGGTAATCCTGCTCTTTCAACTGGTGGTACAAATACAGCTGGAGAAGCAGGAGCACAAATTCCAACGGCTACAACATCAGCAATTGGTGCTGGTAGTCAAAGTAATAGTGCAAATGCTTCAGTTCAAGCTGCTGCTTCTGGCTCAAATAATCAAGCAAGTGAAAAACTTCAAGATAAAATAGATGCATATAACGATAGAATAGCAGAAATAAAAGCTAAAAGAGGATCTGATTTTAGAAAATCACTGGTAAATATGGGCTCAGGTCTTGTTGAAACAGCAGGAGCTATAGGATTTGGTGCTGTTGGTATGACTGCTGGGGCTGCTCTTGGAGAAGGAAAAGAAATCATTCAAGGTGGACTTGTTGGTATGGGGGTAGGTGATAAAGTAGGATCTATTGCAATGGCACCTGTAAGAGGAATAAATACTATACAAGATTCAATTAGTCAAACTAAGGCAATAAATAATGAATTAATTAAACAAGTAAATGCAATTAACGAACAAGGAACTAGAGTAAGAAATGTAAGAGAGGCTAAGAAAAGACTTGATGAACAACTTAGCCAACTTGATATTAGTGATATTTAATGGAGCTTAATAATGAAAAAAAATATAATTAATTTGAATAATATAACAAATCAAGAAAAGCTAAGTTTGTTAATTTCTTTTTTGATTTTGGTTATTTTAGCTACATTTATATTAAAAAATATTTTCGATGATAATAGAAATATAGATTATAAAAAACAAACTATAGAAGATTTGTATAATGAAGCTTTTATAAATAATGACAGGCAAACATATTGGATTTTAGATAGTATAATTTCATCTTTTATAACTTCATATCAATTAGAATTAACAGATAATAATACAGAAAAATCAATATATAAAAGAGAAGATTTTTATCAAGTGCTTTCAAATGATTATAAAAAAGTACTTAGTAAAAGAAAGTATTTAGAAAAATCAAAGGAAATGTGCAACAAATTTATTGTTGGAAGTGGAAATGTAAAGAAAAATGATTTTATAGAAGAAGTAAGACAGCTAGATCAAAGAAAGTATTTAAGTAATATGTATATTGTAAAATTAAAAACAGTTTTAAAAGATAGTAAATCATATATAGGTATAAAAATTATACCCGATACTAGAAACTATAGTATTTTTTATTTAGAATAGGTAAAGATAATGAAAAAAAATAATAATAAAATTATAATATTAATTGTAATAATAGTTATATTAGTTTCACTTATAATTTCTATATGTTATATATGGAGAAATGGTAAAACAAGTGCAACTAGTAAAATAACTCAAGATAATAATAATATAATAAGTGAAAAATTGAGTTCTAAAGATATAGCTAAATATACTGAAGCTTCTAGCGAAACAGTAGAAACTGAAGCTGTTAATATGTATATTAATGATATATTAAGTATATTAAAGGATAAAGATTATAAAAAATTTTTTGAAAAATTAGACGATAAATTTATTGAAGCAAATAATTTATCAGAGTATAATATACAAGAATATCTTGATAAAAACGGATTTTTAGCAGGGGAACCTTCTGCTAATTTTAAGGAAGTTAATTTTTATAGCGAAAAAAATGATGTATATGTTTACAGAGTTAGATTCTATTTTGGACGTAATACAAGGTTTATTAATATTATTGAAACATCACCTTATAATTATAAGATAAATTTAGAGCAAAAAACTGTACCAAAAGTTTATAATAATAGTTTTAATGTGAAAGTAGATGATATTGAGTTTCAAATTACAGAAAGTGAAAAAAGAGAAAATTGTTTAATATATAACGTAAAAATCACTAATTATTCTGATAAAAAAGTAACATTTGATTTTACAAGTATTAATAATGTTGTATTAGCAATGAATGGTGATGGAACAATTAAGCAACCTTCTTCAATACTAGAGGCAGGAACAGATTATTCTTTAAATAAAGATTCATATTTTACAAAAAGTTTTTACTTTCCAATAAATATGCAATATCATAAAGATGTGATTGGATTTAATTTTTATAATGTAAAAATTGGAAACGTTATGAAAAATATATTTGTTAGATTTTAATTATAGAGGAGGGAGTATGTGAATGAGCGAACCAAATGAAGTAAATGAACAAGAAGAAAAACAAGAAAATGAACCTACTAAACCAAGTAGACCTAGTCTTAAAACAACTGGTAATACAGTAGTAAAAACTACAGCTAATTTTACAAGAAGATTGATTCAAACATTTGTTGTACTTCCTCTTCCAATAAAAATAGGTTTAATTTTGTTAGTTTTCTTTGTACTTATTGTTGTAGTAGTTTTAGAAGCTGAAGCTTCTGAATCTACTAGTGCTTTTACTGGAAGTGTAAATAATGTAATTGAAAATACAGAAGGACTTTCAGAAGAAGTTAAGAAATCATTTGAAGAGAGTGGTAGTTTAATTAAATTTCCAGTATCTACGTTACTTCAAATGTATGATCATTTTGTAAATGAAGGAGAATTCTCAGGAGAAGAAATAAAAGCAAATTATAATTATGTCCTTGGTACGAATGATGTTACAATGCAAAATGGTACAAGTTCTAATTCTTCGCTAGCTGTTGTAGATTATGATACAACATTAAATAAAACGCAACGGAGGTAAAGATCCAAAAAGAATAGAAATAATAACAGGTAGTACAGATTCTTTAAGTAAATATAAAGTAAATGGAGCTTATACTTGGTCAAATGGTAAAATAGGTGATTGTACTGTTGAGAAAGCAAGTGTAGAAATAAAAGTATGGTCTAGTCAGGGTACAGATAAAACAATAGCACTTGAAGTAAATAGTAAAATTGCTGGAGTTGTTAAAAAAATGTTTGAGGATATATACAATGATCCAAGTCATCCTGTTATAGAAGATATAGGATGTTTTAGAGATAGTGATGGATATCCAGGACACCCATTTGGTGTAGCTATTGATATTAATCCAGACCATAATCCAGATACACAAGATTATGATGCTCCATATAATCCAGATTCTGACCCTTTGTCAATGAACGAAAATCATCCTATAGTAAAAATTATAAGAGATAAATATGGATGGGACTGGGGAGGAGACTGGAGTTCAAAAAAAGATTATATGCATTTTAGTTTTTGGGGAGGATAATACTATATGTTAAGTTATTTTAACCAATTAGATAAGAAAACTAAGTCAAATATGAAAAAAATTATATTTACTGCTATATGTGTATTTATTATTTTAATAATAAGCTTAGTTATATATTATGCTGTAAATGGTAGAAATAAGAGTGATATTATATCATTAGAAAGTTTTACAAGTGTAGAAGATGTAGTTAAATATATGGGCTGTGAATATTATGGTACAAAAAAAGATGTAGCTAACTCTTTTAGAAATGTTGTAAATTTAAAATTTAAAGTAAAACCAATAGAGAATAATATAAGTTATGAAAATTTTTATAATAATTTAATACTTGCTGTAGCAAATGTACTTAAATATACTAATTTTGTGTTAAATGATGATGAAAACTCTATTGTAATTACTGTTACTTGTGATGAAAATGTAAGAAGAATAAAAGAAGTAAAAATAAATGGCGAAACAAATTATTTTAAAAATGAAACATCTAAATTGAATTTACAAAATTTCACTTCAATAAATAATGTAAATGTTAATGTGCAATCAGCTATTTTAGTTAGTTTAATAAATAATCAATTTAAATATGATGATAAATTATTTGGTACAAAAGAAAGTACACTTGATGATTATGACATATATTTTGATGAAGGAATTAGAGTAAGAAATATAGATAATAAGATATTTAATATTGTATTTACAAATAAATACAAAGATAGCATTATCAATAATATTACAGTAGGAAAAAGTTTTGAAGATATTGAGAAAATACTTGGTCAACCTACTTTTACGGATGATTATTTTATCGGATACAAAACAGATAAGTTTTATATTTTCTTTTTAGAAAATCAAATCTCAATCTATAGAAATGAAAGCGTTGATACTACAGAATTTGCAAATATTATATCAAAATTTTTAACAGAGAAGAACTCAAATAATTTAGCAAATTCATTGATAAAAATATGGCCAGATTTTGACGAAATAAAAATGGAAGGAAAAACAATAAATTTAAAATATTCATTAAAGGGAGTAAATATTCAATTTAATTATATGTTAAATCATGGCGTACATATATATAATAATTTTAAAGGTAAGATTACAGATAATTTAACTATCGATAGTTTAATTCAAAATCCACAAAATTTACCTGAAAATATATATATAGAATCTGAAGATTTAGTATATAAAAATGAATATCAAAGAGCATATAGCTTTCATAATTTAGATTACTTTTATCCACAATTTAAATTTCTTGCACAAGAGACAGAAACAATAACTAAAAACGGCGGAAATATTGATAGTTCTGTTTCATTAAAGGATGATAGTGGAAAATATGTTTACTATGAAGGTGCTGTTGCTGATTATGAGGATTCAAGTATATATATTATATCTAATGATGATAATAACCCATCATCGCAGATTTTATCAAATTGCGATTCTCATTTATGGATTTCAGAGGATATATTAGCATATAGTGTTAGCAAAAATGGTATTTATTTATATAATGCTAAAGATTTTACAACTAAGGAACTGATAAAAGGTAATAATAATTTTAATATAAAAAGTTATGAAAATGGTGTATTAAAATACGATAATACACAAGTAAATGTAAATATATAGATAAAAAGGAGGGAAAATAAAATGAAAAATAAAGTTAAAATATTTTTAACATTAGTTATAATGTCAGCTATTGTTTATTTTATTTCGCCCTCTGAAATAAATGCAATGTCTGCTGATGAAGCTGGAATGTATATAGCACAGTTTTCATTAAACTTTGCAAAAGCATATGGAAAAGAAACTTATTATACTGTTGCAAACTATATGGATAATGTAAATAGTCCAAGAGCTTATGCATATAGAGGAAAAAAATATACTATGTCTAGTAATCAGGCATCTGGTAAATATTTTTGGCTTGATTGTGTAGGTTGGGTAAGTATGGCAATACACAGATCCCTTGGAATAGGATCTAATGATACATTTACATATTGGGCAGTGCCTACACAATATGCTAGGATAAATCAAGGAGGTTTTGAACTTTTAGATTTTTCTGAAAGCATATTAAAACCTGGTGATATACTATGTAATTCTTTTCACGTTATGATTTATTGTGGTAATGGAAAGATAGTTCATTGCGATGGTGCCGGACCTGATGGGACAGGCGTACATGAAGAAAATTTAAGAAGCTATTATGCATATAACAGTATAACTAAGATAGTAAGAATAACTGATGAAGTAGCTAGTAAAATAGATCCAAATAATTGTACTGTACTTTTTGATGGTATAGGAGCAGTTGATGGTACATGGACAGATCAAAATCAAAGCACTTCTCAGGCTATTGAAGCACAAGGTTGGATTGTTGATCCAAATGATAAACTTGAATTGTTTAAGCATATATTATTTACTGAAAAATATAACTTTAATTATATAAAGTGGGAAAGATATGGACATGATGATGCTTCATTTGGAGTAACATCAAGTTCAAATAATAATTCTAGTACTAATACTTCTGGAGGTTCATCAAGTGGTGGAGATAACTCGAATGAACCTATTAATGAAGAGGAAGGTTATAGAGGAACAGTTTCTGACAGTAAAGGAAGAGAATATAAAGAATATAAACAAGGTTTTAGTCCATGGCGTGATGTAGAATATTGGGGTGGTACAATACATGGTAAAGGCTGTGGTCCTACTACTCTAGCTATAATTGCAAGCGGATATGGAATAAATGAAACTCCTGCAACTATAGCAGGTTATATGGGAGGAAATACTGGATCGGATACTTTATCAAATGCTTTAACTAATTGTTTGCATTTAAAAAATACTATTTATTATAGTGATATAAAAAATAAAATGAAAGAGAATTTAAAAGCTGGAAGACCAGTTGTAATATCTACAACTAATTCATTATTTACTAGCAATTCTCATATAATTGCAGGTATAAAAATAAATGAAAATGATGAAGTTTGGATCTCAAATCCTAATAGTGGAACAAAAAATGGTTTTGTCTCTATAGATGATGTTGTATCAGGTTGTGATTATATAATAACAATTGATCAAGATACAAAGTAAATGAAAGGAGAGGATAATAGTTTATGAAAAAAAGAAGAATATCAACTATCACAATACTTATTATTATAGCAATTATAGTAGTACTTGTTGTATTATTTATGCCAAAGCAAAGAAAAGCATCTAGTAAAAAACAAGTAAATGAAATATCCTCTCCAAAAGACTTTAAAACAATAGAGGAAGCTGTTGTATATACAGGCTCAACATTTATAAAACAAGATAATAATAGAGTTTATTTAAACTTTAAATATCCATTATATAGTAATGATAGAAGTAATCAAAAATATTATGTACAATTAATAAGTTATATTGCTAAATTAAGAGATTATAAAGATTTTTTCCTTATTGATGAAGAAAAGAATATAAATATTGAAGTAGATTGCGATAAATCACAAGAAATAATAGAAGATTATAAAATTAATAGTTTAAGTAATTATTTTGGAATATGTGATAGTAATATAGCTATAAAAAATTATACTAAGATTAGTGATGTATCTTTAAATATACAATCATCTGTGATTAATAATGTAATAAATAATAATTGGAAATTTAATGGCGCAAATATTGGTAGTCAAGATAGTTCAATGGATGATTACAAAATATTTTTTGACGAAGGCTATGATGTTAGAGTAATAGAAAATGATTTTACAAAGCCAATAATATATAATATAGTATTTAATTCAAGATATACATCTAATGTTGTAAATAATATAAACACAAAAAGTACATTTGAAGAAATAAAAAATATTTTAGGAGAACCTACTTTTAATAAAGAAGATGCAGGTGTAATAGGGTACAAGTCAAATAAAATATATGCATTTTTTTCAAAAAAGCAACAAGGAATAGAAATATCTATATATAATGTAGAAAATGTTGATACATCTAAATTTGCTGAAGCTGTAAGCAAGTTTATAGATGATAAAAAATATAATTTGTTTATAGATGAAGTGTTTGATATTTGGCCAGATCCAGATGTATATGAAACACAGGATGATTATGTTGTTATAAAATATTCAACTAAAGGAATAAAACTAGAGTTTAATACAAGTAATCCTAGTGGCTTAACAATTTATTCGAATTTTAAAGGAAATATAACAAAAGATATAAAATTTGATGATGTTATAAATAAATCTAAAAAATTGCCAAATAATGTTTATTTTAAAAATGAAGATTTGGTATTAGAGTCAGAAATGCAAAGAATTACAAGATATACTATTGATGATAATGTAAACTATGGAAATAACCTTTTTTTTGTTATTCCTACTACAAGTCAGGTTAAGTTAAGAAAACTTAATTTCTTTTCAAAAGATGGAAAATATCCAAATTTTCAAGTACATGATAATGTAAAAAACACATTATGGGCAGATGACACTCATTTTATATATAGCGTTGAGAAAAAAGGAATTTTCATGATTGATGTATTAACTAGAAAAACAACTAATATTACAACAGGTTCTAGTAAATATGATATAAAAGGTTTTAAAGATGGTGTGTTATCATATGATGATACAAGTATAAAGGTAAATTTATAATAGGAGGCACTAATAGATGAAGAAAAAAATAAAGTATATATTAGTATCGTTTATATTTATTGTATCTGCATATGTAACATTTACATTAAATGATGTACAAGCTATATCGTCGGAAGAGGCAGGAAAATATGTAGCTGAATTTGCTATAAATTTTTATGATGCACATGCACCTGAAACTACATATGGTACTGATGGAAGAACAGCTGCATACGAGGGAAATAAATATGGTGGTGTGTATAATTTCGATTGTGTTGGTTGGTTAGGATTTGCAGTTCACCAATCAATAGGTATTGGTGCAGATTATTATTCAGAGTTTGCTGTTCCATATCATGGAAATCCAAATCCAGGATATTTTAATGGTTATAGCGAGGTCTTAGGATCAGGTGGTTCATCATCTTCCATACCAATTGATCAATTACAACAACAATTAAAACCAGGAGATTTACTTATGGCAACTGGTCCAAGGAAACACGTTCTTATATACGTAGGAGATGGAACTTTAATTCACTGTACAGGTCATGGTCCTGGTTCAGAGTACGGCGGGAATAATGGATATGGATTAGTAAAAGAAACAGTCTCTCATTTCTATCAAGACGGATATGGGATAGAATCTGTTGGAAGATTGACAGAGGAAACGGCAGCAAGTATTAATGAATCCGAGCTTACAACAGTATTTGGAGAAACAGGTAAAGGATTAACAGGTATATGGCAAAAAGCATCTAGTGGTGCGTCAAGTGCAAATTGGGATAGTTCAACTGGTAATTCTGGGACAAGCTCATCAGGAGGAAGTAGTAAAAAAGTTATTGAGGCTGGTTTCCAAGCAGATTATAACTTAGGACTTGTTTATCCAAAAGATAATAAAAATACTCCTTTAAATAGTTTTATTGATTTTACACTTCCTTTTTTGCAAACATGGATGATTCCTCTTGCAATGAATTCGGGAGCTATTGATTCTTCGACACAAACCAATAAAGGAAATAATGCTAATTTTACATATTTAACTATTAAAGAGGCTATGTCAGATATTATAGTGGATAGATATGATATTACTAAATGTACACTAAAAACAAAGTATAAAGTATATGATACAATAACTTATCAAGTTACTCATGATAAAGATGGTAAAAAAACTACTAAAGAGATTTCAAGGGAACATACCGATGAAAGTGAAAATGGTCCAATGGCTGAAGAGTATGTTGATAAAAAATTTGATGTAAATACAAAATATTGTATAAAAAAAGCACATACCTTTGATGTTAAAATAGATAATGAATATACATATACTAAGTACAGTGATTCAGATGTTAGTAAAAGAATTAATCCAGATAAGGAAAATAAAGAAAATGGAGATGCATATAAACAAGGCGGAGATCCAGGAGGAGATGGAAGCTATACTTATACAGTTAAAGATGGACACTATGTAAATGTTACAAGAATATGGGAAGATAAATTTGAAATAGGCGATTCTCATGTTGAAGAATATACAGTAGAAGATGTAAAGAAATTTATTGATAGTCCAGGACTTGTGGCAAATAAAGTTACTTCTTCACAAACAAGTTCAAGTAGTGGCGAAATTTTTAATGGGACAAAATATGAGTTAACAGAAGATCAAAAGATTAGTTTAGCAAAATATATATATCAAGAATATAATGGTGATATTGAAGGAATGAATGCTATTGCCTCACATATGTGTAATTTATATGAATATATGAAGTGGTGTGGAGCTATTTCTCAAAGTAAATCATTTGCAGATTATATTCTTTCTACAGGCTGGTATGCACAAGAAACACAAGATAATGAGAACTACGATGAAGATGCTTTAAAGGCCGTTGAACAATGTATAGTTAATGGTCAACGTACAATTCCATTATATATAAATGAATATGATATGTATCCAGGAGATATAATTAGTCCAAAAGGAAAGGATGAATATGTGCAACATGAAACAAGAATAGAAGGAAAACCAGGTGGACAAGGTTTATTTTATAAAATTTATTCAAATGCAGGTGGCGCAAATTTATTTTATTATGACGAGAAATATAAAGAGTATATAGAGGGAAATAGTAATATTGATAATTCATCAGTAAAGACTAATACATCAAGTTCAGAAGAAAATACACCTAAAAATAGTAATTCTAAAGTTGATACAAGTGGATTAGGACTTTTTACAGGAGAGGATACAAATTATTATAATTTATTAAAAAATTCTAGTGCTATAAATAGAGTAGATTTAGCAAATTCAAAACCAGAGAATTATTTACAATATTTAAATAAAGGCAGTCAGTATTCTAATCATGTTGGATATAGTAGAGGATTTTTATCATTTGCATATGATGAATTAAGAAAACTATTTAAAGAAAAATTTCAAAATAAAGGAGTTTTACCATTTGTATATGGCTCATCACTTGGATATGATACATTTGATGCAGAATATATTATGGATGCAGGAAATTTTGAAATACAAGGTTCAAATGATTCAAATAATAATACATTAGCTTCTGCTGAAGCTAGTATGGGTTCTTTGGAGAAAGATCCAAATAAGAAAAATATATTACTAATTGCAGGACATGATTCTGAACAAAGGGAAAAACCTGGTGAAAAATTTAAATATACTGAACCTACACAAAATAGAAAAATTGTAATGGAGCTTGCTGGTGCTATACAAGCAGCTGGAATGAATGCTGTAATTGCAAACAGAGTTATGGCCCATAATCTTGGAAAAGGTGATTACAAGGATCAATGGGGTGTATTATGGGGAGATGAAGATGTATGGTTTGACTTAACATCAGCTCAAGCAAGAGAATTATTTACTGGATATGATTATATATTTGAATTACATCATAATTCTTCTAAAGGAGAAGCTTCAGGAGCGTTGCTTACTTATCCTGCTGGATTTTCTGCTACAGAATTAGATGAAAAATTTTTGCAATGTTTTGTTAATAATAATCTTGGAAATAAAAAATTGTCACCTATTATTCAAAGTCTTAGAAACTATAGCATTTCATACAGTATGGGTATTCCTTTAACATATATAGAATGTGAATTTTATGATAATGAAACTGCAATGGATTATATCGATGCAAATTACGGAAAAATTGCTATGGAAATGGCAATGATATTAAGAGAACATTTTGGAGTTACAACTCCGATGAATCAATCATCTAGTGTTGATACTTCAAATATAAGTGGAATAGATATACCTTCGGGATTAGGAAAACTGCATACATATACTCGTTGGGAAACTTGTGGTTGGACACCAAATGTAAATTCACATGATTTAATAGATTATTTAGGTGGAAAAGTTACAGGAAGTTTTTATGATTCTAAGAGGGGACATATGGTTGATACTGTTACACAGGGTGGTAAAATAACATTTAGTTCTTATGGAGCTGTTAAGTATGGCGATTATTTTGCTGTAGCTACTACAAGTACTATGGGAAAAATTGGCGATATAATATTTGGAATTCAAGATGATGGTACAGTAATTCCCGCTATAATAGCTGATGAAAAGAGTCAAGAATATGTTGGCTGGGATACAAATCCAGCGAATAAATATGGACATAGCAATGGTCAATGTATTATGGAAATAGAAGCAAGTACTAGTCTTGTAAATAAAATGAAAGAAATTGATACTGGAACATATGGTAATGTAGATAGTAGACTAGATCATTATATAACTAAAATTGTAAATATTGGTAGCATTTATGATAAAGGACAATATTTAAATAATTTAGATCAAGCTGTAAAAGATGCAGGACTTGCAAATATGCAGATAATTAAACCATAGAAAAAGGAGAGATTTTATAATGGAAAAACTTAATATTTATTTAAATAGAATTATAGCATTATTAGTAATAATATTTATTTTACTTATTAGTTTTAACGCTATAGAACCTCTCTTTTATAATAATAATTCAGTAGGTAAAACTATAGAAAATTATGATAATTATAGTAAAATTGCATATGCATTTAATACTTATTTAAATTTATATAAAAAATCAGATTTGTCATCATTAAAAAAATGTACAGCTTTATTAAAAAGACAAGATGAGAAAAAATATGAAGATGTATATACTAATATATTTAAGGACAAAAATATTAGCAGTAGAATAAATAATATATCAAAAAAGATTAATAATGTATATATTATTGATTATACTTTAAATGTAAATTTAGAAAATGAGAGTAATCATAAATTAATAGTTAAAATATATAATATAAAAAATACATTTTCTATATATTATGATAGTTTAATAGATGATATTTAATGTATAAAAGGAGGAAATCATGAGTAATAAAATATCTATTGTTAAAATCGGTATAATATTTGTTATGATATTATCTATATATTTTACTTTTTTTGCTCAAATTCCTTTTAAAAATTATGCAAATGCAATTGATTTTTATAACATGAAACCTAATGAAAAAGATTTAGTTATTGTTCCTGTTAATAATTTTTTCTCATATATAGAGCAAAAAGAATATCAAAAAGCGTATGATATGCTTACTGATGATAATAAAAAAAATTTATTTGATAATAATTTAAATGAATTTACTAATACAATGAAAAAATATATTGATTCTGATTTGTGTAAAAAAAATATTAAGTATAATGTTTTAAAAGAATTAAAAAATAGTGAAAATTATAATATTTATTCATTTAATTGTGTATTATATACAGAAAGTTTTGATATAATTAGCAATAAACAAAATTTAAATTATGATCAGTTTATAGAATTTTGTAATGATAAAAGTATTATAATAAATGTATTAGAATATTCACCATTTAATTATAAATTAGAGATAAATATGGATAGTGAGGGATAATAGTGGAAGAAGAAACAAATAAACAAGATAAAAATAAAAAAAGAACTAAAAAAATCAAACGATACTCTATTGAACAGCTTGAAAAGATAAAAAAAGAACAACAAGTTATAGATATGTATGTTGATGAAGTTGATGAAAGCTTGAACATGATTGGAGTAGTAGGAAGTGATATAAAAGCTATTATTCCTAGAGATGAAGCTTCAAGTATTGTTGGAGAAGATGGACTAGTTGAAGAAAAGCATATTATAAATAAAAAAGGAAAAATTCTTCATACTTGTATAAAGGATATTTTAAAAATAGATGATAGGGTAGAACTAATACTTTCTAAAAAAATGCTTGAATTAAAAGTTAGACGCTGGATGTATATGCACTTAAAAGAAGGAATGAAACTAAAAGGTGTCGTAGTAAGTACCACAGAATATGCAGCTTTTGTAGATGTAGGTGGTGGTGTTACTGGAATACTTAAAATACAGGATATGACTGATTTAGTATTACAACATACTAGTGATATGTTTAAACCAGGGCAAAGAATAGAAGTTGTTGTAAAAAAATATGATAGAGATACTGGAAGAATTGAACTTTCATATAAAGAATTACTTGGTACATTTGAAGAAAATGTAAAGAAATTTAAAGAAGGAGATATAGTAGAAGGTATTATAAGAAATAGAATAAAATCAGGTGTATTTGTGGAGCTTAAACCAAATTTAGTTGGGCTTGCAGAACATGTAAATGGAATAGAGTACGGTCAAAAAGTTCTTGTAAGTATAAAAAGAATCAATGTTGAAAAGAAAAAGATAAAGCTTATAATAATTGGATAAAAATATGAAAAAGAGAGATAAATACTTTTATATATAGTATGTATTTCTCTTTTTGAATATTATTTAAATAAAGGATATATAATATATTATGTGTAAAAAAATTACTGAATTTAAAAAAAAACTGTAAAAAAATTGCAAACAATTATTAAATATGATACAATATTAATAAAAGGAGAAGATTATTATGTTAGTTAAACTATCATTAAAAAATTTTAAATCTTTTATAGAAAAGACAACTATTGATTTTAATGCAACGGGATATGAAATTTTATCTGAAACGAATAAGACTAATGATGGTATTTTAAAAGGAGCTTTGTTTATCGGAGGAAATGCAACAGGTAAATCAACAATAATTAATTCTTTAGGTTTTTTGTTAGGATTATTATTAGGAGATAGTGAATTAAATTTCCTTTGGTATAAAAGTATGTATAGCGATGTAAAAGATAGAATGGAATTAGAGTATGAGTTTAAAATAAATAATTCAAATATTAAATATATTATTGAAACTAGTAATGATTTAATATGTAAGGAATTATTAATACAAGATGGTAAAGAAGTGTTAGTTAGAATAAATAATAGTGGAGAATATACTAATATTGATAATGTTAAAATAACTATTGATAATTTAAAAAATAATCAATCTGCTGTAAGAAAAGTATATTTTGATACTAGATTTATCGATAATAAAGTATTAGAAGAATGGTATGAATTCTTAAAAAATTCTATATATATAGATCAGTATAATAAAGTTATAAATAGTTCTAATCCAATAGCTCTTCGTGATTATATAGAAAATAATGGAGTTGAACAATTAAACAAATTTCTTAATGAGATAAACAGTAACCAAATAGTTGACTATGTAGAAGAATATAAAAATAAATGGCTTAGATTAATTTCTAATGATGGAAAAAAGAATATAATAATGATAAGAAATGATATGAATGTAGGCTTGCCTTTATCTATGGAATCAGAAGGAAACAAAACATTATTACATATAATACCACAATTATTTAAAACTATTTTAAAAAATGGAATGTTAATAATAGATGAATTTAGTAGTTCTTTGCATAATTTTTTAGAAGAAAAGATTATAAGATATTTTATGGAAAATAGTAAACGTTCTCAAATATTTATAGTTTCACATTCAACAAATTTATTATCAAATACAATATTTAGACCAGATCAGATATATTCAGTTGATTTTATAGATGGAAAAGGAAGTAAAGTTAAGAGGATATCTGATAGTAAACCAAGAGAAGCACAGAATTTAGAAAAAATGTATTTAAGTGGAGTGTTTGATGGCATACCAAATATTAAAAGATAATTTTAGGCTTAATTTAAATAAAAATATTGGAAAGGTTATATATATAGTTGAAGGTGAAAAAAGAGAAATAAATATTCTAAAAAATATATTTACTAAAGTATTAAAATATAATGAAGTAATTACTAGTAATAGAAGTGGTAAAATACAATGTCCAAAATATGTAAGTAATGAAAATAGAAATTCTGAAATAGCTATTATAAATTCAAAGTATAGTAATATTTTTTCGATAGAAGATGTTAATTTTATAGATGAACAAATAAAAAATATTAGTAACTATAATTTAGAATTTAATTATGAAAATTCTGCTATATATTATATTTTTGATGCAGATAGAATAGAAGATCGCAATAATGTTGATAGATTATTAAATAAATATTCCAATTCTAGAGAGTCAAACGAATTTTATAGAATAGGTGGAATGTTACTTTTAAATTATCCTTCTATTGAATCATTTATTGTATCAAACTTTGAAAATGATTTAGTAAAATTATCAACTAATTTTGATTTTGAAAAGCAAACTTTAAAGAAATATATTAATGAAAAGAAGTATAATGATAAATATATAAGTATAGAAACATTAAAAAATGCCTTTATTCAAATGATACATTCTCTATTAAATATAGATGTAAATAAAATTGATTTAGATAATGTAGCTGATTTTAATTTTAGTATTTTTAATTATGAGAAAAATAGTAAAGCTGAATATATTTTAAGTTTATTATTAATTTCTTTTCTTGATATAGGAATTATAGAGATTATTTAAAGTATAAAAATATAAAAATTTAAAAGATAGAATATTTCTTAATAATAAATAATAATTTTATTGTTATCAATATTCAGTTGAAATCAAAAATATAAAAAAGGAAGAAGTTAAAGAATTAGCTTCTTCTTTCAATTTTTATGAAAACCTATTATAATAAGAAGATCTAATATATATTGAAAAAAGATTATTTTTTATATATAATAAATACAAGGAGGTTCATATATGAAAAAGTATATAAAAACAATGGTGTTAGTATTTTTAATAGTAACAATTTCGTGTGTATCATATATAAGTGTATATGGAGGCGGGGTTGGAGCACCTGAATTATTTTCTAATTTTACTAGTCTATATATAGAAGATAGAGTAGTTAATATTAATGAAAATAAAGTACATTTATCTGTAAATGCAGATTTCTCAAAAGTTGAGGAAATAAGAGTTGATTTAATAGAAATTGATTCAACAGGTCATGACGATGGAAATATGTCAAAAGATTTAATGTTAAAAGTACAAGACTTAACAACTAATCCTTATGTTAAATTACCGGCAAGAGTTTTAAAAGAAGGTAATAAATTTAGATTAGCTGGAGTAAGTGTTATAACTTATGATGACTTTAATACTAGTTATTTAAATCCAAATGAAGAGAAAAGTTATTATGATTTAAAAAATAAGGACAGATTTGAATTAGTAAGTAGTGGAAATAAAGTAAATAAAGAAGCTTTTTGGAATTATAGTGAAGTTTCTTTAAAAGATACTGAAATTTCTGTTAGTGATTTAAAAAAATATGATAATCATTTAAATATTAATTTTGTAGGTGATGAATCTAATATTTCAAAAATAACTTGTACTTTTATAGAAAGAGTAGATGGAGGAATAAAAAAACAATCTGATGATTTAGTTTTAAATTTAGAAAATTTAAAAGTTCCATATTCTCAATATGTTGTTTTACCTGATAGAGTAGTAAAAGAGGGGACAATATTAGAACTATTTGATGTAGCTGTATATGATAATGATAATCAAATAATACATTATTCTGATTGGACAGGAGAATGTTATGGATTAACAGGAAATACATGGTTATATATAACAAAATCACAAAGTAATAATAGTTTAAAGTCAGTAACTTTAAGTACAGATAATGCAAAAATAAATAGCCAAGTAAATGTTAATTTAGATTTAGAATACAGATTATCAAAAGCAATGCTTTCATTTGTAGATGAAACAAATAAACAATCAATGATAGTTTATTTAAAAGGAATAGAAACAGGTAAACCTTATTTTATAGTTCCTTATACAACTGAAGCAGGAAAGTATAGTTTAAAATCTATGGCACTTACTGATACTTCAGGTGTTACATATAAATATGAAGATGGAAAAGATATTAGCTTTAATGCATCAATTGATATAACAGAAGAAAATGCTAATGGTAATATTTTATCGCTTGATAATGATAAAATAACATCAGAAGTTATTAAAAAAATAATTGATGCAGATGATAATGTAATTATTTCTATAAATGCAGATAAAGATACAATTATAGATTCAGCATTATTTTCAGCAATAAAGGGAACAAGTAAAGTAATAGAAGTAACATATAATAATAATCAATGGATATTCTCAGGTTTGGATATAAAAGAAGCTAAAGATGTTGATGTAAAAGCTTCTATTATGGATTTAAACTATATTGAAAAATCAGGAATACTTGGAAAATTACAAGAGGGAATGATTTTAGAGTTTGCAGATAATGGTATTTTACCGGGTAAATGTTTGATAAGACTTGCTGTTACTGATACATTAAATGATTATTTTGGAAGTAATCCAATGTATGTTTATTATTTTGATGAAAATGGAAATATACTTGATAAGGTAGCATTAAAAATAAGTTTATCAACAGACGGATATTATGAATTTTATATTAATCATAACTCAAAATATCTACTTTCAAATCAAGAAGTAAGTAGTGAACTAGTATCTAATAAAACTGATGCTTTAGAGTTAAATCAAATTATAGAATATTCTGATGTACAATCAAATGGAAAAATGTTTAATTTAACTACTGAAACATGGATAGTAATTGGAATAGCATCTGCAATAATAATTATATTAATAATAGCTTTTGCAATTTCAAGAAGAAATATGAAATTAAATAAAAATTAAAAATAGCCCCTCTCCTTTTTAAAGGAGAGGGATTTTTAAATTTTATTTTTTCCTCTTTTTATATTTAAATGGCGAATGTGTAGTAGCTTTTGCAATAGAAAATATAGCTGTTATTGAAAACTTTGCAAGCAAGTATAACAAATAACCCGGGTAGGAAATAACAAAAATTGAAGTATTTAAAAATGTAGTTTTATTTCCTATAGTACTAATGTTATTGTGTTTATACATATTGCAATAAAGCATACTCATTGGGGCGTATAAAAAAAGTAAAAAACTTAATCTCCGTATGTTAAACAGTATTCCTATTATTGAAACAACACTTATAATAGCAAGAGCTATTTTAAAAATATTGTTATCAACAATCATTTTCTTAAAATCGTTCATTAAAAAACTCCTTTCATATTATATCGAGGTTTATATACTTCTTACTATTATTATATCATATTATGTTAATATTATCAAGCTATAATATATTTATTAATTAAGTTATACCAATGAATAATTTTTTTTATTGTTATAAAATTTTGGGAAATGTAAAAAAATTTAAAGAAGGAGATATAGTTGAAGGTATCATAAGAAATAGAATAAAGTCAGGTGTATTTGTGGAACTTAAGCCTAATTTAGTTGGTCTTGCAGAGCATGTAAATGGAATAGAGTATGGTCAAAAAGTACTTGTAAGTATAAAAAGAATCAACGTAGAAAAGAAAAAAATAAAGCTTATAATAATTGGATAAAAATAGCCCCTCTCCTTTTTAAAGGAAAGGGGTTTTGAATTTTATTTTTGTGTTTAAATTTTGGTGTAATGGTAGTAGCTTTTGCAATAGAAAATATAGCTGTTATTGTGAACTTTGCAAGTAAGTATAACAAATAACCTGTATAGGAAATAACAAAAACTGCAGTATTTAAAAGAGTAGTGATATTTCCTCTATTACTAATTTTATTGTGTCTATACATATTATAATAGAGCCTATTATAATAGTAAGAGCTATTTTCCAAGTAATGATATTAACTACCAGCTTATCAAAATCTTTCATTTAAAACATCCTTTCATATTATATCGAGTTTTATATAGTTCTTAATATTATTATACCACATTATGTAAATATTGTTGAATTCAAAATATATTTATTGACTAAATTGTATTAATAAATAATTTTCAAATTATTACTAAATTTTATAAATGGTAAAATTAAGTGACCGGTTTAAAAAAATAAAAAGACACACATTATTACATTATGATACAATGTTAGTG